>PMAA01000137.1:233-6811 GCA_003152355.1 Acidobacteriota bacterium | reverse complement strand
ATGCAGTCAACGCCGTTATGCCGCACAAACGCTCCGTCACTCTCGACCTACGCGACCTTTCGCACATGGACAGCTCGGGCCTGGGCGCAATCGTGGGGCTGTATGTTTCCGCGAAACGGGAAAATTGCGAATTCCATCTGATCAACTACAGCCCCGCCGTCCGAAAGCTCTTCGCGCTTTCGAATCTGCTCTCGCTATTTGAATCGTATGGAAGAGCCGGAACGAGAATGACGTGAAGGATCATCGGGCGCGGACACATTCGCGCCCAGTTTGGCATCCGTTTGCGCGTTAAAGCTCCGCTAGGGCGCGATGCACGAGGTGGACGGCCATGGCTCCTTCTCCCACCGCCGAGGCCACCCGCTTCACGCTCCCCGAGCGAGCATCGCCGACTGCAAATATGCCTGGAAGGCTAGTCTCCAACATTTGCGGAGGACGGGTTAACTTCCACGCGGGAGCCGCGGCAGCCCCATTCAAATCCCGCCCCGTGAGAATGAAACCTCTGTCGTCGAGCGCAAGGCAGCCCTTGAGCCATTCGGTTCGCGGCGACGCTCCGGCCATGATGAACAGGTGGCGAATGTCGTGGATAGAGGTCTCGCCGGTAGCCTTGTCTTTCCATGTGACCCGCTCGAGTTGGTCATCTCCCTCAAGACCCACGATTTCCGTCTTGAGGTGCAATTCAATGCCGGGATTTTCTTCGATTCGCTGAATCAAATAACGTGACATGCTGTCTGACAAGTTGCCCGAGCGCACCAACATATGCACCTTTCGCGCCGTCTGCGAGAGGTAAACAGCGGCTTGTCCGGCCGAGTTACCTCCGCCCACGACGATGAGATCTTGTTCCTCGCATAATTGCGATTCCATGTAGGTCGCGCCGTAGTAGATTCCCCGCCCCTCCAGTTGCTGGAGATTCGAGATGGGCGGTTTGTTATATTGCGCCCCAGTAGCGATCACGACAGCGCGAGCCGCGATCTTGTTGCCATTGTNNGCGCCACCATCATCTTGGCGCCAAATTTTTCCGTCTGAGCGATAGCGCGCGCCGCCAATTCCTGACCAGCAATTCCGGTGGGAAATCCTAAATAATTCTCGATCTTGGAGCTCGATCCGGCCTGTCCCCCGGGTGACGCCTCCTCAATTACGAGCACATCCAAGCCTTCTGAAGCCGCGTAAACGGCCGCTGCCAGGCCGGATGGTCCGGCGCCGACAATAATCAAATCGCGGACCAGAGACTGATCCACCGTACTGTTGAGCCCGATACTATCGGCCACTTCCTGCATCGATGGATTTCGCAACACGAAACGCGCGTTGCAAACGACGACCACGGGAATCTCCTCTGACTTCACTTCGAAGCGGTCGAGAAGTTCCTGCGAATCCTCGTCCACATCAAGGTCTACATACGTGTACGGATGTTCATTCCGGGTCAGAAATTCGCGGAGACGAAGCGTGTTCGCCGAGTGACGCGATCCCATTAAAATGACGTTGCCCTGGCCACGATTGACGAGTTCCAAGCGGCGCAGGATAAATGCTCTCATGAATATTTCGCTCAGTTCGGCATCCTTCGCGACGAGCGACCGCAAACCATCTCCGCTCAGTTCCAAAAACTCACCGGGCTCGGTAACTCGACCCCGTACGAGAGAATGCCGGCCGGAAATCATGGTCATTTCACCGGTGAATTCGCCCGGGCTGTGCGTTGCGACCGGGTGTTCGCCCTTGAGATCCGGCTGCACAATTTCCATGCTTCCGGAGAGGAGGNNATGGCTTCCGGAGAGGAGGACGAAAAACGGCACACTTCTGTCGCCGGGCTGAAATAAAATTTCACCTTTCTCGACGTGCCGCAGTTTGCTGACTGAGCGAACGCGATTGATTTGAGCTGCGGTGAGGACCGGGAATGCCTGGGTGCTAGCCACAAGTGCACTTGGTATTTGTTGAGAAGCCACTTTCCCCCCTTTAAGCTTGGCAGGAGTCGGAAGTATTAGAGCACGTCTGCCGTCTTTCAGATTCAAAATTGGCGTTAGCATCGTGGGGGCACCTGCTTACGGCACGGGGCGAGCATCCGGCGGACTCAATGATTTCGGATTGCCGCAGTTTTCGCAGCACGGGCGCTCACGAGAAGAGCGTGCGTGCGTCAAATTGCGTAGTTCGGGTGTGCGGATTCACCACCTGCTAGAATCTTCCGCGAAAATCAGGAGGACCACAAATGAAACGCCACGCGGTATTGGGAGCCATCGCGACTGCATTGCTGATGGGAATATCTGCTGATGCACGCTCACAAGCTCAACCGCCGCAAGCCGCGCCACAGGCCAGCCCAACTGGTCCGCAGACCGCTGCATCCGCTCCGCCCGCAGCTCAGGCCAAGGACGTTGACTCGGTGGAACACATTCTGTCCGCCGTCTATGACGTGATTTCCGGACCGGCCGGGCCGCGCGACTGCGAGCGTTTTCATTCGCTCTTTTTCACCGGCGCGAGGCTCATTCCAAGTTGGCGCGACGATAAGGGGAATATTAAGTCCAAAGATATGACCCCTGACGATTACGCGAAGGGCGGGGCGGCTTACTTCACTAAGGAAGGCTTCTTCGAGGTCTCCATCGCAAATCGCGTGGAATCCTGGGATCACATGGCTGAAGTTTGGAGCACCTACGAATCCCGGCATGCAAAAGGCGAGAAGCCGTTCGCACGCGGTGTGAACAGCTTTCAATTATTTTTCGACGGGACGCGCTGGTGGATTGTCACTATCTACTGGGAAGACGAGACGCCCGGACACAGCCTGCCCGAGAAATATCTTACGGACAGCAAGTAATTAAGGATCTTCGGACGGTCAGTGATCAAGGGAATTTGACTCTAGCTGAAGCGGAACCCTCAGCCCCCAGCCTTAAGTTCCTCAATCCAACGCTCGAGAATCTTCCGTTCGGCTTCCTGAGTATTGACGAACTGAATGCCAAGACCCATTCCAGGGTGGGTGTAGACGACGCGCGCGTCGGTCTCAACCACGCCACTATCCTTCAAGATTCGCAGCTTGAGTGCGCAGCCTTGCGGAAGCGGATTGAGGAAGTCGAGATAGCAACCGTCCATGCTCAGTTCGGACACCCGGGCTTTGAATTCGGTTTCCGTCTTAAGATCGGTGAAACGAGCTTCGGCAATGATCGGGTATCGCGGCGATTTGCGGCGGTCTTTCGGATCGATACTAACCTGCGGGGCGTGCCCGCCGTAGGTATTGGAGGGGTCTGAAGCCATTTTGAGCATCACCTCAGCAATCGTAATTGGGCGCGTGGCTTGGCAGGGATCGCGAGGCATTACGTAACGCAAAGGTGACCGTATCCCAAGCCCAAAAGCCTCACGGTCGCGCCTCAGTCCGTACCTGAATCATACGAGTCTAGACGTCTCTGGCCGTCGCCTCTCGGCCAGACACATCGAAGACTTGCAATCTACGATCTAAACTATTGCGAAGACGGCGTGAGGATTGTGCGTCCGCGATTTCGACCGCGATTATCCGACGACGCCGCCTTCAGAACACTCCCAATTTGCACGAGCAATTTGCGCAACCGTGCGCGCTCTTCCAGATCAATGTCGATGACTTCGAAAGCACGCGCATGCATGTTCGCGTCGCGAACGATGGCCTGAGCGCGAACCGGTTTTGAATCGGCACTCATGCGAAGCGACACGATGGTGCCGGGATGCAGCGCCTGATCGCTCACGGCCACTCCGCCGCCAAGATTCATCTCCGGGATTTCGATTTCGCAATTTTCCTTCAGGTTCATCGTTTCGCCGGACATCGGCCGTTCCAGATGCAAGCGCGCGTAACGGCGCTGCCGCATGACAGTCGAATTCGTTTCGATATCAAGCGGCTGAATGGCGAGCTCGGCAACGCTGAGACCGCTCTTGGGCAGGAAGTGCTTCGCCCAATCTGGATCAATCTTTTCGAGCGCCTGCGCCGCCACGATGCGCAACTCACTCGGGAACGTCCAGCGCCAGACTTGTTTTCCTTCCACGATGCGCCGCAAAACCTTTTCGGAGCCCGAAGTGCGGAGACGCCCCAAAGCTTCGATGGCTTTGAGCTGCAAAAAGGCGGTCGCGCCCGGAGGCAGATCGCCCTCGGCAATTCGGATCAGCCGGTGATTCGCATCCTGCTCGCCGGCCAAGCCGATTTCATCCAGCGCAAGCGGCTGAACGAGAGGGTCGAGAGAATCGAAGATGCCGAGGATAAGATGTCCGCGCTCGGGAGCGCCGCTCGCAGCGAGTTGACGCACAACCCGGTCATGCGATGACCGCTTCCATTCCGTCATTCGGCCCGGTAAATGAGCCTCGAGCGCCGCGAGATCGAGGCGCGAGAGCATGGCGATTACGTCCACCGCTTGCTGCGCCGGTGCGTTCAAAAGCGTCTGGCGAAGATGTGTGACGGCATCGGGTCCCAACGCCGACATCGCTTCGAGCAGCAGGTCCGCATCTTGACGAAAGCCGGTTCGGCTAAATCGCTGTGCCAGTGTTTCAGCTGCCGGGCCCGGAATTCTGCGAAGAAACGCGACGAGACCAACTGGAAGCTTGTCAGCCTTTACCGCGTCGTCAACGAATTCCGCGAGACGCGATTCGACGGCGAGGCGCGGACGTAGGTTCTTCGCGACGGCCGGGCGCTCACTCTCGATGTAGTCCACCATCTCGATGGCGCGTTGCATGCCCGTGTACGAACGGCGCTGCCCTGCTTCCTGCGCGAGGCGGACAAAAGCGGCGCTGATGACGCTTCGCGATTCTGAATCGCTCTCTTCGTTGAGCGTGAGGCCGAGCTCGCGAATCGTGCTGACGAACAATTTATCTTCGAAGCTGCCGTAGAACGGCGCGAGCTCCGCAACGCCGTGCGCGACAGCTCGCCGCGTTTCGGCATTCGGGTTACGGATGCAGTTGACGTAGTTCTCGAGAATCTTAGCCGCCGCCGCGGCGTCGCCGCTCTTCTGTAACGCTTCAACGGATTGGCGAACGCTTGATGCCGGTATGCACCACGCGTTCGGCGAGAGCAGCGCTTCGTTGCGCTTTTCGGCCGGAAGCTCGTTCCAGAACTGCTGTGCGAGAACCTCGGTGTGTCCCTTCACCGATATTCCAGCGCGGGCGAGCTTCTCTTCGTGCCCGCTCAAAATCTTGCGCAGACTTTCAATTTCGGCGCCCATGGCGTCGAGCATCTCGCGCACCGCGTCAACCTTGACGTCGCCGCGCTGATAACTTTCAAGCGCGAATCGAATCGCGACGTGCTCGGCGAGGCGCAGGAGCGTGGATTGATCCGGCGCGTTGGCCGGCGCCTTTGCGGCAATTCCGGCAAGCGCCTGAGTGAGCGTAAATCGCGCGCGCTGGGGAAANNGCGAAACCTCGACCTCCGCGTCCCGAGCCCGCGCTACCCGATCCAGAACCACCCGAACCGCCCGCATGTTCGCTCGCCCTGCCGCCCGTGATCACCTGTGCGCCCGCGGACGCTTCTTCGTGCACACCCTCATCGCCCGATTCGAACCATGAAAGGCCGAAATTCGGCATTCCCGGATTCAGTCCGCCACCGCCGCTTGAACCGCTATCGGAAGTCCCGGAACCGCCGGACGACTGCCCTCTGCGGCCGCCTGTTGCGCCCGGATTGCCGTCTCCGGTGTCATCCAGTCCCATCCGTTCGCTGCGAAGGCCGTCAGCAGCCGTAATGAGCTGCAGCAGTTTCTGCGGATCATTGAAAAGCTGGTTAAACTTTTCCGCGTCCCCTCCGAACGCGTGAGCCGCGATCGTAGCGGCAGCTGATCCCCTGACAACGGCTGAATCCGCGGGCACGAAGCAAATCTCGTTAATGTGGATTGTCGAATCGCCCTGGAGCGCGTCCTTGAGCTGCTGCGCGAGGACGTCTGGCTTCGATCCGCCCGTAGGGAAAGCTTTGACGAGACGCGCGAGGCTCGATTGGGTCACGTTGGGCGCGAAGTGGATGCTGGCGATGCCAGCGGTCGATAGCAGCTTGGCGAAGCTCTTCTCCGCGGCGGCAGATTCCAGCGCAATTCCATCGAGCAGAAGCTGTTCGCCTGACGCGGAAAGAAGCAGTCCTGTTTCGTCATCGGGGCCGAGAGCGGCCCGGAGCTCGCTCCACGCGATCTCATACTGTGCGGTAGTCCGCGGATGCCCGAAATCGTACATCCGGACGAATTTCAGCAGAATGTTCAGACTACGAACAAACGCGCGCGCAGCCGCGGATCGTGGGTTCGAACCCATAACATTCCTATTTTCGGGCGAATCTGCCAGCCGAAGGAGAGATTATTCTGCGGCGAACTCTAAAGTGACAATGGTACTAAAGTCCTTAAGTGGTCAAATCAGAAGACTTAGAGGCTTACCACGNNCAAACCGGGAGGCTGCTATTTCGTGTGCTTGCGAAGCCAGGCTTCAAGTTGGCGGACGTTTCCCAGTATGGTACGCGCGCCGAGTTCTTCGAGACTGCGCGCGCGTTGTCGCCGGGCTTGACTGCGATACGGCAACACGCCCACGAATGGCACAGCGGCTGCTTTCGAAGCGCGGCCATCGTCAATGTTGTCGCCGAGGTAAAGCGCGGTCAAAGGATCGCGGCCATCGAGAATCGT
>PMAA01000137.1:0-228 GCA_003152355.1 Acidobacteriota bacterium | reverse complement strand
AGCTCGGCAAGATTTGCAAGGCGCCGAAGGTCCTGCTTCGGCAGAATCCAGCGCTCGCGGCTCACGTTGCCGGGTTTGCCTGCGCCCCAGTAGATATCTACGAATTTCTTTTTAACTTCATCGTACGTATTGTCAAAGCCGAGCGATCGTACCCAGGCCGTTGAAAGCGTCCAGTCATCGTTGAAGCCGCTGCGATTTTTCCATTCGTGGATTTCGGCCGGCTTGACG
>PMAA01000070.1 GCA_003152355.1 Acidobacteriota bacterium | reverse complement strand
GGTGTTACGGCTCGCACACGCTTATTCCATGGGAGGCGTTCAGCTTCGCGGCGCCGAGATTTGGAAGAGTGCGTTCTTGTGGGCTGTGGCGCTCTTCTTAGCAGCGCTATTTGAAGAATTTTTCTATCGCGGCTATATACAATTCACGCTGACGGGTGGAATCGGATTCTGGCCCGCGGNNACATGCAGTTCACGCTGACCACCGGAATCGGATTCTGGCCCGCGGCGTTCGCGACTTCGGCATTGATGGGCGCGGAGCACATGTTTAATCCTGGCTGGACGGTGCTCGGTCTGATTACGATTGTCGGATTCGGCCTTATTGCGTGTTTTCTGCTGCGACGAACGGGCGATCTCTGGATGCCGATAGGCCTGCACGTAGGATGGAACTGGGGTGAAGTGTATTTCTATGGCGTGCCGTGCAGCGGGCTGATGGGCAGGGGACATTTGTTTGAGGGACGCTTTCATGGACCGGCATGGCTGACTGGGATGCCGTTCGGCGTGGAGGCAGGCTGGCCGAATGTTGTGCTGTTTTTAATTTGGTGGTTCATATTCGCGAAATGGCTGCGCGAGGTGAAATATCCAGAACATGACGCCAGCGCACGTTGAAATAATATCCTCACGGGCGCGAGTGAGATCGCCCGGCATCGCGTTGCTTCCCCGCAGGAGGATTCGTTCATGACGTAAGATTTTCTGGTTGAGACTTACGAGACCGAGCGAATCAAAGTGGTAAGCATGTGGAGTGAGTTTCGGGATGAGGAGCTTCCCCTTCGGCCGCGCGACGGAGACCCGCGGGGACGGAGCGTCCACGAGCAAATGGTGCATCAGTGCGCTAGCGAGGACATCTGGTTTCGGACGATGCTCGGGATTGATGTGGGCGCGCCGCCATTGCCGAATCCGGAGACGCGGATCGAGTTCATCCGGCGTTATGCGGAGGATAGCGGGAAGCGACTGGCGGTATTGCGAGCGGAAAATAATTCGTGGTGGGAAGAGAACGCGACGTTTTTCGATGTGCAGCGTGCGCGGAACTGGATCATGACCCGCCGCATCGCGCACACCGCGCACCATCGCGGGCAACAGAGCGCCATGCTGCGCATGCTTGGGCGGGAGTTGCACAGTAATTATGGGCCGACGGCGGATACGGGCGGATTGATGGCCAGCCACGCGCCGACGATTTATGCCTATCCGAGCCTCGAATCGCTGATTCAGGGTGAATCGGCTGGCGGGGCGAAGTCACGGTTGCCGGGCGCGGGTGGGAAGCCCGTGACGGAACGGCCTGGGGCGAAATGAAGCCGGGCGGATCGCTGCTGTTCCGCGCGGACGTCGGTCGCAACGAATTGGGCGCGCGGTGTAAGTGATGATCCCAGAACAGTTTTACCACTCAAGGTATAAATCGATTGTGCAATTTGGCTTGACGGCCCTATTGCTTCCCGCGCGGGGCTCGGCTACAACAGTCCTCGAATCTCCCGTATCCCATTAGTGGGCGGAGCTAAAGTCAGGACCGAAGACCTAGCCATGAAAAACGCCGCGTGCCGATTCTCTGAAGCGAATTTGTGAGCCGATCTGAGGAAATGCGGCCTGGGAATCGCAATCTCAAGACGTCCCTCGGCCCGAGAATGGCCCGGCGCCGTGGGTCGTTTCGACTTCGCTACTCACGCGTCTTTTACGCCACAATTCTTGCGCTGCTCTGTCTGGCGCTCGGCACTCGGCTTTTTGCGGATACGATAACGGGCACGGTCGAAGATCCGTCGGGCGCGGTCGTCGTCGGAGCGCGGATCGAAATCAGCGGCGGCAACCTGTCGCAGCCGATTGTTCTCACGTCCGATGCATCGGGTAAGTTCGCCGCGCCGAATCTGGGCGCCGGGAAATATTCGATACGCGTCGCGAAGGACGGATTCGAGGATCTCGTAACCGCGGTGGACCTTCACGGCGCCGCCGACCTACCGCTAAAACTGACGATCGCCGCACAGCAAACGAGTGTTAACGTCACCGAAAAGAGCACGGCGTTTGCCAATTCAGATCCCGTGTATCGGCAGTTGCGCGATGTCGGCCTGGGTCATACGTATCGCTGCGAAAATTCCACGCTGACCGTGGACACCGGTACCTTCGAGTTTAAATCGGGAACGATTACCCTCCTCGCTACAGTCAATAACTTCGAAACGGGCGCCATTTTCGTCGGACAGGGGCACTTCACGCTGAAGCCCGTCGGCTGGATTGATACGCGCGAACTGATCCGGCGTGCCGGAAGCGCGACCGCCGAGGAAGATTTCACCGAGGCGGTCTTCCGTTTCACCGGCTCGGAGTATCCGCAATTCGCATCTGTGATGGGACATGAAGCCGAAACGCCGCCCGAAGCCGCGGCCGCGTTTCAGCACTGGAAAGAGAGAATTCGCCATCGCCACGAAATTCCTGCCGGTTTCACCCAGGCTATCCTCGAGAACGAGACCATAGATAACGTGGACGCCGACGTGCTCGCTTCGATTTACAATCCGAAACATCCGCCATTCTTGAACGCTTACATGCACGGCCCACATCACAAAGACTTGCGTTTTTACATGCGCGAGCGCGTGGGCGCGATTCCGCAACTGGATTCGCCTGAGGAAGTGGCGCTCGTCAACTGCGACGGCGGGGAAATGGATGACGGCGTGTGGTATTCGCAGCACTTGAAATCCGAGGTGCTGGCGCGCACAGCGGATTCGCGCGAGGACAAGCGGCTCTTTGCAACGCGCCGCTACAACATCGAAACGGCAATCGCGAAGAACGATCACCTCTACGGGCGGACCACAATTACATTTGAACCGCTCGTTGCCGGGGAACGGGTGATGAAGTTTGGGCTGCTTCCCACGCTGCGCGTCACGCGGGTCACTACGCAGAGCGGACAGGAACTTCATTTCATCCAGGAAAATCGGAAGGACGACGGGTCGTTCTACGCCGTGCTCGATGAAGCTCCGGCGATGGGCAAAGAACATTCGATCACCGTCGAGTACGCCGGCGACAAAGTTCTATCCAACGCGGGCGATGGAAGTTACTACGTGGGCGCGCGCGAATCCTGGTATCCAAATCTGAACGGCTTCGGTGAAAAGGCGCTCTACGATCTCACGTTCAAAGTTCCGCCGTCGAATATTGTGATCAGCGTCGGCAAGCTGGACAAACAATCCACCGAGGCCGGTTTCGCCGTGTCGCATTGGGCGACGCCGGTGCCGGTGGCGGTCGCGGGCTTCAATTACGGGCAATATAAAAAGATCGACTACCCGGACCCGATCACCCACTACAACATTTCCGGATATTATTTGACGGAATTGCCCGACAGCCTGAGGCCGTACGAGGGCCGCGCGTTTTTGGGCTCGATGTCTCCCGCCGCGATGACGAAATACGCGCTCGACCAGACTCGCGCGCAGATGCAAGTGTGCACTTTTTTCTTCGGCAAGGATCCGTACGACAACGTGAATATTACCGAACAGCCGAATTTTAACTTCGGCCAATCGTGGCCCAACCTGGTGTACTTGCCGATCTCGGCGTACATCGACTCGACACAGCGGTGGCTGATGTTCGGCCGCATTGACACGAAGTTCAACGGATTCGTGCAGGAAGTTACGCCGCACGAGGTGGCGCATCAGTGGTTCGGCCACGGCGTCGGCTGGGCTTCCTATCACGATATTTGGCTTTCCGAAGGCTTTGCGGAATTTGCGGCGGGATTGTTTCTGCAGCAGGCGGTGGGGGCTAAATGGCAGAAGGACTACATTGATTTCTGGGAACGTCAGCGAGTGCGAATTCTTGAGAAAAATAATTTCGGCGTTTCGCCGAACGATGCCGGCCCGCTATGGCTGGGACTGCGGCTGATTTCTCCGCGCTCCGAGCAAGCCTATCAGGGCGTGACGTATTCCAAGGGCGCCTACGTCCTGCTGATGCTGCGGTCAATGATGTACGCGGATCATGGCACCGGCGACAATCGCGAACAGGCTTTCATCGACATGATGCATGACTACATGGAGAGCCACCGCGACGCTTCCGCTTCCACCGAGACGTTCAAGGCCATCGCCGAAAAACACATGACCAAACAGATGGACCTTCAACAGAATGGGCGCCTGGATTGGTTTTTCAATGAGTGGGTGTATGGAACCCAAGTGCCGCGCTATAAATTCGACTATGCACTGCTACCCGCCGATGGCGGAAAGATCAAGGTGCATGCGGAGATTACGCAAAGTGAAGTGGACGAGCGCTTTGCGATGATTGTTCCGGTGTTTGCCGATTTCGGAAACGGAATGATACGAGTAGGGCAAATAGGAATCGCCGGAAATTCCACGCGGACTGTGGATTTCATCATGGATCGCCGGCCGAAAAAAGTTGCGCTCAATGCGTACAAGGATATTTTGGAGAGGTGAGAGGAAATGTAGAGTCAAAACGCCGGCCCAGGGAGGGCAGGTGGGCGCTTGTGCTTGCAAGGTGCCGGACGAAAATCGGTCCGGCGCTACATGAAGTTGCCTAGCCGGCCTCGGCAACTTCGAGGAGGAGTAAGTCAAAAACGCCGGCAAGATGCCGGCGCTACGATGTTGATCCTGCTGCTCCTGGGCGGATTAGCTTTTGGAATTCGGGGTTGTCGTGGAGGCAACTAAGATCGGGATCATTGGCCGCCCAGTCCGGGTTGCCGTACCCGGCCGCGAACGCCTTCTTGATCGTTTCGAGGGCTTCTGCCTTTTTTCCGAGGACGCCGTAGGTGCAAGCGGCATTGTAAAGCGTGTTGGGATCGCCGGGGCGAAGGGCGACGGCGGTCTGCAAGTGGCGGATGCACTCGTCCGCGTCATGCGTCGAATAGGCGAGGTTGGTAGCGAGTAAAATTCGGGCGCGCACGTCTTCCGGAACCAATTCGAGTTGTTGGCGAAGCACTTTGACTTCTCGCGCCCGGAGCTCTTGCGCTTCCTCTTTCCTTCCCAGCCGTTCCAAGGCCTGGTCATAGGGGGCGTAGGTGTTGTAATCGTCTCCGTTGGCATCGATGGCGCGATCGATGAGCGCCACGGCTTCCTCGAAGCGGCCGGAAGCGAAATACGCGCGGCCGAGAATGTTCCAGGAGCCTTCCGTATCGTTCTTGCGCTCGATGGCGCGCTGGGCCATCAGGGCGCATTCGTCGTACTTCTTCAGCGCATAAAAGATGCGCGCACGCGCCACCAGCAGTTCCGGCAAATCGGGCGCAAGAGCCGTGGCGCGGTCGCAGGCAGCCAATCCCCGATCGATCCATTTCTGGTTCTGTTCGCGAAGCTCGTAGATTAGTCCGCAAAGGTTCGCAATTCCGGCGTGGGCCAGAGCGAAATTTGGATCCAGTTGGATGGCCTGTTCGAACATCTGCAGAGCGTAATCCATGTTTTCGCGGCGGGTGTAGCCGCGTCCACGGAGATAAAAATCGTACGCCTGTGGACTTTCCGTCGGCTTGCTCGCGATGGTTTTTTCTTCCTGCGGAGTCAGCGTGATGCGCAGGGCCTGGGCGATGCTCCGGGCGATTTCTTCCTGGATGGCGAACACATCTTCGAGTTGCCGATCGAACCGTTCGACCCAGACGAAATGCCTTGTCGAAACCTCGACAAGTTGCGCGGTGATCCTGACGCGATTGCCAGCGCGGCGGATGGAACCTTCAAGGACGTAGGCAGCGCCAAGTTGCTCGCCCACCTGCAGAGCCGTCATTGGCTTGTCGCGGAACGCGAGAATTTCCGCACGAGGAAAGATTTCCAACTGCTTAATCTTCCAGAGCTCTGTGAGGATATCTTCCGTAATGCCGTCGCGAAAGTATTCGTCCTCTTTCGAGCCACTCTGGTTTTCGAAATAGAGCACAGCCACTGATTTTTGCTTGGCTGCGGCAGAATGCGCTCCGGAACTCGAAACGCTCTTCTCGGCGCCGGGCCGGTGGCCAGATTCGATGTCGCGCTTGAGGCGCTTCAAATCGGCGCGTAGCTCGGCGGCTGTCTGGCACCGAAGGTCGGGATCCTTCTCCAGCGTCTTCTCGATAATCTCTTCCAGCTTTCGGGGCACGTCCGGATTCAAGCGCACCGGCAGGACAGGAGCTTTGCTCAGAATGGACTCGAATATGACGGCCATGCTCTCGCCGCGAAAAGGCAGTGTGCCTGTCGCCATTTCGTAGAGTACCGTGCCGAACGAAAAAATATCCGAGCGCGCATCGAGCGGGCGGGCGCGCGCCTGTTCTGGCGACATGTACGCGACCGTTCCCAGAGTGCTTCCCGGACTGGTGAGATGTTCGGGATTAACGCCGGCAAAATCCTGGGTGGCGGACGCTGACAGCGCGCTCGGCGGCGCCAGCGATTTCGCCAAACCGAAGTCGAGGACTTTTACTTGCGAGCGCTTGGTGACGAATATGTTCGCGGGTTTGATATCCCGGTGGATGATGCCGGCGGAGTGTGCGGCGTCAAGCGCATCGGCAATTTGTATGGCGAAATCGAGGAGCAAATCAATTTCGAGCGGCTTGCCGCCGAGGCGGTGTTTCAGGGTCGTTCCGTCGAGAAACTCCATGACGATGAAGGTTCGTCCTGCGTCGTCGCCAATGTCATAGATCGTGCAGATGTTGGGATGATTGAGCGCAGAGGTCGCTTTCGCTTCACGCTTGAAGCGCTCGAGCGCCTGCGCGTCGTGCGCCACATCCTCGGGAAGGAATTTTAGAGCGACTGCACGATCGAGGCGGGTGTCCTCGGCCTTGTAGACGACGCCCATGCCGCCAGCCCCGAGTTTTTCGAGCACGCGATAGTGCGAGATGGTGCGTCCGGTGAGCGAAGGAGCGTCGGGCATGCCAACGCATTCTACGACGGCGCAACAATTCAGGCAAACCCGCAGGCAAACACGCACGCAGAGTAGCCAATCAAAAGTTAGACGCAATTGAGGAGCAAGGCGGCTATGGTATGTTGGGGTCCTTGCGAACTTTGACTTTCGAGGGAAATCCTATGATGCGCAGTAGACCGCGGCTGAATTTGGTGCGTGTGATCGTGTTTGGCTGGTTTGTGCTGGCAAGTGCCGGCAGCACGGGGGCGGCTGGCGCCGAGAAGCATCCGTTTGGAATCAACGATTATTCGGCGCTTCATCAGGCTCGCGCGGTGGCGATTTCGCCGGATGGAAAGACTATTTTAATTGTAGTCAGCTACGACGGAGACAAGGGGCCGACGAAACGCGAGTGGTATTTGTTTGACGCGACCGGTGAGAATAGGCGGAAGTTAGAGTTGCCTGAGTCTTTTGAGCCGCAGGATTTTATGAAAGACGGAGCGGCGCTCTATGGATCTTTCGAAGTGGCGAAGAAGGGGCAGCTCGCGATCGTCCCGCTCGATTCAGCAAAGCCGACGCGGATCATTTCCCTGCCGAATGGGGCGCATCGATTCGAACTTTCGCCTGACGGAACTCGATTCGCAGTGATATCCGATCCGCGCGCGAAGGATCCGTTGGCGGACGTGCGCCATGTGGTGGAAAACGAAGTTTCGAGTTTTTACGTGGCGAGTGCGAGCAGCGACGCAGGCGCGTGGTGGTGCCCGGAGTTGAAGGACATCTCAGATTTTGCGTGGTCGGCCGATGGCGCGCAGCTTGCCGCGGTGACGCGATTCCAAAAGATTGGGCATCACGACGTGCGCTCGGCGATTTATGTGTGTGGCGCGTCAGGTGCGCGACAAATTGCGGATGTGAATAACGCGGTGGCGGGAATTGCGTGGGCGAATGGTGGGAAAGATTTGGCGTTCGCGAGCACGACGACCGATGTGTTGACTCCCGATCATCTGTGGACCGTGGCGGCGACGGGCGGAACGCCGGGCGATCAGACGCCGAAGCTCGATGGATCAGTCGAGAGCGTTGCGAATGACCCGCGAGGAACCGTCTGGGTGATGATGCAAGAAGGGACGAGCGCAGAAATCTATTCGTACCGCGATGGAAAACTCGCGCCAGCCTATCGCTGGCCGGGCGGAGCGATATTTGGAGCGCCGGTGCGAAGTGCATTTACGTCGTCGTCAGCAGCGCTGGCGTTTACGGTGTCGGATCCGATGCATTCGTCAAACGTAGCTGTGCTTAACGGCAGCGAGCTGCAGAAAATTACGCAAGAAGGCGACGACACGCTCGCGAATGTGGCACTTGGCGAAGTGCGCGTGGTGAATTGGACCGCAAAGGATGGCACGCATTTAGAAGGAGTGCTGACGCTTCCGGCGAATTATGTAAGCGGAAAGAAATATCCGCTTCTGGTGCTGCCGCATGGTGGACCGGAAGCAAACGACAGTCTACGACTCGATACGCTTCCGCGCACGATCGCCGGGCTCGGATACGTTGTGATTCAGCCGGAATACCGCGGTTCAACGGGATACGGTTCTGACTTTCTTCAGGCGATTTATCAACATTTCGGGGATCGCGCGTATCAGGATGACGAGAGCGCGACGGATTTCGCGATTGCGCAGGGATGGGCCGACCCGAACCGGCTCGCGATTTTTGGCTGGAGCGCGGGCGGGTTTATGACGTCGTGGACGGTGACGCGGACGCAGCGGTACAAGGCGGCTATCGAAGGCGCGGGAATTACGGATTGGCTGAGCTTTATTCCGGAGAGCGACATTTCGCAGGTGGATTACGACATGGGCTATCAGGAAAAAGATGCGGCGCCGTTTCTGGAGTTCTCCGCGGTGATGTTTGCCGACAAGGTGACTACGCCGCTATTGATATTGCACGGCGAAGCGGACCAGCGCGTGCCGATGCTGCAGGGCCGGGAATATTTTGTGCTGTTGGCGGAACGCGGCAAGACGGTGCGCATGGTGACGTATCCGGGTTCGCCGCATTTCCCAATGCTCGCGGAACAGCGGCGGAATGTGTTTCAGGAACTTTGCGACTGGCTGACGAAATACAATCCCGCGAACTGAGCAAATCCGCAATCGTAGCGCCGGCATCTTGCAGTCGTTTTTGTGCTGAGCCACCGCGCGGAAAATCGCCGGCAAGATGCCGGCGCTACGACCGCAATCGAGTCCGTAGTTTCCACAATTGACAGCGCCGCGGCGTGGTGAGAGTTTGCGCGGGACATTGCTCTCGTGAGGCCGCGCATCATGGCGATTCGCCGGTCTTTGTGCATTTGGTGTCTGTTCGCGATTTCGATCCTCTCCGTGGCGCGAGCCGTGCGCGCCGACAATCTTACGATCGCGAGCACGCCTTCTGGCGCAAAAGTTGAGATGAACGGCGTTGTGGTCGGGACGACGCCATATCAAATGAAAGTGCCTGGCAGCTACCTTCACAGGCCGCACTCCGTCTTCAGCGAAAAGCTCGAGCATCAGATGACCGCGCGAATCTACAAGGAAGGATTCGCGGCGCAGGAGGTGGTTCTCACCGAAGGCCCGTACAAATGGATTTCCGCGACCGGCGTCGTGCACGGCTCGTACTACCTGCTGAAAAACAGCCATATCGAAATCTCGCTTGAATCGACGGCTACGCTACATGCGCCGACCGTGGTTCCCGCCAAGATGGATCCTTCCTCAAAACACAGTGATCGGCGCGAAATGCCGACGGAGGAAATCGTGCGGCGCGCGTCGCCGGCCGTGGTGCAGCTTTTCGGCACCGAGCTGCAAGGAACCGGATTTTTCGTCACGGAAGAGGGGCTGATCGCGACAAACCGGCACGTCGCCGATGGCTCGGCAACGCTCTTCGTAGCGACGTCGACGGGCGCGCGGCTCCTCGGCCGTGTGATCTATTCCGATCCGCACCTCGACCTCGCGCTGGTCAAGGTGGATGGCAGCGGTTTCCCGCATCTTTCGCTTGTTGACCTTGTGGCTGTGCATCCGGGCGCGACGGTGCTCGCGGTCGGTTATCCGGGCGGCGGATTGCCTGGCACGGTGACGAAGGGCATTGTCAGCGCGGTGGGAAAAATCGAGCATCACGAAGGGACGTGGATTCAAACGGACGTGGCGCTAAATCCGGGCAATAGCGGCGGGCCGCTGCTCGATGCGGAAGGCGACGTGGTAGGGATTACGACGATGAAGCTGGTGGAAACGCCGCTGAGCGCGCCAACGGAAGACGATTCAGCCGGGATCGCGACTTTGAGGCGCGCGAGAACGCAGCCAAATTCGCCCGCGCAGGGCAGCGCGCCGGGGATCACGAAGCCGGAGCGAGTGGCGACGCCGCCGGGAATACAACTCGAAGGTATGAATTTTGCGTTGAGCGCGCAGGATTTAATTGACGTGATGAAACGCGCATTTCCGAACGCCACGCTACGGGCGAATGATGCGCCGGCCGGAAATGGCAACGTGACGATACATTCCAAGCCTGAAAACGCGGATATTTACGTGGACGGAAAATTCGTCGGGAGCACGCCATCCGAGCTGCCGCTCAGCGCGGGCTTGCACCACATCGCGATTTCGGCGCGGGGAAAGAAATCGTGGGAGCGCGATCTCGAAGTCCTGAAAGATGCGCAGGTGCAATTGCACGCCGTGATGGATTCGCAGCCTTGACCTGCGGCAAAGGCGAGTCAGCACTTACCGGAGCCTAGCGCGCAACCGGCGGCCCAACGGTGAAGTATCCGGTCGAGGATATCGGGGATCTCGAAGACGGCGTTGTTGGGCATCGCCGCCGTGTTATTTCTGAATCTCTCGAGATTTTCCGGGTGCAATAATTCGCGAACCGCTGCCTCAATCGTCTTGAAATTCTTCACGACGATGCCGATTTGATTCTCGCGGATCCATTCCGCATTGTAACGTTCTTGCGGTAGCGTCCAGGAATTGCATTCCGTTATGACGGGCAATTTCATCGCAACGGCTTCGCTCAGGCTGCCAGGCCCGGGCTTGCCGACGAAGAAATCAGAAAGGCGCATGTAATAAGGAATGCGCGTAGTGAAGCCTTCGACGAAAATCGGCACGCGGCCTTTGCGGGCTCGTAGGGCGTTCGCGAGCTTTTCATTGCGCCCGCAAATCACGATGAGCTGAACTTCGAGCTGCGAATCGTCGAGCCTCTTCACGATGTCCGCGATGACATTCGATCCCTGTCCGCCGAAAAGCACGAGGCCTGTGGTCACTTCCGCCGACAACCCAAGCGCGCCGCGGTCTGCGGCACGGTCAACCTCAATCGTTTCGTAATATCGCGGATGCAGAATCATTCCAGACACGCGATGAATGCGTTCGGGCGCGTTCCCGGCTGCGCGCGCTTGCTCGACGGCGCGTTCGGTGCCGCAAATGAAATCCTGCTCCTGCGTTTCAATCCAGAATCGCGGCGGATGATTCGCAAGGTCCGTCAATATCGTCACGAAAGGCGCGGCAGGAAAGGCGCGCTGCAAACTTTGTCCGAGCGCAAGATTGAAATGCGGGACGAATGAAACGACCATGTCAGGCGCGGTTGTGCGCCAATACTCGGTCAATATTTTCACCATCGGGCGGTGATAGATGGCGATGAGAAGCTGCAACACCCGCAGCAATTGCGCGCTTCCAAGCGTCCAGCCGGACGCGAGCATTTTATTGTAGAAATCCTGAATGCGAATTCCGGTGAAGCGCCTGAGAATGTCCAGCTTGTCGAGCGATTCCTGAAGATTCAGAAGATGGACGTCCCACGGCAGATTGCGCGACGCGACGGCCATTTGAAGCGCCGTCGCCGCGCTGCGATGCCCGCCACCCGCGTCGAAGAAAACGAACTCGATACGCTTCATGAGCGGCGGAATTCTTGCACACGAACTTCCGCGCTCTGTTAATGCTCGATGACAACACAACTTATAGTGTCGAATCAGTTATAAGTCGCGCTTTTACATGAAGTTCGCGCCCGCTTCACGCGCTTGTAATGCGCGTCTGTTACAAAAGTTTCATGCGATGCGACCTGCATGTTCACTCGTACTACTCAGGGCCGTGCCAGTCGCCGGCGTTTCTCGGGCCAATTTGCCGTGAATGCTACAGCGATCCTGAAGATGTGTACGCCGTGCTGAAGCAACGCGGCATGGATTTCGTCACGCTGACCGATCACGACTCAATCGAAGGCTGCGAGCCGCTGCGACGTTATCCGGATTTTTTTGTGAGCGTCGAGGCGACGTGCCGGATGCCGAGCGGCACGCAGGCGCACGTGGGCGTCTACGACATCACCGAGCGCCAGCACATCGAGATTCAGCGCCGCCGCAACGATTTGATCGCTCTGCTGATGTACCTCACCGAGCATCGTCTCTTTTTCTGCGTCAATCACGTTTTCTCCGCGCTCACGGGCCGCCGCGAAGTGGAGGATTTCGAATGGTTCGAGGAATATTTTCCAGCGATGGAAACGCTGAACAGCTTGATGCCGCTTGGCAACAATCGGCACGCGGTTCGGCTCGCGCGGCGCACGCGAAAGATCGCGCTTGGGGGCAGCGACGCTCACACGCTTGCTTCCGCCGGCACGGCGTACACCGAAGTTTCCGGCGCATGCACGAAAGAAGATTTCCTCGCCGGCGTTCGCCAGGGTCTCGGTAAGCCGCGCGGAAAATCCGGCAGCTACGCGAAGCTCACGCGCGACGTTCTTCTCATCGCTCGCGAAATGATGCGCGAGCGCCGCTGGACAACCGTGTTGGCGCCTCTCGCGTTATTCGTCCCTGCAGTGATTGCCAGGAATTGTTACTCGGAACGAATGTTCGCGCGCCGCTGGGCTGAACGCGCGATACCCAAAGTTTCCGCCCGCAGCCGCTTTCCTCTCTTTGCCATGGAGGCGAGCGCAGTGGAGTGACGCAGATGACTGTCGCACGAAACGTCTGGGGCTTCATCGAAACGCGCGATCACAGATTGATGCGCCGGGTGCATCGCTGGCGAGCACCGCGTTGGTTTCGAATCTGGATGATTATGGCGACGCGCTGCGGAGATGGCTGGCTGTGGTACGCGCTGGCTGCGATCCTGCTAACTTACGGCGGGCCGGCGCGATTCGTTGCGGTGGGATCCGCGTCGCTGGCCGTAGGAATCGGGATTTGCATCTTCAAGATTTTGAAAAGCGCGAGTCACCGGCCTCGGCCATGCCAGCTTGAGCCGCACTGCTGGTCCGCGATTTTGCCGCCCGATCAGTTCTCATTTCCGTCGGGGCATTCCATCACGGCGTTTGCGATCGCGATTTGCCTCGGGATGTTTTACCCGCAGCTCTTGGACATCTTAATGATCGCCGCGGTGTGCATCGCGGCCTCGCGGATTATTTTGGGGATGCACTTCTTGAGCGACGTCGTCGCGGGGTCTGCGATCGGAGCGTCGCTCGGCTATGGATGCTTCAGGCTATTCGCCTAATTCTTTCCGGGTATGTGGCAGGCCGCCATGCCGTGCTTTTCGAAATATTGCTGATGATATTCCTCAGCGCGCCAGAATTGCGGCGCGGGCTTAATCTCCGTGACGATCGGCCGCTTGTATTTGCCTGAAGCCGCGAGCGCGTCACGCGAAGCTTTCGCCTCGGCTTCCTGCTCAGGTGTGTAAAAGAAAATCGCGGAACGATACTGCGAGCCGATGTCCGGACCCTGGCGATTCGGCGTCGTCGGGTCGTGCAATTCCCAGAAGGCCTTCAAGAGATCGCCGTAGCTGATCTGCGCGGGATCGTAATCCACTTCGACGGCTTCGGCGTGGCCGGTCCGGTCGGTGCAAACTTCTTTGTACGTCGGATTCGCGGTATTGCCGCCGATGTATCCGACCTGCGCGCCTGTCACGCCCTTCAAATTTCGAAATTCCGCTTCGACTCCCCAAAAGCATCCCGCTGCAAATGTGGCCTTTGCCATTTCACTCCCCCACGCTTCATATACATGCAAACAATTAATCTTGCCACAACAATCTGCAAATCGTCGAGTCGCGGCAGCACGGCCACAAAACGGTTGCTACTTACAACACGCGCATCCATCAGATACCGGAAGTGTTAGTCGCGGTGCTGCTGGAGATGAATCCGCGAGAACTTTTTTAGACGAACGACGCCGAGGGGCAGGCCACGCAAGTGAAATTCGGCTAGCCGCAATCACTTTTTCGCCTCAGTTGAGGCCTTCGCGCCGCTTTCGATTGCGGTTGCCCAGCACCGCCCCGAACGGCTAAAATTGCTGTGAGTTCGTCCGCCTTCCGATTGATGCCATTCACCCCTGAATGGAGGATCATTTCGATGTGGAGCGCCCAGGGTCGGAGAGTCGGCCGAAATTGTCGAAGTGAAACATTACTCCGGCGATTGCGTAGTTTAAGAATAGAGAGAATCGGGCAGCAGTTTATGCGGGAGCGCAAAGACTTGCCATGAGTTCAAGTTCATCGAGACCCGACCTTTCGTCGCTGAAAATTGACGATCACGCGCGCCATCGGGGCGGTTTGGGCAAGATATTGGCCTTTATTTCCGCGGGCGGCGGCTTGGTGCTCATCGTCGCAGGACTGGTGTTCGCGCTGCGAACGCACAAGCCTGTCGTCGAAGTGATGGCGGCGCGCAAGGCTCAGGCGGGCGAAGCCGCGACACTATTAAATGCGAGCGGATACGTCACGCCGCGACGCCGAGCNNGCGCGGCTCGACGATTCGGACGCGCAGGTGCGCCTCGCATCCGCGCGAGCCAATCGCCAGGCCGCGCAAGCCGCCATTCAGGACCTGCAAGTGCAGTTGACTCTCGCCGAGCGCGAACTGCACCGCGCCGAGGAATTGCAGAAAGAAGGAATCGACAGCGTCGAAGTGCTCGACACATCGCGCGCCGCGGCGGACAGTTTGCGCGCGAAGATTGCGCTGGCGAAGGAGCAAGTGAATGCGTCGCAGTCCATGATCGCCGTGGCGCAGCAGGACGTGGACAATTGCACGGTGCGCGCGCCCTTCACGGGCGAGGTGGTTTCGAAGGACGCGCAAGTGGGCGAAATGGTGTCGCCGGTTTCAGCCGGCGGCGGATTCACGCGCACAGGAATCGCCACCATCGTGGACATGAATTCCAACGAGATTGAAGTGGACGTGAACGAATCCTTCATCGCGCGCGTCAAGGACGGCCAGCCGGTGACGGCGACGCTCGATGCGTATCCTGACTGGAAGATTCCGGCGAAAGTTCGCACCGTGATTCCGACGGCGGATCGCCAGAAGGCGACGGTGAAGGTCCGCATTTCTTTCGATCATCTCGATCCGAGAATCTTGCCGGATATGGGCGTCAAGGTCGCATTTCTTGATACGTCCGAACAGTCCAGTGGCAAATCGAAATCCGCGAATGCCGCGCCGCAAACGCTGATCCCGCAGGATGCCGTGATTCAAGATGGCGGCAAGCCGGTGGTGTTCGTGCTGCACGACACAAAAGTGGAGCGGCGCGCGGTAAGCCTCGGCGGCGATCACGGAACCGACGTGGAGGTTTTTGCTGGAATCACAAGCGGCGAATCAGTGGTCGTGAAGCCGCCCGAAGGACTGCACGACGGCGAGGAAGTCGAAATCAAGCGCTAGAGGAGAGCCCGATGGTTCGAGTGGATGGAAGTGGCGACGGCAAAAGCCTGGTTTGCGTTCGCGGCCTGGAGAAGAATTATCGCCGCGGAAGCGAAGTGATTCACGTTCTTCAGAATCTGAATCTCGACGTGGACAAAGGCGAATTCGTCGCGTTCATGGGCCCGAGCGGCTCGGGCAAGAGCACGCTTCTAAATCTTCTCGGCGGAATTGACTTGCCTTCGAAGGGCAGCATTACAGTTGACGGCGACGAAATCTCGCACATGTCGGGGGGCAAGCTGACGACGTGGCGAGCGCGGCACGTGGGATTTATTTTTCAGATGTACAACCTGCTGCCTGTGCTGACCGCGTTTCAAAATGTTGAGCTGCCTCTGCTGCTCACAAAGCTCTCAGGCGCTGAGCGGCGGAAGCACGTCGAGACGGCGCTGTCTGTCGTCGGATTGGCGGATCGCATGAATCATTATCCCCGGCAGCTATCCGGCGGACAGGAGCAGCGTGTCGCGATCGCGCGCGCCATCGTCGCCGATCCGACTTTTCTACTTTGCGACGAGCCGACCGGCGACCTCGACCGCAAGAGCGCCGATGAAATTATGGCTTTGATCGAGCGATTGGTCCGCGAGTTCGGCAAGACCGTGCTGCTGGTGACGCACGATCCAATGGTGGCCGAGCGCGCCAACGTCACATTGCACCTCGATAAGGGTGTGCTGGTAGAAGGCGCCGCGGCGGAGGCTCGTGTATGAAATATCTTCATCTGCTGACTGCCAATCTCAAGCGCAAGAAAATTCGAACGATGCTGACGATCGGTTCGTTCGTCGTGGCGCTGTTCCTGTTTGGGCTTCTCGTCATTGTGCGCGGAGCCTTCAGCCAGGGCGTTGACATCGCCGGCGTGGATCGCCTCTTCATCATCAATAAGGTATCCATCATCCAACCGCTGCCGCTGGCGTATCGCGACCGCCTACTGGCGACACCCGGAGTGAAAGAAGTTACGTTCTCGAACTGGTTCGGCGGCGTTTATCAGGATCCCAAGAACTTCATTCCCTTTTTCGCGATTGACGAGGAGACCTATCGCCAGATGTATCCGGAGTTCACCGTCGATGATAGTCAGTGGGCGGCGTTCATGGGGGATCGCGAAGGCGCGTTCGTGGGCGCAAAAACTGCCAAGCGTTTCGGCTGGAAGATCGGCGACCGCGTTCCAATCATGGGAACGATCTATCCGGGCAACTGGGAATTCAATATTCGCGGAATTTACACAGCCAAACGGCCGCAAGACGATACGACGCAGTTCTGGTTTCATTGGAAGCGCCTCGACGAAGCCGCGCAGCAGAAGGGCGCGGTCGGCTGGTACATTGTGCGGATCAAAAATCCTGACGACGCGGCCAAAGTCGCCAAGTCTATCGATGACGAATTCGCGAACTCGCCCTACGAAACAAAAACGGACACCGAAAAAGCATTTGCTGCGTCGTGGGTGAAGCAGATGGGCAATATCGAGTTCCTGATTCTTTCGATCGGAGCCGTGGTGTTCTTTACGTTACTGCTGGTCACTGGAAATACGATGGCTATCGCGGTGCGCGAGAGGACGGCTGAACTTGCGGTCCTGAAAGCGGTAGGATTCTCGGACACGTTTGTGATGGTGTTCGTGCTTGCGGAATCGTTGCTCCTCGCACTCGTTGGCGGCGGACTGGGTCTCTTGCTCGCGAAGGGTTGGTCGCTCATGGGTGATCCTACTGGCGGTCTACTGCCGTTCTTTTATTTCCCAGTGAAGTTCATGCTCCTCGGTGTGCTTCTGGCGCTAGCGGTGGGCACGGTAGCAGGGATATTGCCGGCGATTTCGGCGATGCGGTTGCGCGTGGTGGATGCGCTTCGGAGGGTGTGAGCTATGGCGATTCCACTCATCTATAACATCCGCAGCGTGCGCGCGCGATGGACTTCGGCTGTCGTCGCGATTCTCGGCGTCGCGGGAACCGTCGGCGTATTTATTGCCATGCTAGCTCTCGCGCGAGGATTCAAGGCCACGCTCGTATCGTCAGGCTCGCCCGATAACGCGATCGTCAGCCGCGCGGGTTCGTCGTCGGAAATGGATAGCGCCATCACGCTGACACAGGAACGCGTGATCGAAGACACCGTCGGCGTCGCGCGGGGAAAGGACGGACCGCTCGTTTCGCCCGAGGTTGTCGTGGTCGTGGCGTTCCCGCTGAGATCCACCGGCACGGACGCGAACGTAGAGGTGCGCGGCGTTTCGCCCAAAGTGCTGGAAGTTCGGCCGTCTGTAAAAATGATGGCCGGGCGATTTTTTCAGCCGGGATTGAACGAGTTGGTTGTCGGGCGCAACGTGGCGCACGAGTACGTGGGCCTGGATCTCGGCGATACGCTTCGCTTCGGCGGCGCGACGTGGACCGTCGTCGGCGTGTTTGACGCTGGCGGTAGCGCGTTCGATTCGGAAGTGTGGTGCGATTCGCGCGTGTTGAATCAAACGTTCAAACGGCCAGAAGATATTTTTCAGTCGGTCACCGTGCATTTGACTTCGCCCGATGCGCTGAACTCGTTCAAGGACGCGCTCACGTCCGACCCGCGATTGAATGTGAAAGTGGAGCGCGAAATCGATTATTACGACAAGCAGTCTCGCGCTCTGACGACGCTGATCGAAATTCTCGGCGGAATCGTGGCGTTGGTGATGGGGATTGGCGCGGTTTTCGGGGCGCTGAACACGATGTATTCGGCGATCACGGAAAGGTCGCGCGAAATTGCTACGATGCGCGCGCTGGGATTCGGTGCAGGCAGCGTGGTCACGTCGTTCATTTTCGAAGCGCTCTTCATTGCATTCATCGGCGGGGCACTGGGGTGTCTTGCCGTGCTGCCGCTCAATGGCTTCACGACTGGCGCGATGAATTTTCAGACATTCTCGCATGTCGCGTTCGCGTTTCGAGTAACGCCGGCGCTGCTCGGCATCGGCGTGGTGTTCGCATTGTTCATGGGATTTGTGGGCGGCGTGCCGCCCGCAATTCGCGCCGCGATTCGGCCGATTGCGGCTTCGTTGCGCGAGTTGTAGTCCTCGGGACGACAGACCGAAACCGCTTGGCGCGCGATGCGCGCGTGTAATATCCTGCCCGGGTCTGCCGGTACCGGAGGATCCCTCGCAATCCGATCAATGCATTCGAATACTTTCCCTCGCATCCGTGCTTTGCATTGCCTTTGGTTACGCGACAGCGCAGGAATCGCGCGAATCGCCCGATCTCATGCCGTTGCCGTCGAGCATTCAGGTGCAAGCGGGACGGCTTCTCATCAATCAATCGTTTTCTGTGGCGATCAGCGGCCACAACGAACCTCGCCTCGGCCGCGCGGTGCAAAGATTCCTTCGCGACATCACACGAGAAACGGGAATGCTCCTGTCAACGCAACTCGGTGAACCCGATAAAGCGACACTTGTCATTCATGCTGATCAAGCCAGCAAGGCCGTTCAAGACGCGGACGAGGACGAGAGCTACACCCTCGAAGTCACAAGCACAGGCGCAAAATTAAACGCCCCCAATCCGCTCGGAATTCTTCACGGACTCGAGACGTTTTCGCAGCTCGTCGCGATCGCGCCGGATGGTTTCGCCGTTCCGGCGACGCGGATAGACGATAAGCCGCGCTTCATCTGGCGCGGGCTGATGATTGACGTTTCGCGACACTTCGTCCCGCTCAATGTGATCAAGAGAAATATTGACGGCATGGCCGCGCTGAAGATGAACGTCTTCCACTGGCATCTCTCTGAGAATCAGGGATTCCGCATCGAGAGCAAGGCGTATACGAAGCTTCAGGAACTTGGCTCGGACGGCATGTTTTATACGCAGGCTGACGCCCGCGAGTTAATCGAATATGCGCGCGACCGCGGCATTCGCGTGGTGCCGGAATTCGACATGCCGGGGCACAGCACGGCGTGGTTCGTCGGCTATCCCGAGCTCGCCAGCGCGCCGGGGCCGTATCAGATCGAGCGTACGTGGGGCATCTTCGATCCCGCGATGGATCCGACGAAGGAGTCTACGTACAAATTCCTCGATAAATTCATCGGCGAGATGAGCCACCTGTTCCCCGATCCTTACTTTCATATCGGCGGCGATGAAGTGAACGGCAAGCAGTGGGACGCGAATCCGAAAATTCAGGAGTTCATGCACGCGCACCGGCTGAGCGATAATCACGCGCTTCAGGCGTACTTCAACACGCGCATCCAGAAAATCGTCAGCAAGCACGGAAAGATCATGATCGGTTGGGATGAGGTTCTCGCTCCCGATTTGCCGAAGGACATAGTCATCCAATCGTGGCGCGGGCAGAAATCTCTCGCCGATGCAGCGCGGCTCGGCTTCCGCAGCATTCTTTCGTTCGGCTATTACCTCGATTATATGTGGCCAGCCTCTCAGCATTATGCGAACGATCCGCTCAGCGGCGATGCCGCGAGCCTCACGCCCGAGCAGCAGCATCTCGTTCTCGGAGGCGAGGCGTGCATGTGGTCGGAATACGTGACCGGAGAAAATATTGATTCGCGCATCTGGCCGCGAACTGCGGCTATTGCAGAGCGGCTCTGGTCGCCGCAGAACGTGACGGACTTGGATTCGATGTATCGACGAATTGAAGATGAGAGTTGGAGGCTCGAACGCCTGGGCCTCACGCACCGTACGGGATTGAACGCGATGCTCCGCCGGATGGCGGGGACCGCAGACGTTTCCGCGCTTGGAGTTCTTGCGGACGTCGTCGAGCCAGTGAAGGGTTACGGGCGTGAACAAGCGGCGCTCGATGCCGGACTCACGTTGAAGAGCGATACGCCGCTGAACCGGCTCGTGGACTCCGTCGCGCCGGAAAGCGAGCTCGCGCGCAGATTTTCGAACGCCGTGGATACGATGATCGCGAGCCATTTTCACGATCGCTCGACGGAGGACCAAATCCGTGCGCAGCTCTCCATGTGGCGCGACAACGATGCTCGTCTACAACCAGTGCTCCAACGTTCGTACCTGCTGCAACAAGTCGAGCCGCTCTCGCAGGAACTCTCCGCGCTCGGAGCCGCCGGTCTGCAAGCTCTCGATTTCATTGACAAAGGTCAGACCGCGCCTGCCGATTGGAAATCGCAGCAGCTTGCTTCGATCGAACAGGCGAAAAAACCGCAGGCAGATCTTCTGTTGATGGTCGCGCCCGCGATTCAGAAGCTCGTGGAAGCGAGCGCGAATAATAACCAGGGATAAATCGGTCGGTTCAGTTAAGCCGCAGATAAGAATCGCGGCGATTGCCGCCGACGCATTCGTCGCGCCGGCATCTTGCCGGCGGTTTTGTTTGGCGTGGCTCCGCGAAAAATCGCTGGCAAGATGGCGGCGCGACCACGGCCCAGTGCAAGAAGCCGAGCGGATGGCGCGCTACCAGCCCGGTCCCGGCGAAACGACCTCGCGCACCGATAAACTCGACTCCTCTTCCTTATCTTCTCCGCCGCCCGCGGCCACCGGCACTTCGGCGAATTCCATCGGAAGCATTCCGATCGCGTGATTCCGGCCGCGATCTTTCGCGCGGTAAAGGCCACGGTCAGCCATCTTCAGCACTTCGTCCACCGTCAATGGCGCCAGCGCCGGATCCCACGGGAACGGCGCCCAGCCAACCGAACACGAGCGATTCACTTTCTTTCCGCCGGCAATTGTGAAGGGCTCTTCCGCAATGGCGCTGAGTATTTTTTCGGCGACGATTGCCGCATCCTTTCGCTCCGCAGCGCGGCAGACAATCAGAAATTCTTCGCCGCCCCAACGAATCAGAAAATCGGATTTGCGAACAATTAACGACAGCCGGCGGGCGCATTCGACGAGAACTTCATCGCCGGCGTCATGCCCGTAAGCGTCGTTGATGAGTTTGAAGTGATCGAGGTCAATCAGATAGAACATGATGTCGCGGTGATCGCGGCTGTAGCTTGACTGGTCGGCGAAATAAGCGCGCGTGGCCTGATTGGCGTCGGCGGCGATGGTCGTATAGAAGAACCGCCGGTTCCGAACGCCCGTCAGCGGATCAGTGAGCGAAGCCTCTTGCAACTCGCGGTTGACTCTCGCGAGTTCGCTGCTTCGCTCCTCGACAGCGGTTTCGAGACGGCGGCGATCCGATTCGAGCCGCCGCGTCCGGAAGTGAATCAGCGCCAGTATCAGCAAGCCAACGAGAACGATTCCGGCGGTGCGCGCCCACGTCGTGCGCCACCACGGTGCGAGCACGGTGAACGAATACTGCGCCGGCTTTGCGCTCCAGCCCACATCCTGCGAGCCGCACGCAACTTCGAAGGTGTAATTCCCCGGCTGCAACGCCGAGTAACGCACCTCGCGCAAGGATGTTTCCGAGAACTCGCGTTCGAGACCCTTCAAACGGTAGCGGCAAGTGACCTGATCTGGATCTCGAAACGTCATCGCAGAAAATTGCACCGAGAACCACGCCTGATCGTACGGCACTCGCGGGTTAATCTTCGTGAAGCTATCGTCACCGGCAAACTCCGCGCCCGTTAGGACAACTGATGGCGGCGCTCGCGGCAATTCTTCCTGCCGGGGATCGTAACGCGCGAGGCCGTGGCTCGTTCCTATCAGCAACGTTCCATCGGATTCCTGCCAGAAGGCGCCGCAATTTGTGTCGTCCCAGAGCAATCCGTCGCTCCGGGTGAAATTGCGGAGTTGGCCATCCGGCGAGAGCCGCCCCAAGCTATTTCCCATTTCGAGCCAGGTGTTGCCGTTGCGGTCAACTCCGAGAAGGCATGCAGCCTTCGAAATGTGCTGCGCTTGCAGCCTTCTCTGTGCGTCGATCCGCACGTGCGTGGCGGCATTCTGATCGGAATATCCGGCCCAGGCCTCGTTATCGCTTACGGCAGCGAGAGAATAAACGTTCGTATCGAGGAGGCCGTCGGCCGCGCCAAACCGCTGCCATCGCGCGCCGTCGAATCGCGAGAGGCCATTCGGCCCGCCTCCCCACAGAACGCCGCGAGGTGAGAGCGAGATAGATGTCGTCGTACCTTGAAATTCTTTTGGCACGGCCATCTCATCGAGTTGAAGCTCGAGTTCTGCCGATGCGCGATATGAATGGATTTGTCGCCGTTCCACCAGACAGCGCCGTCCGGTGCGGCACCAATGGTGGAGATCGAGGCGACATCCTTCCCCGTTGCGACGGCGACCGGCACTGGGTTATCGAGGGACGCGTCAATCCACACGAGCGACGCAGCGGGACACAGCACCCAAAGCTCACCATCTTTCGCAATCGCGAGCCGGCGCACGCCGCCAACCGGACTATTCGCGTTGTTCCAAACTTTCCAACGATGATTCGCGTCATCCCACATCGAGAGTCCGGAATTCGTGCCGACCCAAAGCCGGCCGCGCGGATCGCGCACAACGGCGAGGACGAGCGAATCCGGCAATCCGCCATCATCAATCCACCCGGACCATTGGCTCGAGCCCGGCCAGCGATCGAGACCTGCTCCCGCCAGTCCGACCCAAATTGTTCCTTCACGGTCTTCAAGCGCCGAGAAAAGCGCGTTCGATGTGAGCCCGCTCGCTCGACTGATCACTTGCCAGCGATCTCCATGCCAACGATAGAGGCCGCTCGCCGTCGGAAGCATTAAATCGCCGTGGCGATCAACCACGGGAATGCCATCCGAATTCGCGGGTGGAATTCCTTCGTCGTGAAATACCAATTGCCTCGGACCCGAAGCTTCGAGATTGAGCGTCGCCACGTGACTCTGGGTGCGAATCCACATTCGTCCGCGGACGTCGGGCACCAGCGCTGCAACGCGATCTGCCGGCAGAATNNTGGCAGAATTTCCAATTTCCAATCCTTAGGATTGAATCTTGCAAGGTGCCCGGCGGCGGCAAGCCAGATACTGTCGTCCGGCGCGCGAACGACGGCTTCGACGCATGAGCTCGGCAGGCCGTCCGCGGCTGTCAACACGCGAAATTCGCGAGTCCGCACATCAAGAATCAGCAGGCCCTTGTCGACGATGACGTAGAGTTTGCCGGCGGCATCCACAGCGAACGATTGCACATCGGAAGTGAGCTTTCCCGCTTCGGCCGGAATCGTCACCGGAGCAAATCGCGGGCCTTCGAGCCGCGCTAGCCCTTTGCGCACGCGCACCCACACTTTTCCGTCGGGCGCGATCAAGAGCTGCTTTGTGTGCAGCCCCGGCAATCCATCGGCGAGACCGTATGCCGTGACGTGAAGTCCGTCGTAGCGATATACGCCGGTCTGGCTACCGATCCAGAGAAATCCTTGCTTGTCCTGGTCCATCGAGATGACAGTGATCGCGGAGAGTCCGAAACGCTCCCCGAAATGCTCGATGGCGTAATGAGGCTGGTCAGGAAGGGCGGGCGGGCGCTCGTCGGCGGCGCC
>PMAA01000264.1 GCA_003152355.1 Acidobacteriota bacterium | reverse complement strand
TCAGACCCGCCCGTTCCACACGCGCGGCCGAAATCAGCATTTGTAGCGCCAATCTTTAGGCCGGCATCTTGCTTTTCTGCGATGTGACGCGTCCCGCCCGCGCCAGACGGACAGGACGTATTCCGCGTCACATGTTCCTTCATCCAGACTCGCGACTTTGTGGCTTTTAATCCGGATGCGCGTGGCGCCAATTCCAATAGGAAGACTGTTCCCTCTTGTTCGCATCTTTGAATTCGTGAGGCTTCTTGTGGTTCTCCGAGATGTACCGTCCCCACGCGCGGTTCTCATTGTCGTCCCAGTTGTGATAGTCCTTGTGGTCTCGATCGTAGACTCGCACCTGAACCGTAGCGTCTTGAGGCGCAGCAGCGGCCAAAATCGACACTGGCGCCACCAGAGCAGCGGTCAAAAATAGCGAAGCAATATAACGATGTGCAAGATGCATGTAGCAATCCTCCGGCTTGAGAATGTCCGCGCTTGAAATCGCGGCAGACTCAAGAATGCATCTATCGCACTTTGATTTATGTCTCGTACTGCACACTCGCACCCGAAAGCTGCCGGAAAATCGCGAGACACGCGGTTATGGCATTCGCGTCTGGCACATTCCGGGCGACGGTTCAGCGGCATGTGACCCATTTCGGAACCCCGGCTTCACTCTCCGAAATCTTGCGCCCGTGCTACCCTTCTCGCCATGCAACCAGCACCGATTAAACCCACCGTTACTCTCGACGCCGTCAATCAACTCGACGTTCGCGTCGGCACGATTGACGCCGTCAACAACGTCGAAGGCTCCGAGAAACTCGTCGCGCTTACTGTAAACTTCGGCGACCACAAACGCACCATTCTCGCCGGCATGAAGCGCGAGCGCGTGAATTGCAAGGATCTCGAGCACAGGCAAGCTCTCTTCATCATCAATCTTGAACCGCGCCGCATGGCCGGCATTCTCTCCGAAGGAATGCTCTTCGACATTGGCTACGCCGACGGAATCACGCCTGCGCTCGCCATTCCCGAAACGCACGTTCCCGACGGCGCCCGCGCCGGCTGATTCCTCGCGCAACGCGACATTGAAAACCAAGGGGGCTTCGGAATGTTCCGCAACATCCCAATCGCAATCGGCCTAGTTCTTTCCTGCGCAGTCTTGTCACCAGCAACAACACACGCGCAGTCCCCCGCCGCGCGCACGGCTCAATATCTCGAATCCGTCCGCGACAATCCGATGCTGCTCGAAGATTTTCTCCATCGCATGCCCAAGGGCGGCGATCTCCATCATCACCTCACCGGCTCGGTCTACGCCGAAAGCTACATTCAGTATGCCGTCGAAGACGCCCTCTGCATTGATCGCCAAGGCGGCCTCTCGCAGCCTCCGTGCGACGCCGCGAAGGGCCAACTCCCCGCCGCGCAGGCCCTCACAAATTTTCCGTTTCGCAATCAGGTGATTGACGCCTGGTCCATCCGCAACTATGTCCGCGCGGGCGAGGATCGCTCCGTCCGCTATCACTTCTTCGCCGCATTCGGAAAATTCGATCCCGTAGTGAATCGGCATTGGGGAGAGATGTTCGCAGAAGTTACTCAACGCGCTGGGCTTCAGCGCGAAATTTATCTCGAAACCATGCTCACTCCCGATCAAGGCGAATCCCTCAAGCTCGGCCACGAAGTCGGCTGGGACGACGATCTCGCCACCCTCCGCCTGAAAATGTTGGCCGCCGGCATGGATAAAGTTGTCGCCGCGGGCCAGCGCAATCTCGACGCGGGCGAGAAAGGAATGCGCGAAATCCTCGGCTGCGATACGCCGCAACCCAAGCCCGGCTGCGCCATCACGCTTCGCTATATCAATCAAGTTCTGCGCGCATTCCCGAAAGAACAAGTTTTCGCTCAGATGCTCGCCGGATTCGAACTCGCGGGAAAAGACTTACGCGTCGTCGGTATCAATCTCGTTCAATCGCAGGATGAGTATCGCGCGCTCGACGATTTCGATCTCCACATGCGCATGCTCGACTATCTTCACGGCGTCTATCCAAAGGTCCACATCTCTCTTCACGCCGGCGAACTCACTCCCGGCGAAGTGAAGCCTGAAGAATTGCTCGCCTCGCACATTCGCAAATCAATTGATATCGGCCACGCCGAACGCATCGGCCACGGAATCGACATCATCTACGAAGACGACGCGCCCGCTCTCCTCGCCGAAATGGCGCGCAAGCGCATCCTGGTCGAATGCGCCATTCACGGCTATCAGGTCGTCCGCGAGGTGCCGAACAACGAAAATCCCTGCGCCACATTTTTGCGCGCTGGAGTTCCCCTCTCGCTCGTCACCGACGATGAAGCCATCGTTCGCTCCGACCTCACCGAATATTTCCGCACGGCTGTCGTGGATTTTCACATCGGCTATCTGGATCTGAAGGCGTTCGCGCGCAATAGCCTCGAATACGCTTTCGTCGGAGGAGCCAGCCTCTGGTCTACGCGGGACTACAAATTATTCGTCCCAGCGTGCGCAGGAGAGTCCGCAAAGTCCGAGCCGTCGTCTTCAGCGTGCAGGAATTTTCTAGCAGCCGACGAAAAGGCTCGACTCGAATGGCACGAAGAACTCGAATTCAATCGCTTCGAATCGTCAATCGCATCAAAACAGAAATAGCAGTTCCACCATTCCGCCTAACGCCGAAAAAGCACTCGTAACGCCGCCATCTTGCCGGCGTTTTTCTTCCCAGCGGCGCGAATCAAAATCGCCGGCAAGATGCCNNACCGGAACAACAGCCCCGCAAACTCCGCCAAATTCCGCCGCCAAACCATCCACGTATGCATCCCCGGCGTCTCAATATCCGAATGTTGCACGCCCTTGCGTTTCAGCCACTCCCTCAATCTTCGATTGATCCCAATCAAGTGATCCTCAGTGCCGCAAGCGATCCACAGCAAATGAATTTGCTGGTTCGCCCGCGCGTCGAGCGACGGAAAATCCTTTTGAAAATCTTCAGGAATCCCGCCCGAACTAAAAGCGCCGATCCAAGAAAATTTATCGAGGTGGTTCAATCCGGTCAGCAACGATTCCGACCCGCCCATCGACAATCCAGCAATCGCCCGCGCCTCGCGATCTTTCTTGACGCGATACTCGCTTTCAACTCGCGGCATCACCTCGCTGAGCAAAGCCTCCGTAAATTTCGCGAAATTTCGATCGCGCAAATCCGCGTGTTCCCACGCGCCCCAGCCAAGCCGGACCATCTCGATCGTGCCGTAACCTAGCGGCATCACCACGATCATCGGCTTCNNCCCCGCGCGATCAGATTGTCAAGAATCACGTTCGCGCGCCCAGCGCCCGTCCAAGCACTAGCGTCGTCGCTGTACCCATGCAGAAGATAAAGAACGGGATATTCTTGCGCCTCCGAGCTCTCATATCCCGGCGGCGTATAGACGTAGTAATCGCCCAGAACCTGCGCCGCCGCCGATTTATAAAAATGATGATGGATTTCGCCGTGCGGCACATCGTTCAATTCCCACGGCAGCGAAGCCGCTCCGGGAACATGAACCACGCTCGCCGGCGTCAGCAAATTCACGGTCATCTGCGAGTTCGACGGATCGATTAAACGCACGCCATCAGCGAAAATCGAATATTCATAGTAGTCCGGAGTCAGAGGAGCCGTCGTTACGCTCCAGACACCCTGCTCGTCTTTCTGCATCGGAACCGGCTCCGCACCTTCAAGCGCGAACTTCACCTCCCGCGCGTTGGGAGCGCGAAAACGAAAGGTCACAGTCCCATCAGGATGAACATCAGGTGAAACCAACGGAGGAGGCTGTGGCGGCGGAGGCGCCTGTGCAGGCTTATTCTGTTGCGCCCCGTCAAGCCCGCCGGCAAACAGCAGAAGCGGAAACAAAAATAATGGAGTGGAAACTAGGCGCATTCGCACCCTTCTTTGACGGATCAGGCCACATTTTTTCGCTTATGCGGTCCCGGTTTCGGCGGGTGTGCTGTCGGTTCGCCTCAGCATGGTAATCGAAATCACCAGGATAAGAATCAGCACGCCGAGCAACGCCAGCTCGTACATGCTCGCGCGAAACAGGGTTGCAGTTTCAACAGTCCATTCGCCGCCCTTCGTTAGCGACGCCGCTTGCAACGTAATCACTAGTATTCGCCGAATGGAAGCGATCAGTCCGACCACCAGAAATGGCTCCGTCACCAGAATGTGCGAGCGTATCGAGATACTCACCGTATGCAGCAGCTCGACGAGCATCAGCACCAGCAGC
>PMAA01000083.1 GCA_003152355.1 Acidobacteriota bacterium | reverse complement strand
TACGTATGGTTGGTTAGATTCACGATCGTCGGCTTATCGGTAGTCGCGGTATATGCAATCTTCAGAGAGTTGTCTGCCGTGAGCGTGTATTGCACGGAGACGGTAAGCTTCCCGGGGAATCCTTCTTCACCGTCCGGGCTGGTGTAGGTCAAGCGCACGCCCGCCGCGTTCGCGGACTCTACCGGCTCCGCTTTCCATACGCGCCGGTCAAAACCCACGTTTCCACCGTGGAGCGTATTCGGTCCATTGTTGATCGCGAGTGTGTACTGCGCGCCGTCCAGAGTGAATTTCCCTTTTGCAATCCGGTTGGCGACGCGGCCGATAACTCCGCCGAAATGCGGATGAGGCCCGAGATAGCCTTTTAAATTGTCGAAGCCGAGCACAACATCACCGAATTTCCCGTTGCGATCGGGCACCCACAGTTCGACGAGCGTGGCTCCGTAGGTGATGATCTTCGCGGATGCGCCGGCGGGGTTCTTCAGCGTGTACATATGAATCTCAGTGCCGTCGTCAAGTTTCCCAAATATGCTGGTTTGCACGCTCGCCCTCATGATTGGTTTTCTTGCCTTGGTGTAGTTGCCCTGCTGTTGTGCACCCGCACCTGGCAAAATTAGAAGCACAAGGAGAGTGCCGAGGACTAATCTGACACACAACTCGGATCCAAGACGTCTTGTCCGTTGATCGCCAGGGAATTCGTCTAGCTCACTTTCAATCGGAAAAGATGCAGTGATCATTCGCTCCTGCAACGTGGCCTCGATCAAGGACGGCAGATTTACTCTCAAGCTGTTCGCCAATATACACTTGGGCGCGCTGTCAGGCAATTCCTATGCTCTTCGCATCGCTATCTGACTCCATCTTGCGGCGACAATTCGTGCACTACATCGGTGCAGATGTGTGTGACAAAAAATGTCATACCAGAATTTTGGTGCTCAACGCGTTCCGGCGTGTCGAGCTAAGTTTCCGTCAGTGAGACGGCAAAGGGCATCGTCGGATTTCCGCACACAAACAGGGTCTCGAGGAGGTACAGGTTAGGGCAGTTTCACCCTGAACTCCACTGTCACCTTCACCTGTCCTTTGTTTGTTCCCTCGACCAGTAGCTGGGCCCTGGAGCGGTCCATACACTGGTCCTATTATGAGAACACGCGGAGACCTTCGCCCTTTCACATTGTCTTCATTTGATACGGAAAACCTCAAACAGCCCGCTATTCGCGCGCTTTTCACGCTATTTGCGACGCTCGTCCTTGTTGTGGTTTCGATAGGACTGTCGAGCTGCGCGGGCGTGGTGAGTAAAGGCGCCACCGGTTCATCTGGCTCAGGCTCGGGTGGTTCCGGATCGGGCGGCGACTCGGGAACAGGGACGCTTTCTGCGAATCCGACGACCGTGAGTTTCGGCAGTGTTAACGACGGAAGCACATCGAAGCAGTCCGTTACGCTTACAAACACTGGCACAGCGACAGCGGACATTTCTTCCGCGACGGTTTCAGGCGCGGGCTTGTCAATTGTCGGTGCTGCACCGACTCAGATCGCGGCGGGAGCAAGCGCCACGATTCAAATTCAATTCGCGCCGCAAACTCCGGGCGATGTCACCGGCACTCTTTCGGTGTCGAGTGACTCTTCTAATCCGCAGATGGCAGTCGGAGTTTCCGGAACGGGTTCGGGGCCTCTCTTCTCGATATCCCCGGCCTCAGTGACTTTCAACAACATCATCGCGGGCAAATCCAGCTCGCAGCCCGTAACTATCTCTAATGGAGGAAACGCGGCGCTCACACTTAGTGCAGCGAGCGTCACAGGTACCGGCTTCGGAACAAACGGTCTGTCTGGGACAGCGTCAATCGCCGCAGGCCAGAGCATGACCTTTAATGTTGTTTTTACGCCGCCGGCTGCAGCAACGGACAAGGGCACGATCAGTTTCGCCGACAATGTTCCGGGCTCACCGCAAGCTTTGGCTCTCACGGGCACGGCCATCGCCTCTACTGCTACGTTGACCACTAACCCTTCCGTCATCACTTTTGGCAGTACATCGCTAGGCGCCACAAGCAAACAGGCAGTCACGCTGACGAATTCCGGGGATGAGTCCATCACGGTGAATTCCATGACTCGTACCGGTGCGGAATTCTCGGTCACAGGTTTGACCACGCCGATGACGCTCGCGGCCGGCCAGAGCACGACTTTTACGGTCGCGTTCACGCCCACAACGACCGGAAGCACGTCGGGTACCGTGGACGTTTCTGGGCAGGTTGGCAGCACGGATCCGTCAGCGACCGTCACGATGTCTGGTACAGGGACCGACGGACAAATTGGAGCCAGCCCGTCAACCGTTAGCTTCGGGAATGTCAATGTTGGCAACACTGGGAGCTCGACTGTTACGCTGATGAACTCGGGAACCGCCAGCGTTACCCTCTCCGGTGCCAGCGTTACGGGAACGGGATTCACCTATACAGGCTTGTCCACTCCGCTGACCCTTGGCGCAGGACAGAGCACCTCGTTTACCACACAGTTCAAGCCGACTTCAGCAGTAAGTTCGAGCGGCAGTATTACGGTTACCAGCGACGCTTCGAATTCGACTGTAGCGGTGGCCTTATCTGGAACAGGCGCGCAGGGAACGCTGTCCGCGACTCCGACCAGCGTTCCGTTTGGCACCATCTCCACCGGTACGACCAGTTCGCAAACGATCACTCTGAAGAACACCGGCAATGCTAGCGTAACTGTCTCGGGAGCATCCGCTTCAGGAACGGCCTTCAGCGCTTCCGGCATGTCGCAATCTACGACGATCGCTGCGGGCGGCAGCGCGACGTTCACCGCTACATTCAAGCCCACAGCTGCGGGCACGGATACTGGCGCCATCTCAATTTCGAGCAATGCGCCTGGTTCTCCCATTACGATTCCTTTGACCGGCACGGCGTCGACTTCGACTTTCGACCTCGGGGCGAGCCCGACGACTCTGAGCTTTGGCAGCATCAACCTGAACGTCAGCAACTCGCTCGGCGTAACACTTACGAACAGCGGAAACTCGGACATCACAATTTCCGGCGTGACGACGAAGGGAGCCGGCTTCAGCACCACGGGCGTCGGCACCGGCGTGACCATCGCTCCAAATCAGACTGCTAGTTTGACGGTCTTGTTCATTCCGACCTCGGCGGGGGCAGTCAATGGCAGCGTGAGCGTCGCGAGCAATGCGACGAATTCCCCAACGAGCATCGCGTTATCGGGAACAGGTGTGGCGCCACCGAGTGGAGGTTCCGGCGGTGGATCCGGCGGCGGTTCTGGTTCGGGCGCGACGACGCCTCCGAGTTGCGGTTTGACAAATGACGCGACCAATCATGTTCCCAACGCTACGTCTTGGGCCAATTTCGTTCCACCTGCGGCGGGAGGTACTTACACAGATTCAGGCTATTGCACGGTGACGCGCGTTACGAATTTCAAAGGCAGTGCGAATGCCGGGTGCCACTACTACGCGACGGAAAGTCCGCTCGACATTTCTGACGCGTACCTGATGCTTTATGACTGCACTTCGGGAGGCTGGTTCGTAGATGCAGGCCCGACGAACTCGGCGTACTCCATCGGCACGACAATTCTTAGTGAAAGTGCCCTGAATGGATTGTGGTCAAACGTTAGCGAGCCAACATGGGATCGCACAACTCCGGGAAAGTTCTGGGTAACGCTCAACAATTCGATTGAGAGCTGCACTGTAAATAACTCCGCGAAGTCTGTTAGCTGCTCGATCAACCATACATTTTCAGAGTATGCCGGCTACCGAATCAGCTTCATGGATGAAACGGACATGACGCCGGATGGTTGGCTTGTAACGGTTGGACAGAATGCTCAGGGCGGTCATATTGATGTGTTCTTGTTTAATCCTGCAACCCAGACCAAGTCGCCGGTGTATACGACGCAATGCTCAGCGGATGTAAACAGCGCGAACAACGGCTGTATCCACAAGCTGATCGCCACTCCGAACAACGGCGTCGTGATTCAATTTGAAAGCAGCACCAACCCGGAGAACGGAAATGAACTCTGGGAGTCGCCGTGGGCAGCGCTCTCGCCCGTTGAGCTGAACAGCGGAGGAACTGGCCCGGGTGGCACAGGTGGAACCGACCATTTGGATACTGGTAAGGACGCGAACGGGATCGAGAACGCCGTCTATGAGGATTACCAGAACAATCCAGGCCCTTGGGGAGCCTGTCCGGATGGTTGGAGACCGACCAGCACCACGTTGCCTGTTGCCGGTGACCCGGCCTGCTTGTTTGACAACCGTCCGAATAATCCTGGATGGCATGTGAGCTGGCGCGGCTATCCCAATACACAATTCGTCGTCTATTCAGCGCAGGCGAACGAAAGTGCGGCGGAAGCTTTCAACAATGGTTCTGGTTACGCGGCGCCGAGTTCGAGTAACTGGAATGTTTACACGAACGAAATCGTGATGATCCTGTTTGGGGCCAACAACGACGCGGCAAACATCTACCGCCTGGCTCTCTCACACACGCGCGGGAATCCCGGATACTTCTGGAGCGATCCTCGTGCGGCCGAGGGATACAGCGGAAATTACGTCGTATTCGACAGCAACTCAGCGTGGGGTGCGACTGGCTGTGGATCTGACGGGGGCGGTGACTGCAGTGATGTATACATCATTAAGGTTCACTAATCGGTGCTGCGGATAGACTTGCTCCGGGCCGGGAGATACTCGCGCCCGGTTCAACGGCCACGCGACATCGCGGAACTTTGAAGCGCCCGTCGAGAAATATTCTGGCAATGCCGAACTGCGAGAGCCCAGATTAGAGCTTTGCAGTCTCATGTACCTCGTTTTATACCTACCAGTACCGTAATCTTCCCTGCGGGAGGATTTTACAAAGATTTCACTTCTTTACTCCAAGAGCTATGTAAGACTCTTGCCACAGGTGAGAGTTGTCGCGAAGGCTCGCGTATCTCCGAATTTGTCGAATGGCGTCACATCCAAGCACCAATACAGTATTCGCCATTGTCGCCCTATATGGGGTTGGCATCCTGGCGGGTTGCGGTTCAGCCAGCCAATCTTATAAAACGCCTACGCCGCCCGGTCCCGCTCCCACTGCTGGTGCTGCGCTGTCAGCGAGCCCAACGAGCCTGAGTTTCGTAAACGTCCTGGTCGGCAAAGTTGGCAGCCAAGTCGTGTCGGTCACGAATACCGGAAACGCGAATGCCACGATTTCCAGCGTGTCGACATCGGGCGCCGGATTCAGTGTTGACGGCATGTCCTCCGGAATGATCCTCGAGCCCGATCAAGTTGCCTCGCTTACTGTATCGTTCTCTCCTACTGCATTGGGGAGCGCCACCGGCACTGCAACAATCACGAGCGACGCCGCAGATTCGCCGGCAACGGTTACTTTGTCCGGGTTCGGCACAAGTTCAACTTCCCCGGATTTGACCCCTCCGGACTGTGGATTGTCGAATGACACGACGAATCACATTCCGGCCGCATCGGCGTGGACAAATTTTACGCCTCCAGCGCTCGGCTCGACCTACACCGATTCCGTGTACGGCTGCGCCGTGAAGCGACTCACCAATTCCATAGCGTTTGGGCAAGCGCAACATCACTATTACGCGACCATCGAACCCATGAGCGCCGGGGATACGAAAATTCTCGTTTACGACGAAGACGGCTTCTTTCACATCATTGATCTCGATGGAAACGTCGTCGTTACAGAAGCCAATATGCCGGCTACTAACGGTTTGGTTTTGTGGGATCGCAGCGACGACAACGTGTTTTGGCAGGCGCAGAAGGACACCCTTCAAAAGTGCACGGTTTCGGGAAGCACCACGAGCTGTGTAACCAATCACACCTTCACGGAATACAGCGGGTACGTGGTCAATTTTATGGATTCCACCGACATGACCCCCGATGGCTGGCTGCCTATGGTCGGACAAAATATACAGGGAGAACATATTGATGTCTTCCTCTGGAATCCAGCCACGCTGACGAAATCTGCGGCCTACACAACAACGTGCACCGCCGATGCGCGCACAGCGAACAATAGCTGTCTGCACAAACTCATCAGCACGCCCAACGATGGAATTATCGTTGAGTTCACCACCGACGGCCCCGGACTCGAGCAAGGCAATCGCCTCTGGGAATCTCCGTGGACCACGCCGCTGCCCTACGTTCAAAACCTAACGGGGCATCTTGACTCCGGAAGAGATCTGAGCGGCAACGAGGTGTATGCCACCGAAGATCCTCTCGACCATCCCGGGCCGTTCGGCACTTGCGTGAATGGCTTTCGTCCTACGTTGCTGATAGTCGGGGCCACAACGCCTGACGGTCCGAGTTGCATGTTTGACGCTCCGCTCAATCCCGGATGGCATGTTAGCTACCGCGACTGGCCTCTGTCCGCGTGGATTGCCTTTTCGGCGCAAGGGGATAACGCCGCGGAACGATTCAACAACGACCCAAGCTATATCGCGCCGAGTGCGATCACCTGGAGCACATACGACAATGAAGTCGTTCTTGTAAGGGTTGACGTCAACAATAACCCCACTTACATCTACCGGCTAACTCTGGCGCACACCAGAAACGTCAATTCAAACAGCTATTGGTCTGATCCGCACGCGGTCCTGAGTTTTGACGGAAAATATATAGTCTTCGACAGCAACGCGGCCTGGGATGCTACTGGCTGCGGCTCATTTACGGACTGCGCCGATCTCTACCTTATAAAGATTCACTGATCGAACCGCGCCGCGCAAACTCAGTCCACACAAATCGCCGCCATAGCAATGGCCGCACGAGCGGCCAGCATCCGGAAGATTTATGCGCTTTTGTAGTTAGACGAGGGAGATGAAGTGGGAATTATTTCGCGGTAGGAACTTTACCCATGTGGAGCTTCAATTCTCTCGCAAGGATGTCGGAATTCGGAGCTTTCAGTAAATCCATGTGATCGCCCGGAATTACTTTTACTTCGCTCCCTCCTGCAGAGAGCTTGCACCAGTACAGCCGGGGATCCAACGAACGAACCACCCCGCTGTACTTCCAAGATTCTTCACCGATTATTACGACAGTTTTTCCAGGATAAATCGTGGGGTGATAACGATACACATTGCGCCACGCTCGGGCGTCAACTTCATCCATTAATTCGATAGGCAAAGGCGTAGCTTGATTCTCAGGCTTGACTGCGCCAGCTCGATTTGAAATCAGGCCCACGCGTTCTCCTGCCCATCGCGCGACACCTTTCGGACCCCGCTTTATGAAGTTCCGAATGCGCCAAACTGCCCGCTGAGCGCCGTATGACATCCCTCTCCACCACGTTCTCGGGTGTTGAGGGTCGGCGCATTCTATGATGCCGAGAAAAGCGACTTCTTGCCCTGCTGCGACAAGCTTTTGCGCCATCTCAAATGCAACATATCCGCCGCCGCACCAGCCGAGGAGGTAGTACGGCCCGTTTGGTTGTCTCGCGCGCATCTCATCGACGAATCGAGCCGCTCTCATGGGAATCGGCTCCATCTCTTCTTCGTTGGGCGCCGGCATCTGGGCTTCGAGACCGTAAACCGGCTGGTCGGGGCCGAGGAGCAGTGAAACTTCGCGGAATGGAAGGACTGTGGTGCCATATCCTCCGGGGATTAAATAAAGCGGCGGACGCGATCCGCTCGGCTGAATGGGCACGACTGGGGACCACGGCTCGGGTTCAGTACTGAAAGGCTTGCTCGCCAGGGTGATAACTTCAGCCATCTGTCTGATTGTCCGGGCATCGAATAGTGTTGAAAGACCAAGATCGACGCCATACGTTTGCTTGATTCTGCTGAAGAGCTGCACACCGATCAGCGAGTGGCCACCGAGGTCGAAGAAGTCTTCGTCCAATCCAACCGAGTCAATCCCCAGCAGATCTTGCCACCAGCGGGTCAGGACTGCTTCAATATCGTTAGAAGGCTTCGTGCCAGAAGACGTTCTTTCCGCGGGACTCGTTGCCGTGGACGACGGACGAGGCGGCTCCGCAAGCCCAACGGCGCTCGGTTTGTGTCCCAATGGCGTTTCAGGTCGATCACTCATAATTGCCTTCGCTCGCGGGCTTGTGACTCTGCGCCTAGCAGCTATTGTCACGCAGAATGAACCAGTTTTTCGTCGAAGCCAAGCACCAAATCCGGCTTTAGTAATATATTTATAACTTGCCGATTTGATGTTCGCGCTCGCGAAGAGTCCGCTGCCATTCGCGTAAATTTCGTTCTAGCTGTACCCGTACCCATATCCATAGCTCTGGTAATACGTCGAGCCGTAGGCGTGCGAGTCCTCTACAGCATTGAGCACCACACCGAGAATATTCCGCCCTTTAAGCTCTTGAAACGCCCTCTGCGCAACCGCTCCGGGTGTCGATCCCGCTCTCACCACGAAGAGAATGCCGTCGCAGGAATCGGCGATCACCGTGGCGTCCGCAACAGGGAGGCAGGGCGGGGCGTCGATGAGAACCCAATCGAAAGCGTGTGCGACGCGTTTGAGCAGAACGTTGAGGCGGCCGTTCGAAAGCAGTTCGCTAGGGTTTGACACCTTTGTACCGCCGCCGATGAAGAATAGGTTTCCTTCGGCGCCGCTCTGAATGACGGACATTTCATCGGCATCGCCGCGCAGATAATCCGTGAGGCCCGGAGTTTGCGGCGCGCCAAGCGCCTGGTGCAGACGAGGGCAGCGCATGTCGCCATCAATGATCAGAGCGTGACGATCGGGCTGGCGAACGATTGACTGAGCCAGATTGGATGTGACGAAGGTCTTGCCCTCGGCCGGGACTGAACTCGTTACGAGCACGACGGAGAGCGGTTGAGCTGACCGGATCTGATAGAGCCGCGAACGCAGCGTGCGGAATTGCTCCGCGCCTCGACCACTGCCCTCCGAATTGACGAAGACATTTACATCCGGGTCGACATGCCATGCTGGACGCGCGCAGTGCAACCGCAGATCGTCAAAGCGCAGCGCACCGTCGGGCGGCGGGGGCAGTACAGTTGGGTTCGGAAGCCTGTTTTCAGGCACCACGACTGCGGCGCTAGGCATGCGCACGGTGGNNGCACGCTCCTGCTCGGCCTTCTTTAATGCTTCATGGATACGGCTCATGGCTTCCTTTCGCGTGTCGGTACGACAGCGGATTGGCGCAACCGCTCGAGGATCTGGTCCAAATCTTTTAGCAGCGACTGCGTGTTGGCAGCCTGCTCTGCGCGAAATAGAGCGCCCACAGGTACGGTCGGCGCAATCTCGTCGAGCTGAAATTCTCGCGCGACGTCTTCAACAAGCTGGGCCGGCACAGGACGCACACCATCCACATAAGCGTTGATCAACGAATGCTCGCACAAGGAATTCACGACGCGGGGAATCCCGCGAGAATAGTTGTGCACGGCGTGAACGGCTTCTTTCGAGAAAATTGGCTCGCCGTTTGCGCCGCCGATGCGCAGGCGTTCGCCGATGTACTTGAAAGTTTCATCGAGCGTGAGCGGTGACGTGTGGCAGCGCAGCGTGATGCGCTGGCGCAACTGCCGCAATTGGGGCTGCCGAAGTTTTTCCTCCAGCTCCGGCTGACCGCAAAGCACAATCTGGAGAAGTTTTTCAGTCGAGGTTTCGAGGTTCGTCAGCAGGCGAATCTCCTCGAGCACGTCGGTGGAAAGATTTTGCGCTTCGTCTATGATTAGGACGGCCGTTCCGCCGGTTCGATAGCGCTCCAAAAGCCAATGGTTGAGCCGCAGCAGTACCTGGCTTTTCTCGCGCGACTCGCACGGGATTTCAAAATCGGCCATGATGAAATCAAACAGTTGGTTGACCTCGAGCCGCGAATTGAAAATGAACGCAGTTGACATTCGCTGGGCGCGCAACCAATCGAGAAGCTGATTGATCAGCGTCGTTTTCCCGGTACCAACCTCGCCGGTCAGCAGGATGAAACCCTTCCGGTTTTGAATTCCGTAGGTCAGGCCCGCGAGCGCCTCCTGCGTCTGCTTGGTCATGTAGAGATAGCGCGGGTCAGGATTTACGTTGAACGGGCTTTCTCGAAGCCCAAAAAATTTCTGGTACATGATCTCCTCAAGCCCGCAATCCGGCGCTTATTCCTGCGCCAGCCGACGTTGAATTTGCGTCCAACTGGGTCCGTTTGCCATCCGCGCTCTTGATTGCCGGAACCATCGCCAATACGGGCAGGTGCAGGGTGAATTCGACGTCGCCCTCGGTCTTCAATGACGTGTCACGCACTTCAATCAAGAAGGCCAATCCGAAGCCCAGTGCCATTCCCCCAACAAATCCGCCCAACGCAAATAGCCGGCGATTCGGGAAGGTGGGCTTGTCAGGTAGATTAGCAGGATCGAGGATACGGAACTGCTCGCCCTGCTGTTGGTGTTCCAAATCGGTCGCCATAGCGGATTGATCTCGCTTTTTCAGCAGGTCGTTGTAGAAATCGCTCGCTGTCTGATAGTCCCGCGTGAGCTCTTTGTACTGTTGCTCGATTGCCGGACTGGATTGAACGCGAGCCTGATAAACAGCTATCTGCTGTTTGATCTGGTCCTGTTCGGCCTGTTTCGCCGCGATGGCTTGTTCGTGAGCGTGAATCTGCGCGCGCAACTGCTGAATTTGCGCTGGCTCAATCGAGGTCGTGGCGTTCGTGTCGTCCGAATTGCTTCTCGGATTATTTGTCTCTGCGATCTGTTTTTTCAGCGCCGCGATATCGTTCTTGGCCTTGATCACGTCCGGATAATCGTCCGTGTACCTCGCTCGAAGATTCGTGAGCTGAGTCTCAAGAGCCGCCAGTTGCTGCTGAAGAGTATTCGGATTCCGGCCTGCCTGCGTCGTTTTCCATTCCTCAAGCTGCGGCGCCAGCAAGGATTCAGCGAAGCTCTTGTCCTGCTGCGCCCGAGCGAGCGCCTGGGTGGCGGCGTCAAGTTGGGTCGTCAAATTATTCAACAGATTTAGATTCGTCTGCTCCTCATCGGGCAGCGCATTCAGATGTTGACTCTTGAACGCGGCGAGCTTGGTGTCCTGTTCATCGAGCTTAGCTTTTGCGTCCGCGAGCTGTTGGCTCAGAAACGTAGTTGTGTCTTCGGAGCGTTGCTCGCGCAGATGAACGCTTTCCTGGATGAACATGGAAGTGATCGTAGCGCAGACGGCTTGGGCCGTCTTCCCGTTATCTAACGTCACGCTCACGTGAAAGCCGGGCAATTCCTGCGAACGCGTCTCTGCCATCGCTTCGATGGGGGTGACTTCAACGTCCTTGCGCAGCCTCGCCACGAGTTCTTCCATAGGCTTCAAGTTGACGTCTTTCGGATACAGACCGAACTGGCGGATGATCGGCTCGAGGCGCGTCCGACTCAGGATCTGTTCTTGCATGCTCGCAAGGCGCTGGTTGAGGTCGGCGGTAATGACCGGCCGCACGACCTCCGACGGAACTGTTGGCGCATCCACGAGCACGAGAGTCTGCGATTTGTACCGGTTCGGCAGCAACTTCGAAACTCCATAGGCAAGCGGACCGCCCACTAACGTCAGGACGGCGATCAATACCCATCGACGGCGAAGCATCGCCACGTAATCGGCGGGTGTCAGTTGGCGCTGTGACATTCTGACCTCGTTTCTTTCACAAACTTAACCTCGATCAATCAATTGGGAATGGCCGTGTGTGCATGTTCAATCCGAGCGATATTTGCTGTCGCAGGATGGTGTTTCCGCACACGGTCCCGACGCAATATGTTCCATCTACGTGCTGGTACTGAGAAAGGTAGCTGAGAGACAACGTAACCGAATGTCCGAAAGGATGGCTGATTCCTGCAGTTCCATAATAATAGTCAAAGATCGGGTTTGCTGTCGCCGTCGTGGCGCCGACGGACAAGGGTTCATTCCGGGCATATCCAACCGACAGGTCGCCGCGGAACGTGCGCGACAATTGTGACGTAATGGAACCCGTTACGGTGTCGGCGATCGATCCGGAGAGTACGCCCGAACCGCCTGCAATCCCGTGATCGTAGCTCAAGCCCAGGGATGTATGGCGCAAGTCGTACGTGAGCGAAGCGTCGCCGACCCAATATATGTTCGTCGTTGACGTTGTGCCCATTGCTGTGGTGCTCGGAACCCTGAAGATTGCGTATTCAGGTCCGGCGCCGATCTCGAATGCTAACCTCCCCGTGATTCGGCGGGCGTAAGTGAGCTCAGCGATGTTACCGAGAAGAGTCGCGTCGGCAGTAGTGAATCGGAAACTGTTGTAGCGGTAGACGATGGCGATGGCATCCTGCCGCGACACTTGATAGCTGAAACCCGCCTGGCCGATCGTGTTATCGAAATCAAAAACGCTGTTGTTGAAATCGTGAAGGAACGCGTAACCGCCCGCGACTGTGAATGTCGCGCGCGGAGTCAAAAGCGCGTCGAACTCGACGAGCGATGAATTGAGAAGGCGCTGCCCGCGAGCAGATAAAATCGTTTCCGATGGAACGAGCGAAGGCTGCAAGCCAAGCGCGCCGCCACCAGGCAGCGACAATGCACTAAGTCCGCCGTAGCCGAAAGAGGTCTCCGGAATGTAGGCCACCTGGTCGAGCAGCGAAAACGTAGCGCGACGCCCCTTGATTCGCTCGCCTACTTGCATCTCCTGAACAACTGCATTCTGCACGCTAGCGTCGTTCGAGATGGATCCGCCGCCGACGTAATCCATCGAGAATTCCGAATGGTTTGAATTCGCTCGAACGGTGAGCGCTCCGAGCAGCGTAGTCCAGGTTGTCCATGAAGTCGTGCTTGGAGTGAGCAGCGGATTGGAGTCGCCCGCAACGGTCACAAAAAATGACGGCTGCCAGTAACTGCGCTCGAGCGCCGGGACGCCAAGAGACACGGTCTGCACGCCGGCCAGTGAGCGCGTGTCGGGATTCAATCTTTGCCCGTTGATGTCCGTCGGCTCGGTTTCATCCGGACTCGGCGATCCGTTAGGCTGAGCGGCTTGACTCGGCGGCGCCGATTGATCTGGCGGCTGCTGCTGAGCTTGAGCCATCGGGACGGCCAAGAAGGCCGCGCACAGGACTGTCAGCAGGTTGAGGTGGAATAGTCGTATCATTTTTCTTCTAGAGTCCTCTCAGGATCCTCTTAGGGCACCACGATCTGGTCGCCGGCTTTCAGCAAAAAGTTCTGATCCACCTGTTTTCCATTAATTGCGGCTTTATAATTGAACGAATGCTTGGTTTGCTTTCCGTCCTCATTCCGCAAGACGTAAATCTTGCCCAGCGAAGCGAATTGCGTGAACCCGCCGGCGCTCGAGAGCGCTTGCAGGACGGTCATGCCGGGGAGAAGCGGAAACGCGCCCGGCCGAAGCACTTCGCCGATGATAAAAACTCGTTGGCTGTTGATCGCCGTGACGATCACTGTGACCTGCGGCGCTGTCACGAACTTCTTTAGGCTCGCGGTGATCTGCGCTGCAAGCTCAGCAGGCGTCAGTCCGGCCGCCTGAACATCATTCAGCAATGGCAGCGAAATCTTGCCGTCCGGCCGGACCGGCACACTCCGCGTCAATTCGGGCTCTTTCCAGACGCTGACATCGAGAACGTCCTGCGGTCCGATTGTGTAATTCGGATCCGCCGTCGCCGGCTTATGGGCTATGGCCGCTGAAGTGTCGGGAGTCTGCGTCTGCGGATCGGCCTTTTGTTTGTCTTGATTCTGCGCCCGCGCCGGCACCGCAAAAGCCATGAAGCCGAGAGCCAGGCAAATCATTGATTGCTTAAACATCCGCGTCTCCTGCCTTGCTAAGCTGCACCTGAATCGTCCAAACCGATCTGTTTCAACTTGTAGAGCAGCGATTTGTAACTGATCTGCAATTCCTGAGCCGCGCGCTTACGATTCCAACGAGTCCGCGCAAGAGCTTTCAAAATCAACTCGCGCTCGGCTTCGCGCGATGCAGCGCGAGAAGCGGCCTTCAACGAATGGGATTGTATGTCTGCCGGCGCCGGAATGGCGGCTACTTCGACGCGCTCTGAAAGCGCGAAATGCTCGTCGCCGAGAGCCACCACTTTCTTCACCACGTTCTCGAGTTCGCGGATGTTGCCGGGCCACGAGTGTTCCATGAATGTCTGGAAGGTCGGCGCGGTCACCAGAGGACGCGAACGGCCCAACTGCGCGGCGTGCTTCGTCAGGAAAAATTCAACAAGTTCGGGGATATCTTCTTTCCGTTCGCGGAGTGGCGGCACGCGAAGGCAGACGCCGTTGATGCGGTAGTAAAGTTCGCTGCGGAACCGGCCTGCGTGCATTTCTTCATCGAGGTTGCGGCTCGTTGCCGAAATCACCCGCATGGATAGCGTGCCCGGCCGTGTGGCTGAATCGCCATCCGGCAAAGAGCACAGCAGGCTGCGTTGGCATGCAGCGTCGAGCTCACTGATCTCGTCGAAGAACACAGTTCCACGCGCAGCGTGCAGCGCGTCGCCGTTTCCATTTCCAGTGCCGTTCAGCCCGAGTTCCGCACCGAGTGATTCGGCATTGATCGAGGCGCAAGAAATCTTGACGAACGGTTCTTCTCGCCGGGCCGACATCTGATGAATCCTGCGCGCAAAAATCTGCTTGCCTGTGCCGCTCTCTCCAACCAGAAGAATCGGAATGTTCGTAGGAGCGAGCTCTGCGATGACGTTCACTAGCGTACGAATTACCGGGCTTATTCCGCTCGCGTAGCTGCCGCTCTCGCCCCCGCCTCGGGCTGTCTGACCCACATTTTTCGTTTGCGTCGTCGCCATTATCTTGAGATCCGTCGTCAGTTTAGGCGCAGGAGAAGTGGAGCCTACCCAGCTATTTGGAAGCAATGCGACTGCCAGTATAGACAGTGTTGCGGGAAAATATTGGCCGTTCTCATGTCCTTTATTTTCTGGCTGTTACAGACATACCGCGTTTCCTAGCTCGAGATCGAAACGTACGNNGCGCGACCTCCATCTCACGCCCGAAGAACACTTCGTAAGTAACTGATAATGCATATCTTATTCGTCTCACTACAATTCTCAATTCTCGGCGGATTCGGGATTTCGAGAGAGCCACCTGCCACATAAGGTAAAAAAGTTTCCATTTATTGAGGCTCAAAGCCAACAAGGAGCAGATTGGCGACAACTGATCGGCACATCGTTTGCGCCGGTGAAGCGCTCGAGCGGCTCGTATATCTCGCGACGCGCAGCTCAGATCGAACGTCGCACTTTGCCTCGAACACGGCAATAGGCCATTCGTCTAATTGATAGGGTTACCACTCGAAACAATTGCGAAAGAATCTTCTCCGCGTTGCCGATAAAGGCTTGTACGATTTCAATGGCGTCGGAGTTCTCCACGTGAACCGCTTCGCGCGGGAAGGTGTGAGCCTCGGCACAAGGGTTCGCCGAATACGCCGAATATTTTCGCCGGCAGGTGCGTAACATTCGAACGACTAGCGCTCAAATCGTACGACCTAATAGTGGTCCGATGGCAAAACCATCCAAGAATAAGAATCTTTCCGTGTGTCTGATGTCAGCGCACCCTCTCGTACTCGGGGAATTCGAAAAGCTCCTCGCGCGTCCGGGATTTCAAATCGTTACGAAGCAGCTGGAATCGAATCTGGCACCGGAACTTCGACGAGTGGTGCTTCCAAAAGCCAACATCTACGTTTTTGACGCGCACACATCGCAGCAGGCGGCGGCATCACTTATTTCAAATATTCTCGAACAATCGCCGGGAGCACGGTTGATCGTCGTCGGCGAGAAGTTCTCGGAAGCGCATAGCTATTCTCTGCTGCGAATGGGAGCAAAAGGCCTGCTGACGTATTCGGAAGCTCGCGAGCAGCTTCCTGAGGCGTTGCCATTGGTGGCAGCCGGCGGCTTCTGGGTTCCACGCGTCCTGCTCTCGAATTTCGTGGATTCGATTCTCAATGGCGCGCATGGCCGGCAATTCAAGAATGCCGCCGCCGCCGATCTCAGCCACCGCGAGCAAGAAACGCTCGAATCGTTGCTCGAAAATCTCTCGAACAAAGAGATCGCAAGCAAGCTCAACATCTCCGAGCGCACGGTGAAATTTCACGTTTCGAATTTGCTGAGCAAATTCGGTGTGCGCCGCCGCGCCGACCTTATCCTTCTTTGCTACCAGAAGCGCGAAATCGGAGTTTGAATCGAGTCTTCGTGCGTCGCCTCCAAGGTCATTTCATTCGGGGTGCCAGCCTGCGGCGAACCCTCTGGAGCGGGTTCCTGCTGGATTGACTTCCGGTTGGGCGCTATGCTACTCATGCTCCTCGATTCCAGCGAGAAAATTCGGCCCAGGAATGGCGCCCCAAACCAAACGGATTGAAGTGACGCTCGAAAGCGTGCTCGAAAGCGTAGATCTCGCAGAGAGCATCGTGATGCGTGTATCAGGCGCCGCCGGTTTCGGCGAGGACGATTGCCACAGAATCGGTATGTCCATACGCGAAGGCGTCATCAACGCGTATAATTACGGAAACCAAAAGGATCGCAGAAAGAAGATTTTTTTCACGATAGTGTTTGAGCCAGAGAAGATGGTGGTGCGAATTTTGGATCAGGGGACGGGATTCGAGCTTTCGGCAGTTCCGGATCCGCTCGCCGAGGAAAATCTGTTGCGAACGTCCGGCCGGGGAATTTTTCTTATGCGTGCGTTCATGGATGAGTTCATCGTCAGGCACGGTTCCGAGGGCGGCGCGGAACTCATCATGGCCAAGCGACTTCCGGCTTCACGCCATGACAACGGCGGTTCCGCATCTTCCCGGGACAAGGAGTCGTAGGGCTGTGACACTTCACGCTACGTGCCGCGATAACAGCGACGTCGCGGTTGTCGATTTCAGCGGCCGGATCACCCTCGGTGAAGGAAGCGCGCTGCTTCGCGATACAATCCGCAACCTCACGAGCATCGGGAAAAAGAAAATCCTTTTGAATCTCGCCGACGTGGATTACATCGACAGCGCGGGAATCGGCGAGCTGGTGGGCGCCTATACGACGGTGGCCAACGCGTCGGGCGAGCTAAAACTCTTGAACCTTACCAGGCGGGTGCACGATTTGCTGCAGATCACGAAACTGGTCACCGTGTTCGACGTGCAGAATGAAGAGTGGACGGCGATTCATAGCTTCAAGTGATTCGGCGATTGGCGATGGGTCGCGACGATTGCCATTGCGTTTTCTGATCCAGATTCTCTCTGATGTCTTCGCACTTCCATTCGCCGCGCCCTCAAGTTCGCCATACATCTTCTGTGATAACATTCCAAGTTTGGAGTTCACGCAAGGAGCGGCGCAGTGCCTGAGCACATTTCGCGTAAGGACCTGAAGAAGGACGAATTCCGGGACACGCTGGCGGTGGGCGCCGAGGCGGTTCTGTCACACCAGAAACTCGTCATCTATATCGGAGTGGTTGTTGTCGTGATTTTAGGCGCATTTTTCGGCTGGCGGCTCTACGCGGAGCGGCAGACGGTAAAGGCTGCTGCGGCATACGACGATGCGATGAAGGTGTTCAACGCGCGGGTTCGAACCGCGGGCGAGCCCTCCGATCCCGGCGAAATCACGTACACGGACGAGAACGTCAAATTCGACGCCGCCGCCAAGAAATTCGAAGCGGTGGCGCAGCAATATCCGAGAACGCGGCCAGGGCAAATCGCGGCTTACTACGCGGGCTTGTCACTCGAGCGCCTAAAGAAAAGCGATGAAGCTGCCAAATGGTTCGAGCGAGTGACTCACAGCGGTGAAGATGACTTCACTTCACTTGCCCGACTCGAGTTGGCGCAACTCGATGATGAAACCGGCAAGCAAGCCGACGCCGAAAAGATTTTCAAGGATCTGATCGCGCATCCGACGGTTTTTGTTCCGAAACCTGTCGCGATGTTGGGCCTGGCGAATCATTATCGGGGCACGAATAACATCACCGAGGCCTCGAAGCTCTACGGCCAGATCAAAACCGAATTTCCGGATTCGCCTATCGCGCAACAAGCGAGCCAGATTGCCGCATTGCTGCCGGGGCAGTCCTAGTCTGATCGTTCGGTTTACCCTCCGAAGAGTTCGAAAACGTTCGGATGCCATGCCGCCGTTTTTCTCTGCTCTAACAATGCCCGTCCCCGACACAGCAGCCTGATAAAATAGCCGCATGGAACTTGCTCCCTATGCGATGGATGTGCGGAAGTCTCGCGGACGCCGCTACCCGGAGGCGGCGCATCCTTACCGCAACGACTATGCCCGCGACCGCGATCGCGTAATTCATTCGCGTGCATTTCGACGTCTCGAAGCGAAGACGCAGGTGTTCACCACGCGATTCTCGGATCACTTTCGCAACCGGCTGACGCATACGATTGAAGTCGCGCAGATCGCGCGGACTGTGGCGGGCGCGATGTCGCTCGACGCCGATCTCGCTGAGGCGCTCGCGCTCGTTCACGATATCGGCCACCCGCCGTTCGGCCACGCGGGCGAAAAAAAGCTCGATGCGCGAATGCGCGAATATGGCGAGCGATTCGATCACAATTTGCATGCGTTACGGATCGTCGAGCAATTCGAGCAGCGCTATCTCGATTTTCCAGGCCTGAACCTTACCTTCGAAGTCCGCGAGGGAATCATCAAGCATTCACGCGGCTACGCCGAGGCAGATTATCCGGAATTGGCAGAATATCTTCTCGATCAACAGCCGCCGCTGGAAGCGCAGCTCATCGACCTTGTGGATGAAATCGCCTACAACACCGCCGATCTCGACGACGGCTACGAGGCGCATTTGGTTGAAATCGAACGCGTGCGCCGATCGGTGCCGGTGTTTGACGCGATGTACTCGGAAGTCGAACGCAATCATCCAACGGGCCGCCCGAAACTGATTTTCAACGAGGCGCTCAAGCGAGTTCTGGATTTGCTCGCGACCGATCTAATCAACGAAACGCAACGGCAAGTGCAACAGGCGGGTGCCCGGACGGCCGAGGACATTCGACGTCACGGCACAAGGTTGGCGTCGTTTTCAAAAGGTGTCGCGCAATCGAACACCGAGCTGAAGCATTTTCTGCTCGCAAATCTTTACGCGCTTCCGGCCATTGATGAGGATCGCGAGCAATCGGTCCAAGCGCTCGACGAGCTTTTTCAGTTTTATCTGGATCATCCTGATGCTATGCCTGACTTTTATCGGGAACAGGCGAATCGCGGGCCGCTCGCCCGGGTAATCTGCGACTACATTGCGGGCATGACGGATCAATACTTGCTGCGACAGCATCAGAAAAACGTTCGTCCAACGGCGGTTAAGACAATTGATGAAGCGTGAGCCGGCGGCCGCGCTGGTGGAAACGCCAACATGCGGCAAACAGGAGCGATATTCCGCCGAGAACCGGGTTTCTTGGACGGATTTCGGCCGTTATTCGTTTGGTGTCAGATCGGGGCAGGGCCGAGCGCGGTTTCTTGACATCGAAGAGGCGCGCTCTATAATGGCCTTTCAGGCGCGTTAATGCGGGGAAAACGATGTTTCTAGATGTTCATGAACTCGCGCTCCACAAGGCCCGCATCCGCAGGACCTACGCCCCAGGAACGCTCGATTTGCATTCCTCGGAAATGCGTCAGGTGGAACCGCTCGAGATCCGGGCCACTGCGGAGTTGATTGAAGGGCAGATTCGCATAACCGGCGAATTCCACACCCGGCTGGAATTGGTGTGCGCGCGGTGTCTCGATACGGTCGTTGAAGAAGTCGGCCGCGATTTCGACCTCTTTTACCGTTCGGTCACTTCGGTCCCCGATGATGACGAAGCGCAACTGAATCTGGACGAAACTGACATCGGGTTCTTCGAAGGCGATGGGATGTTCCTCGCGGACATTCTCGCCGAGCAAGTGAACCTCGCGATCCCCATGAAAGTGATTTGCCGCAGCGATTGCCGCGGGCTTTGCCCGCACTGCGGCGTGAATTTGAATCACGAGGAATGCCGCTGCGAGAAGCATCCAACCGACGCCAGGCTCGCACCACTGGCCCGCCTCAAGCAGGACTGGTCTAAAAAGCAATAGACAGCTACACTGTTAACTTCGATTTCGGGCGGATTCCGCCCGTTTCTTTGATGAGGAGTTTCGATGCCAAATCCCAAGCGACGCCATTCCAAAGCGCGCACGAGCAAGCGGCGCGCGCATGACTTCCTAACGGCGCCTACCCTGGGCGAATGCCCGAATTGCCACGAGCGGAAGCTCCCACACAATGCTTGTCCGCATTGCGGTTTTTACAAGGGACGCGAAGTTATTGACACGAAGGCCTGATCGGCCTAACTTTTCCCCGCCACTCGAATCGGTGCAGAAATGATCACCATCGCCCTTGACGCAATGGGGGGAGATAACGCTCCTCGTGCCGAAGTGGAAGGAGCGGTCCTCGCGGCGCGCGAGCTAGACGTGCGCGTGGTCCTCGTCGGTATTGAGGCGACGGTGCGCCAGGAGCTGGCGCGCCATCGGGCCAAGGGGCTGCCGATCGATGTCGCCAACGCCACGGAAGTGATCGCGATGACGGATTCGCCGTCACAGGCGTTCCGCAGGAAGAAAGACAGCTCCGTTCACGTTGCCGCGCGGCTGGTTCGTGAGGGCAAGGCCGACGGACTGGTGAGCGCCGGGAATACGGGCGCGGTGATGACGACGGTGCGGTTTATTCTTGGCACACTGGCCGCGGTAGATCGTCCGGCGCTTGCCGCCCCTTTCCCGACGTCGAAAGGCACCGTGACGGTGATCATTGACGTTGGCGCAAACGTGGATTCGAAGCCGGAGCAAATCGAGCAATTTGCGGTGATGGGCGAGATTTACTACCGGGCGATTTTCGGCACGAAGCGGCCTCGCGTTGCGCTTCTTTCGATCGGCGAAGAGGAAATGAAAGGCAACGAACTTACGCGCGAGGCGGCGAATCTTTTGAAGCAGACGACGCTGAATTTCACAGGAAACGTGGAAGGCCGGGACGTATTCAACGGCGATGTGGACGTAATCGTGTGCGACGGCTTCATCGGCAACGTCGCGCTGAAGATCAGTGAAGGGGTCGTCTTGCACATTACCGGGCTTTTGAAGACGGCATTGACGAGCAGTCTCAGCGCGAAGGCGGGCTACGTTCTCGCGCGCAAAGCATTCAAGGACTTTCGAAAGAAGATTGATTATTCGGAGTACGGCGGCGCACCGCTTCTCGGTGTTCGTGGGACGGCGGTGATCGGCCATGGCAGTTCGAATCCCAATGCCATCAAGAATGCGATTCGCGTGGCCGCCGAACTTTGCCGATCCAAAGTGAACGAAAAGATCGATCGAGAACTCGCGGCAGTCGCGCTGGCCGCCAAGGGATAACCAAGCTCGCGCTGCGCGGTGGGTCCCGTCCCGGCTCGCCGTTCACGCAAATTCCACGAGAAAACGAAGCGGACACGTTTATGGCTAAGCTTGCATTCTTGTTCCCCGGACAAGCCTCGCAATATCCAGGCATGGGCCGCGACCTTGCGGAGAAATTTCCGGTCGCACGCCGCGTCTTTGACGAGGCTGACTCCGCATTGGGGTTCTCGATTTCAAAAATCTGCTTTGAGGGCACCGAAGATGACCTCAAGCTGACGGAGAATACTCAGCCCGCAATACTGACGGTTTCCGTCGCGGCGTTTCGAGTTCTGGAAGAGAAGGGGATTGTGCCGGACGTGGCCGCGGGCCACAGTCTCGGAGAATATTCGGCACTCGTCGCCGCGGGCGGACTCGATTTCGCCGACGCGGTGAAGCTTGTCCACAAGCGCGGCAAGTACATGCAAGAGGCCGTTCCGGCAGGCCAAGGGGCGATGGCTGCGATTCTGGGACTCGCTCCCGCCGAGGTTCACGACATCGCAAAGAAGGCGGCTGAGGGCGAAGTTGTCTCAGCGGCCAATCTTAATTCTCCCGAGCAAACGGTGATTTCGGGCACGGCGGCCGCGGTGAAGCGCGCCGTGGAAATCGCCTCGCAGAGCGGCGCCAAGCGGGCGGTTATTCTGCCTGTCTCCGCGCCATTCCATTGCGAACTGATGGCGCCTGCACAGAAGCGGCTCGAAGCAGATTTGCGAGAGATAAAGTTTCACGATCTGCGCTTTCCGTTGGTTACCAATGCGGATGCCGAGGACATTTCGAGCGGAAACGAAGCGCGTGAGGCGCTCATCCGGCAAGTGTGCCTGCCGGTTCGCTGGCTTGATTCTGTCCACGAGATGATCGAAAGCGGTGTTCACATGTTTGTCGAAGTTGGGCCCGGAAAAGTGCTGAGTGGTCTTCTTCGGCAGATTGACCGGTCAGTTCGCTGCGTCGGAGTTGATGATTCCGCCAGCCTTCAGGCGGCGCTCGAAAAGATTCAACAAGCGCGAGCGGAAACAGCCGAGGCCTAATCGCAATATGTTTTCACTGAAAGATAAAGTCGCGTTGGTTACAGGTGCGTCGCAGGGAATCGGCCGCGCGACCTCTCTTTCGCTTGTCGAAGCCGGCGCGAAGGTCGCAGTGGCAGCGCGGAACGTGGAGAAGCTCGGGCTGCTGGCCGCCGAGATCCAGGCGGCAGGAGGCGAAGCGCTCGCGGTTCCGATGGATGTTTCCGATCCCGCGCAGGTGAAGGCTGGATTCCAGCAAGTGCTGGCGAAATTCGGGCGGCTCGACATACTCGTAAACAACGCCGGCGTGTCCCGCGACACTCTGGCGCTGCGCATGAAACTCGAGGACTGGGATGCCGTGATTCGCACCAATCTCACCGGCGCGCATCTCTGCACGCAACAAGCGCTCGGCTCAATGCTGAAGCAACGCTCCGGGCGAATCATCAACGTGAGCTCGGTTGTCGCCGAAACGGGAAATCCCGGGCAGGCAAATTATGTCGCGGCGAAGGCGGGAATGATCGGGCTGACGCGGGCTATCGCTGTGGAAGTGGCTTCACGCAATATTACGGTAAACGCTGTCGCACCCGGCTTCATCACGACACCAATGACGGACCCGCTGCCTCAAAACGTCAAAGATTTCATGCTGGGGCGAATTCCTCTGGGACGTGCGGGCACGGATGTTGACGTCGCCACAGCGATCGTGTTCCTCGCCAGCGACGAGGCAGCGTACATCACCGGGCATGTCCTTGACGTAAACGGCGGAATGTACATGGGCTGAGGTGCGTGCGGCGGCGGTACGGGGCGCCAATGGTTGACCGCGCCACGAGCGACGCATAGAATGCTTTGGCTTGACCAAATTTGACACGGCGCGACCGTCCGGATAGATCAAGTGCGCGGTTGCAGCTTGCCGATAGCGGAGGAACATACAGAATGGCCAGCGTCGAAGAACGCGTGAAGCAGATCATCGTCGAGCAACTCGGTGTGGACGAGGGCGAAGTGACCCCGACCGCATCGTTTGTGGACGATCTGGGCGCCGATTCACTGGATACGGTCGAACTCGTCATGGCCTTCGAAGAGGCGTTCGGCATCGAGATTCCGGACGAAGACGCCGAAAAAATCACAACCGTGAAGGACGCGGTCGCTTACATCGAGAAGCACTCGAAGAAATAGTCCAGCCGTTCCATTCCGAACAGGAGAGAAGGCGCATTGAATCGCCGCGTTGTGGTGACAGGTGTGGGCCTAGTTTGCGGATGTGGCATCGGCACCGATGAAGTATGGAAAAACATCGTCGCCGGAAAAAGCGGCATCGGCCCGATCACCCATTTCGACACCACGAATTTCGATTGCCGGATAGCCGGCGAGGTTCGCGGTTTCGATCCCCTCAATTGGATTGAGAAAAAAGAAATCAAGAAAATGGGCCGGTTCATTCAACTGGCCATGGCCGCCACTGATTTCGCCGTCAAGATGGCCGGACTGCAGGTGACGCCCGAGATTGCCGACTCCACCGGCGTTTATATTTCTTCGGGCATCGGCGGATTCGACGTCATCGAGCGCGAGCATTCCAAATTTCTTCAGGGCGGGCCGGGGAAAATTTCTCCTTTCTTTATACCCGCAGCGATCGTGAATCTTGCGTCGGGCTTCGTTTCCATTCGATACGGGGCGCGAGGGCCGAACTCGGCAACGGCGACGGCATGCTCGGCTTCGGCGCATGCCATTGGCGACGCGATGAAGATCATCCAGCGCGACGCCGCGGAAGTGATGATCGCGGGAGGAGCGGAGGCGGCGATCACGCCTATGGGCGTTGGAGGATTTGCGGCGATGAAAGCGCTTTCGACCCGCAACGATGAGCCGGAACGCGCGAGCCGGCCGTTCGACGCGCAGCGCGATGGATTTGTGGTGGGCGAGGGCGCGGGCGTTCTGATTCTCGAATCGCTCGAGAACGCTCAACGGCGCGGCGCCAACATCATTGCGGAGCTCGTTGGCTACGGCATGTCGGGCGACGCGTTTCATATCACCCAGCCCGCAGAGCAGGGCGATGGCGCTTACCGGGTGACACTTGCGACTCTGAAAGATGCGGGCGTCGCCGCCGATGCCGTCGACTATGTGAATGCGCACGGGACATCCACGACGATCGGAGATGCCATCGAAACGGTGGCCTTGAAGCGCGCGTTCGGTGAACATGCCAAGAAACTTGCGGTGAGTTCGACCAAATCCATGACTGGACATCTTCTCGGTGGCGCCGGGGGACTCGAAGCGGGAATCAGCGTGCTCGCGCTTCGCGACCAGATTTTGCCGCCGACTGTCAATTACGAGAATCCGGATCCTGCGTGCGATCTCGATTACGTTCCGAATACGGCGCGAAAGGCCGAATTGCGATACGCGCTTTCGAATTCATTCGGGTTTGGCGGAACGAACGCGTCTCTGCTTTTTAAGAAGTGGGAAGCGCGCTGACCTCGACCGGCAGCTGAGTTTGCGAGAGCCAACGATTCGCATCCCGAGGATTCAAATCTGAATTTCTTGATCTGAAATCCCCTGAAGCGTTGTCCTAGAGCTGGAGGCTGTTTTGAAAATCGGTGTTTGCGTCAAGCAAGTTCCCGCGAAGGACGCGCCGCTGGCGATTGCCGAGTCGGGCGCATGGATTCGCCAATCGGATATCGGTTTCGAGACGAACGAGCCCGACGGTTTCGCGCTCGAAGAAGCGCTGCGCCTAAAGGAAAAGCACGGCGGCGAGGTTGTCGCGATTTCCATGGGCCCGGACCGCGTGAAACAGACGATCAAGGAAGCGCTGGCGAAGGGCGCGGATCGCGGTGTCCACATCGTTGACGACCAGTTTTTCAAACTCGATCCGCTCGGTTCGGCGCGTTCGATTGCGGCGGCCATTCAGAACGAAAAATTCGATCTCCTTCTCACCGGCCTGCAAAGCGACGATCAAGGCTTCGGCCAGACAGGCGTGTTACTTGCGGAATTGCTTGGACTTCCTCACGCCACGATCATCATGCAGATCGAAGTGACGGAAGGGCATATGAAATTGAAGCGCGAACTTGAGGCCGGTTGGTTCCAGTGGGTGGAATTGCCGCTGCCAGCCGTTCTCTCGATTCAGTCCGGAATAAACAAGCCGCGATACGCCACGTTGAAGGGAATCATGGCGGCAAAGAAGAAGGAGATTGCGATCGTGCAGCGCGGATCGCTTGGCGTACCGGATGCGCTGACGCAGCGCGTGCAGAAGATTTATATTCCGCAGAAATCGAAAAAGACTGAGTTTCTCACCGGTACGCCGAAAGAAGTTGCCGCGAAGCTTGTCGAAAAATTGAAGCACGACGCGCGCGTTCTATAGGAGAGGCTGGCGAACAATCTGATGAAGATTTTACTGATCACCGAACAGCGCGAAGGCAAGTGGAACAAGACGAGTTTCGAGACGCTTTCCGCGGCTCAGCAGGCCGCGAAGCAAACCGGCGGGACGCTTAGTGGTGTCGTCATCGGCAAGAGTGTCGCCGCGTTGGCAGATGAGCTCGCCGGATACGAAATGGAGGAAGTTCTTCTCGTCGAGCACGATCTTCTGAATCAATACACTCCGGATGGTTTCACGCTAGCGTTGCGGCAGGTTGTAGAGAGCGCCAAGCCGGATCTCGTTCTTATGCCGCACACGTATCAGGTGCGCGATTTCGCGCCGAAGTTAGCGGCGGCGCTCGGCAAGGGCATGATCGGCGATTGCACCGGCTATCGCTACGAGAGCGGCAAACTCATTTTCGTTCGCCAGATGTTTCAGGGCAGGACGGCCGCGGACGTGGTCTTTGAGGGCGATGCGCCGTGGATCGCGACGTTTCAGGCCGGCGCCTTTCGCGGCGATCAGGCTGCGCGGCGTCAAGACGGCAAAGCGCCGGTGAAAGCCGTGAGCGTGGAACTGCAACCGGATCAAATTCGCACGAAGCCGCTTGAATTATTTCGCGAGGCTAAGCAGGCGGTGGATCTCACGCAGGCGCCGCTTCTTGTTGCGATTGGCCGCGGCATTAAGGCGCCCGAGAATATTCAATTGGCCGAAAAACTTGCGAAGGCCCTGGGAGCGGAACTCGCGGCGTCGCGGCCCATCTGCGACGAAGGCTGGCTGCCAATGGATCGCCAGATCGGCAGCTCGGGCCAGACAGTCGCGCCGAAGCTCTATTTGGCACTCGGAATCAGCGGCGCGATACAACACGTTGTCGGCATGAAGGGTTCGCGCACGATCGTCGCGATCAACAAAGATCAGAATGCGCCGATTTTCGAGGTCGCCGATTACGGAATCGTCGGCGATCTTTTCGAGATTGTTCCCGCGCTCACCGAAGAGCTTGAGAAATCGAAAGCAGTCTAGACAGCTCCGTTTAATTGCCGCCCTCGTATCGTAAGCCGCTGTTCCAGTAGTGTCTCAGTTCCAATTCATGGGTTTACCAAGAATGTTCATTATTTCCGAACGGGCCGAGAGACGCCCGGAATCGCGCAGCTTTCTGAGTGCATCGGTCTCCACCTCGTTCTCGATACGGCGCAGCAAGTATTTCAGCGCCGTCGTTCCAACCAGTTTGACCGTCAGCGTTCGTATGGATGGACAGCTTCTTATGTTTCTTGTATATAGACAAATCATAAAGAAGTCGATCTAACCGGGATTTCACATCGTCGGATTTTCGCAAATGCCGATTCGCTAAAGCCACGCTGCTTGTGCGGCTCAGGACGAATGTCATGAAGCATATACTGGGGCCCGATGGGGGGCATTCCATCGATCCCAGTGCGGCGTCGTTTGAGAACGCGGATCACGTCGCTATCGTCATCCATAACTATCGCTGGCGCCTCGGACTCGCTGAAGGCGAGCCGAAATATGACGATCTGGGAAAGAAGCTTGCCCAAGGCCCAGTCATCACCGTGCCCGCAATTACGCTTGAAGGTGACGCCAATGGTGTGCCGCACTGAGACCCCAGTTCCTAAGCTAAAAAATTCCTCTGGCAAGTATGCAAACCAGATTGTCACGGGCGGCGTCGGGCACAATCTCCCAGGAAGCTCGCAAGCCTTTGCCAAGGCCATCGTTGATGTCGACGTTTTCGCCCTACCTTAGCAGGCATAGAAATAGAGGTCTCGACCATGAAGCGACATTCATTTACCGCAGATTCAGTTCGTCGCGCACTTGCCGTGGCCGTCATTGTGGGGTTTGTCGCACTTGCTTTGTGTTCCGACGCGAATGTAATCACGAGGTTTCACTTCATGAATACTGCCAAAGCGGAAGACAGTTTGATCGGCGCATTCCGTCCCCGAAACGTAGCTGCTCAAGCGACCTTACAGCGCGGATTTCACTCTTCATTCGGCGACGAAGGCGAGATGCCTGACTTGGACGGCGCCATCGCCTGGCTCAATTCGGTTCCCTTGAGCCGCACGTCGCTTCGCGGAAAGGTTGTGCTGGTCGATTTCTGGACTTACACATGCATAAACTCTCTGCGCCCTCTGCCTTACGTAAAAAGCTGGGCGGCAAAATATAAGGATGCGGGCTTGGTTGTGATCGGGGTGCATACGCCGGAGTTTTCGTTCGAGCACGAACCGATGAACGTGGAAAATGCCGTGCGCCATTTGAACCTTACGTATCCGGTCGCAATCGACAGCAACTATAAAATCTGGCAATCGTTTAATAACCAATATTGGCCCGCCCAGTATCTCGTCGACGCGACAGGGCGAATTCGGTTCCACCACTTTGGGGAAGGCGATTATGGCAACATCGAGCGCGTCATCCAGGAACTCCTGAAGGAAAGCGGAGCGACTGCCCTCGCTTCTGACACGACTAACGTATCCGCTGTAGGAATCGAGGCCGCTCCTGACTGGGCGGATGGGCGATCTCCCGAAACGTATATTGGATATCGCCAGGCCCAGAATTTCGCCTCGCCCGAAAGAGTGCACAAAGATTCAATCCAGGTATACAGCGCGCCAGCGAAACCCTCGTTAAACCAGTGGGGATTGAGCGGGTCGTGGAACGTCAATGGCGAGAGCGCTGTGCTCCAGGCAGTGCCTGGAAAGATCGTGTTCCGGTTCCACAGCCGCGATCTGAACTTAGTATTAGCACCGGCGAAGGACGGTAAGTCCGTTCGCTTTAAGGTGACATTGGACGGCTCCGCTCCCGGCGAAAATTGCGGCGTTGACACTGCCCCGGACGGCTCCGGCGAAATTCGGGAGCCCAGGCTCTATCAGCTCATCCGGCAAAAAGGTCCAATCGTCGACCGAACCTTCGAGATCGAATTCCTCGATCCTGGCGTTCAGGCTCTTGACTTCACATTTGGTTAGAGATTTCGAGGAGTGAATTATCGGCGACTTTGCTCGATCACCAAAAGGCAAAGATAATAATGCAACTCAGGAGGCAGCTATGAGCACGAACGCAGTCCGTGGCATCGATACGAGCGTCGCGAGAGTCGACCTGAAGCTCGAGGTCGTTGTCATCCCCGTTTCGGATGTTGACCACGCGAAGGAGTTCTACGGAAAGCTCGGTTGGCGGCTCGACGCCGACTTTCGCTTCGATAACGGCTTTCGGATCGTTCAGTTCACGCCGCCCGGCTCGGAGTGCTCGGTCCAATTCGGCACAAACATGACGCCGGCCGCGCCTGGCTCGGCCCAGAGCTTGTACCTGGTTGTCTCCGACATTGCGGCCGCGTGCGACGAGCTCGTCGCCCGTGATGTCGAGGTGAGCGACGTGTTTCACGCCGCGACGCCGGGCGCTCAATTCCAGCGCGACGCCACGAGCGGTCGCGTCACCGGGCCAGCGCCCGAGCACGCCACCTACGGCTCGTTCGCCACGTTAAGCGATCCCGACGGCAANNCTTGGCGAGCGCGCTTCGGCGTGCGGAGGCTGCCCACGGCGAGCATGAGAAGCGCATCGGCAAGGCAGATCCGAACTGGCCCGACTGGTATGCCGCGTACATGGTGGCGGAGCAGGCCGGGACCGAGCTGCCAACATGAGCGACTATGACGCCATCGTCATCGGCGGCGCGCGCCGTTTGAGACCGCTGCTAGAATGCCAGCGAGAAACCCTATAGCGTTACTGCCGTCCAGGTGCAGACGGAAAACTTTGGCTGTTCGGAAACAGCGCAAGCCGCGACTTTGAGTGTGAGATACGCATGATCCAGTTCTGGGAGGCGCAATGANNGGCATGAGCAAGGCGTTTAACCTGGCGAGCTGTGACGATGTGAAGGCGCACGCAGCCGCGATTTATGACCGCATTCGAGGAATCGGCGGCACCGTAATGCCGCCCCCACCGCCAAGAGGAGAGGGTCCCTGGCCTCAATCTCGCATTGAACTATTCGCTTGATGGATGGCGGACGGGTACCAACCTTAGGCGGCCTCAAAACGCCCAATCCGTAGTGCTTCTCGGCTCAAGTTTGCGCCACGGAGCGAGGCGAGGAAAGTGACCCAGAAAGGAAGGCAGTGGGTCGATTCGACCTGTAAGAGCGTCTTGTTCAAATCCAAAAAGGATTTGGGCCCTGAGTTGGTGACAGATGTTCCAAGGAATTTAAATGAACGCAACGTCGAGTTCTGCTGACTCAGACTATTGAATGTGGAGCCGGCGTTTCTCGACTAATTTGAATCCAAAGGAGAGAGAAAAATGTCTGAAGGAATTAATAGTGGTCGCCGCGGCCTGTTGGGCACTATCGCTATGTCTGTCGCTGCCGCCAAATTCCTCATGACCGGTTCCGCGGAAGCGGAAGAGAACGCCAGCAGTGGAGAGCGGGCAGGCGTTTCCGCGAGTCGGCCGGCCTCGAATGCATCGTTCGCTCCACTCAAGCAGATTAACGCCGGCCTTCTCAACATTGGATACGCTGAAGCTGGTCCGAGCGATGGCCGGCCCGTCATACTGTTGCACGGCTGGCCGTACGACATTTACAGCTTTGTGGATGTCGCTCCGATCTTGGCGTCGAAGGGCTACAGAGTGATCGTGCCGTATCTGCGCGGCTATGGCTCGACGACCTTTCTCTCCGCCGACACAATGCGCAATGCCCAGCCATCGGTAGTTGCTCTCGACGCTATCGCGCTCATGGATGCTCTGAAGATTCAGAAGGCAATCATCGGCGGTTTTGACTGGGGCGGGCGAACCGCCGACATTATCGCGATTCTCTGGCCCGAACGCTGCAAAGCGCTCGTCTCCGTGAGCGGATATCTGATCAGCAGTCAGGCATCCCAACGCGCGCCGTTGCCGCCAGCCGCTGAGCTTCAATGGTGGTACCAATTTTATTTTTCCACGGAACGCGGCCAAGCCGGCTACGACAAGTACCGGCACGATTTTTCAAAGCTCATTTGGAAGTTGGCATCGCCGAAGTGGAATTTCGACGACGCCACGTTCGATCGCACCGCGGCGTCGTTCGAGAACGCGGATCACGTCGCAATCGTCATTCATGACTACCGCTTTCGGCTCGGACTCGCCGAAGGCGAAGCGAAATATGACGATCTGGAAGCGAAGCTTGCCCAAGCTTCGGCAATCACCGTGCCCACAATCACGATGGAAGGTGACGCCAATGGCGCGCCGCATCCGGACCCCAGTGCCTACGCGAATAAATTCACCGGCAAATATGCGAGCCGGATCGTCACCGGCGGCATCGGCCACAACTTGCCGCAGGAAGCGCCGAAGGATTTTGCTCAAGCGATCATCGATGTCGATGCTTTTTAACCTGAGTTAGCTCGCGGTGTCCTGCGGACTGACGTACACAGTCCGCAGGACAAGTCGCATTCGCAGGCGGACGCGCTGACGACGAGGCCTCTCCGATCTTCGGAGTCAGAATCCCTGTCGGATCTCAGCAGTGGGAGTTGGTCGCGGTGTCCCACGAAATCAGGCGTTAACGGGCGGTTGGGGATATCATCAAGGGCAGCCACGAGTTAGGTTCTCGATGTCCGCTTTCGTAAGCGCGCGTCCCGGAAGCGGGCAATTCCGCCCCAGCCAATCCTACCCAAACTGTCCTATCTGACAGAGCATAAGCACCTTAGCGTCAGGCAGGCCTGGCACAAAATCTGCACGAACTCTTCGCGATCCCATTGCGTATACACCGACACGTTTGAGTAATCCACGCTAGCAAGCCGAAAAAGGAGCTGGATGGGTGCAATCTGGCAGGATCTGAATTACGGCGTTCGGACTTTGCGTCGAAGCCCCGGTTTCACGCTCGTCGCGATTTTGACGCTCGCGCTCGGAATCGGCGCGAACACCGCAATTTTCTCGGTGTTCAACCAAGTCCTTCTGCGCCGCCTACCGGTAAAAAATCCGAATGAATTGGCCGTTCTCCGCAATCCCGGCCTCACTACGGGACACACGTGGAGCGATGGCGACGACTCAGAGTCGTTTTCATTCCCGATGTACAAAGGGCTTCGCGATAGCAATAAGGTTTTTTCCGGGCTGATGGCGCGCTATCCCTTCGACGCGAGCGTTTCTTATCACGGCGACACGGAAAGAGCGCAAGGAGATCTCGTCTCCGGCAACTTTTTTGCGGTTCTCGGCGTGCAGCCTGCGCTCGGGCGCGTCTTCAGTTCCGACGACGACAAAATCCCCGGCGCCCAACCTGTCGTCGTCCTGAGCAACGGCTATTGGATTCGGCGCTTTGGCGGCGATCCCAGCATCCTCAACCAATCAATCCAGGTGAACAGCACTCCGATGACGGTGGTCGGTGTGACTCGCGCTGGATTCACAGGCATTCAGATCGGCCAGGTATCTGATGTTTTTGTNNNGCAGGCTCAGTCTGGAATCAACACAGCCTACAAGCCGCTCCTCGAAGAACAACTTACCAAAATTAATGGCTGGAACGAGAAGGAGCGGCAGGAGTTTCTTGCCAAGCAGCTTAGCGTCGCGCCGGGAGGAAAGGGACGCGATACGCTCCAGCGTGATGCCAGCACGCCATTGAACGTTTTGATGATGATGGTGACGCTCGTTCTTATTCTGGCGTGCGCGAACATCGCGAGCCTGCTGCTCGCGCGCGGCGCGGGCCGGCAACGGGAGTTTGCGATTCGGACGGCGATGGGCGCGAGCCGGTGGCGAATGATGCGGCAGATCCTGGTGGAGAGTTTGATTTGCGCGTTCGTCGGCGGCGCGCTGGGACTGCTGGTTGCGGCGTGGACGATCGACGCTCTGATTGCGACGTTGCAAAACGACGCTAGCATCGAAGGCCTAACCACGCGCCTGAATTGGCACGTTCTCTTGTTTTCAATTGCAGTGACCGCTCTCTCCGGGCTTGTCTTCGGGCTCGTGCCTGCATGGCGGGTGACGCGCACCGACGTGTCACAAGCGCTGAAAGATCAGGGCTCGACGACTTCAGAGGGGTTGTCTCACGTTCGTTTTCGAAAAGGATTGGTGGCCGCGCAGGTGGCATTCACCGTTCTTTTGTTGGCCGGGGCGGGCTTGTTTACACGCACGCTTTGGAAACTGCGGCACGTGGCCCTGGGACTCGCGCCAGACAATCTGATTACGTTCACCATCGCGCCGCAATTGAACGGTTACACGCCAGTCCGCACGGCGGCGCTGAGCGCGGAATTACGCGAGCGTTTGGCGGCGCTGCCGGGAGTGAAGGCGGCGAGTTCGTCGGTTATCGCGACTCTGACCGGCACTACCGATGGGTCCAACATAGCGATACCGGGCACGGACAATTCGGCGGCTCATAAGCGTCATGTCAGTCGCGACTGGGTGGGCCCAAAATACTTCTCGACCCTGGGGATTCCTCTGCTCAAGGGACGTGATTTCACCCCTGCTGACACTGACACAAGTGAAAAAGTCGCGATTCTCAGCGAGACAGCCGTACGGCAGCTATTTCCGGGGCAAGAGCCCGTCGGTCAGCGATTCGGTTGGAGCGCCAGTGATGGCAAGCCCGACGTGGAAATTGTAGGAGTCGTGAAGGACGCGCAACAGGCGCATGTCCGGTCAGACGTGGTGCCATTTGTTTATCTGCCCGATACGCAGAAACCTGATGCTGAACTGCGCAGCGTGACGTTCTACGTCCGGACGAATCAGGATCCGTTGTTGCTTACGCCGGACCTGCGGACGGAAGTTCAAAAGCTTGACGCGAACCTGCCCGTCTTCGATCTCAAGACGATGGCGCGCCTGGTGGATGAAGATTTGTTCGCGGAGAGACTCGTCGGCGCACTGTCTTCGGGCTTTGGGATCCTCGCAGCGCTGCTGGCCGCGCTCGGGATTTACGCACTGCTTGCTTATCTCGTTGTCCAGCGGCGACGTGAGATCGGCATTCGAATGGCGCTAGGCGCCGGCACCAGCGACGTGGTCCGGCTGATCTCACGCGAGGTCGGATTGATGGTGCTCGTAGGCGCGGCCGTGGGATTGCCCGCAGCTTACGGGCTCGCGAAGATCAGCGAATCTCTGTTGTTCGGTGTGCGCTCGAGCGATCCGATGATTTACGTGGCCGATATTGCGCTGAGCGCGCTGGTGGCTTTCACCGCGTGTTATTTGCCCGTGCGCCGCGCGACGCAAGTGGATCCGCTGGTTGCCTTGCGTCACGAATAAAGAAACTTGAAGTTCAGATTGCCGGCATGGGAATTCGGCAAAGGACGAACCATATGAACGATTTCTTGCAGGACATTCGATTTGGATTGCGAACGCTGCGGAAATCTCCGGGATTCACGTTCGTGGCAATCGTAACGTTGGCGTTCGGAATGGCGGCCAACACGACGATTTTCAGCATTGTGAACGCAATCCTGCTGCGGCCAATGCCCGTGGCGCACGCGGAGCAGATCGTCGTGCTCGCAACGGATCAGAAAAACAATCCGTTGACGCACACTTTCTCGTATCCGGATTTTGTGGATCTGCAAAAACAAGCTGATGGACTCAGTGATTTGATGGCCTATCAACTTACGATCGCGGGATTATCCGCCAATGGGAACGCGAGCCAGGTGGTGCTCGAGTACGTTTCGGGGAATTTCTTCTCGGCGCTCGGTATCCAACCTGCGGAGGGCCGGTTCATTCTGCCAACCGAAGGGCAGTCCACGGGCTCGGATCCCGTGATAGTTCTCGGTTACACGTACTGGCAATCGCGGTTCGGCGGCGACGCGAGCATCGCGGGCAAGCAGGTTCTTGTGAACGGGCATCCGATGACCGTTGTTGGCGTCGCGCCCAAAGGTTTCTACGGCGCGTATTCGATCGTGGATTGCCAGGGCTACGTCCCCATCAGCATGGCGGCGGCGATCGCGTCCGACGAGGGCAAATTCTGGACGGATCGAAGCGATCGCCAATTTCAACTCCTTGGCCGGCTAAAACCCGGTACGCCGCTAAAGCAGGCTGAGACGGCGATGAATGTTGTGGGCGGCCGGCTCGCGCAGCAATATCCGGAGACGAACAAAGGCATCACGATTCGCCTATACCCGGAAAGGCGCGCGCGGCCAGAGCCGGATTCCGAAAATCAGATTCCTGCTGTAGCCGCGATCTTTCTTGTGCTCGCCGGGACTGTGCTTCTTTTGGCTTGCTTCAACATTGCAAATGTACTGCTGGTGCGCGCGACGGTTCGGCAGCGTGAAATGGCCATCCGCGCGGCGTTGGGTGCGAAGCGCGGGCGATTGATCCGGCAATTTCTCACCGAGAGTCTCTTGCTGGCGCTCTGCGGCGGAGCTGCCGGGGCTTTGCTTGCGACGTGGGCCAGCGGCGTACTGAGTTCACTGCCGCTCGCGACGGATTTGCCTGTGCGATTGGACTTTAGTCCGGATGCTCGGGTCTTCTTGTACGCACTCGCAGCCGTAGTTGTGACGGGCATTGTCGTCG
>PMAA01000050.1 GCA_003152355.1 Acidobacteriota bacterium | reverse complement strand
TCTGCACGATTTACGATATCGGCGAAGAGAACGGCCGCGCTTATATCGTCATGGAATTCCTGGACGGCGCGACGCTGAAACAGCGCATCGCGGGAAAGCCCGTCGAGACGGAAGTTCTGCTCGGTCTGGCGATTGAAATTGCCGACGCTTTGGATGCCGCCCACTCCGAAGGCATCGTTCATCGAGACATCAAGCCCGCCAACATTTTTGTCACCAAACGAGGCCACGCGAAGATTCTAGATTTTGGTTTGGCGAAGCTGACTTCGAAGAGCGAAGCAGCGGCTTCGGAAGCCACGCAGACCGCTGATGCGGTTCGAGGAGTGAGCGCGGAGCAACTGACCAGTCCGGGAACGGCAGTGGGCACTGTTGCCTATATGTCGCCGGAGCAGGTGCTGGGCAAGGAATTGGACGCAAGAACCGACCTGTTTTCATTTGGCGTGGTGCTCTATGAAATGGCGACGGGCACTCTCCCTTTTCGCGGCGACACATCGGGAATGACGACCGATGCGATTCTGCATAGCGACCCGGCCGCTCCAGTCAGGTTGAATCCCGCTGTCCCGGCGAAGCTCGAAGACGTGATCAATCGTGCGCTGGAGAAAGACCGCGATCTGCGTTATCAGCACGCTAACGAGATGCGTTCCGAGTTGATGCGTCTGAAGCGAGACACGAGTTCAGGCCAAATGTCGGCAGCGCATTCTGGAACGATCACAGCGGCACAGGATACAGGCTCTCAACGCGTCGTCCAGCAGCCCACGCCGTCTGCGGCTTCTGTTCCTGCTGCTGCTTCATCGGCTGCCGTGAAAGTCCCTGAGGTTCCGGTCACCGGAGGAAAAAAACTCCGGAAGATTCTCGTTCCCGCTGCCGTTGTTGTGGTGGTCGCATTGGTCGCTGGCGTTCTCTATTTCCGCTCGCGTCCAGCAGCGCCGTTGACCGAGAAGGACACTATCGTCCTCGCCGATTTCGACAACACCACCGGTGACCCCGTGTTCGATGGCGCGTTGAAGCAGGCGCTGGCCGTGCAGCTCGGGCAGTCTCCGTTTCTCAACATCCTCTCCGACCGCAAAGTGAGTGAAACAATGCGGCTGATGGGCCGCCAACCGAGCGACCGCATCACGCGTGACGTAGCCGGGGAACTCTGCGTGCGCACCGGCAGCAAGGCGATTATGTTGGGTTCGATTTCTAACTTGGGCGGCCAGTACATAGTCGGAATAGATGCGGTCAGTTGCGGCAGCGGGGATACGCTGGCCAAGGAACAGGAAGAGGCTGCGACGAAGCAGGAAGTGCTGAAAGCACTGAGTAAGGCGGCGTCCAGCCTGCGGGGCAAACTTGGCGAATCGCTGGCTTCCATTCAAAAGTTCGACGTTCCGGTTGAGGCTACGACGACATCGCTTGAGGCACTGAAAGCCTACAGCATGGGAATTACAACCGGCCGCACAAAAGGAGACGCCGAGGCGATTCCGTTCATGAAACGCGCGCTCGAACTGGACCCGAATTTCGCCGACGCCTACGCTGGTCTCGGGGTCGAATACGGCAATCTCGGACAATCCAGTCTGGCAGCGGAGAACGTTAAGAAGGCTTACGCGCTACGCGACCGTGTCAGTGAACATGAAAAATATCGCATCGCTGGCTTGTACTACCAAGACGTCACTGGGGAGCTAGAGCAGGCCATTCAAGTCTATGAATTGTGGGCCAAGAGCTATCCGCAGGATTTGGTCCCTCCCGGCACCTTGGGGGTAATTTATAGCGAGCTTGGGCAGTACGAGAAGTCTGTGGCGGGGACTCAAGAGGCGCTGCGACTGGAACCGAACCTTGCAGTTGGTTATGGCAACCTCGCAAGCGGCTATCTGGCGCTCAACCGACCGGATGACGCCAAAAAAGCGATTGAGCAGGCCCAGCAGCGCAAGCTCGACTCTGAAGTGCTGCACTTGATAGTCTATCAATTGGCCTTTCTCAAAGGCGACACAGCAGAGATGGAGCGGCAAGTAGCGTGGTCCGCAGGTAAGCCGGGGGACGAAGACCTTCTTCTGTCATTCCAATCGGACGCCGAGGCGTACTACGGACACTTGGCGAAAGCACGGGACTTCTCGCGACGTGCGGTGGATTCGGCAGTCCGCAACGACTCGAAGGAAACTGCGGCGCTCTGGCAGGTGAATGCCGCTCTACGGGAAGCGGAGTTTGGAAACAGCGCCATTGCGAAACAGGATGTTGCAGCAGCGCTGGCACTGGCTCCGGGCCGGGATGTGAAATTGCTTGCCGCCCTGACGCTAGCCCGAATTGGTGAAACCGCTGGTGCAAAGGCGAGCGTAGAAGAACTGGAGAAGAACTACCCGTCGTTCACGCTGCTCAAGGTCTACTGGCTGCCGACCATTAAGGCAGCGATGGAACTGAATGCCAACAATTCCACCCAAGCTATGGTTGACCTCGAAGCTGCTGCACCGTATGAGCTAGGCGAGCCGCCCCAATTACAACTAGGAACGATGTATCCCGTGTACATTCGCGGCCAAGCGCAGCTGGCGGCTCACAACGGAGCTGCTGCAGCCACCGAGTTTCAGAAATTTCTTGACCATAGAGGAATCACACTAAACTTCCCACTTGGCGCACTCGCCCATCTCGGCCTCGCCCGCGCTTACGCTCTTTCTGGCGACACGGCCAAAGCGAAGACCGCTTACAATGATTTCTTCGCGCTCTGGAAAGACGCCGATCCCGACATCCCCATCCTCCAGCAAGCCAAAGCCGAAGACGCAAATCTGAAGTGACACGCGGTTCTAAGGCTCCGCCTTTAATTCACTAAATTCGCTCGGACCAACCCGGCGTACTGCGTGATAAGTCGGATTGCCGGACATTGAGGTCTTGATACGTTAGTCGGGACTTGGCACGCGCATCGGCAAATTCGTCGAGATCGGCGTCAGTGATCATCCGTGGGAGCTGGCGTACCGTCAGACCATTTTGCGAGCGGAATTATGAAGACGTTCAGCCAGTCCTGAGTGTTCTTGTCTTCTAAAACTACTGGCTATCCCGGCAAGCCTGCGCCCCACGCTGCGGGGTCCGTCAGTGGAGTGAAAACATTAGGTGAGGATGCCAATGCCCGGCAATGTCGCCCATGAGGGCCCTGGCCAACGCAGCCCTGGCTTCCGTTCAGGCTTCCAAGATTCGTGATGCTCGGCCACCTACGGCACCATGAACGATACGTTGCTCGAAAGCGTGCCGCTGGGCGTTACCACTTTGAGCTCGCCAGTGGTGGCGCCCGCGGGGACGACGGTGGAGATTTCGGAACTAGACACCACGGTGAATTTGGCTGCCGTGCCGTTAAAGGTGACGCTCGTGGCATCGGTTAGATTGGTGCCGAGAATCTTGACGACCGTTCCCACTGCGCCGGAGGAAGGCTGCGTTTCCACGAACGGACCCAGGCCCAGAGACAGGCTGTAAATCGAACCGTAGTCGCCGCCACCCACCAATGAATTCGTTTCCCCGTATAAAACTCCATCGGTGCCCTGGACCAGTCCCGGGGTGGGCCCCCCAAGGAAGCTGTAAACCACGGTCAACGTGCCGCTCGGGGTTATTCTGTAAAGCGTGCCACAACCTGCTGTACCGCACCCGCCGCTGCCCCCGTTTACGGTAAGGCCATAGAAATTGCCGTCCGTGCCGGTGCCTTCGATCAGCGCGCCGACGACGGGGCCTCCAGGGTTCTCGTTGTTGAGATTGTCGAAGTTGAAAATCGTGGTGAATGTGCCGCCGGGGGTGATTTCGAATACCGTGCCGCTGGGGGGGTCACCGCCGGTCCCGCCAAGGATTGTCGTCCCGTACAAGTTTCCGTTGGTGCCTTGTACTAGCGCGTTGATATCAGCGCCGTCTGTGTAGTCAAAACTGTGCAGCGTCGTCAGCACGCCGCCGGGAGTGATTTTGAA
>PMAA01000277.1 GCA_003152355.1 Acidobacteriota bacterium | reverse complement strand
TCGAATTTGACCACCGACAATAACAACTCGATGCGAAGCGATGGCGTAGCCGCTTCGATCGATTCGACGAGCGAGAATTCCACCTCGCTGCCATTTCGCGACGAGTTGCGAACCCTCTCAACGCGGCCAAGCCAGACTCGGCGGCCGTCGCTCAATTCATAAAGCTGGCCTTCTTCCGCGCGCAGCACGCGCCCGAGATGCTCCGCCGCATCGCCGCGGAGCACGGCTGCATCACCCTTGAACTCTTCCACGAAAAATCGTCTACGCATGTTTTTGGAAACTCGAGCGCCTATCCACGAAAGGCGCGCCGGCAGGCGCGCCTACAAACGCTGCTCTCACAACTCATCCGCTCATCTATGCGCTTTGGGCTGCGCACAACTTCAGGGCGGCATCACCGCGAACTGAATCTGCAGGGCGCTAACCGAAGATATCTTTCACTTTGTCGAAGAAACTCGTGCTCCGTTCGGCGGGCTTGTTCTCGACCTTCATCACCTGACCCAGTTGCTCGAGAATTCTCTTCTGCTCCCGCGTCAGCTTCGTGGGAATGTCCACGCGGACGTTGATGTAGAGATCCCCGCGNNACCCCCGTGCGGATTCGGAAGTCCTTTGCCCTTCCTGCGAAAAATCTGGCCGGATTGTGTGCCTTCCGGAATTTCCAGCTCTTCGTCTCCGCTCAGAGTAGGGACGCGGATCTTTGTCCCAATTGACGCCTGAATGAAAGAAACCGGGATCGTGCAAAAAAGATCCGCATTTCGCCGCTCAAAAAACGGATGTTCCTTCACCTGAAAGAAGACATAGAGATCTCCAGGAGCTCCGCCATTTGCGCCCGGCTCGCCTTCGCCGGCCAACCGGAGTCGCGTTTCCGAATCAACGCCTGCGGGAACTGCAACTTCGAGCACGCGATCGCGTTCCGTGCGTCCCTGACCGCGGCACTGCGCGCATGCCTCGCGAATCACTTGTCCCGCCCCTTGGCAGCTCGGGCACGTTCTCGAAATCGAAAAGAATCCCTGCTGATAGTTTAGTTGGCCGTGGCCCTTACAAGTCTCGCAAACCGCCACCCCGCTCCCGGCCTTCGCGCCTGTACCGTTGCAAGCGCCGCAATTCTCATGACGGAATACTTTGATCTTCGTTTTGACGCCAGTCGCGGCCTCTTCAAAGCTGAGCGAAAGGTCGTAGCGAAGATCCGCTCCCCGCTGGCCACGCCGGCCACGAGTTCCCTGCCTGCGGCCGCCACCGAAGAGGTCGCCCATTCCGAAGAGATCACCGAAGATGTCGTGGAAATCTTCGAAAATTGACGCATCAAAGCCACCGAGCCCACCGCTCGCTTGTTGCACGCCCGCGTGGCCGTAGCGGTCATACAGCGAGCGCTTTTGGGGATCAGATAACACACTGTAGGCTTCGGTTGCCTGCCGAAATTCTTCTTCTGCCTCGAGCTTATTGTCGGGATTGCGGTCGGGGTGCCATTTCAAAGCAGCCTTGCGATATGCGGACTTGAGCTGGTCGGCCTGAACTTCGCGGCCGACAGCAAGAACTTCATAGTAATCCCGCTTGTTAGAAGTTGCCATTCGGTTCGTTATCCAATACTCGTAGTTGGAGCTGTTTATTCGATGCGCACTGCGCCGCGAGCGATTCCGCGACGCTTTTTCGCGCTCACAATCTAATTCGCCGTCTTCGCCGCGGGATGCGCCGCCACGCGAACCATGGCGGGACGCAGCACGCGATCGTGAAATCGATAGCCGGTTTGCAAGACGCCGAGCACCGTGCCGTCGGGAACGTCTTCCGATTCAACTCGCTCGACGGCGTGGTGCATGTGCGGATCGAACGGTTTCCCTTCGGCTTCAATTCTCTCGAGGCCGCGTTTCGCCAGCACGTCACGAAGTTGCCGCGCGATCAAATCGAAACCTTTGCGATGCTCTTCGTAACTCGGATCGCCGTGCGCCTCCAGTGCCCGATCGAATCCATCCAGCACCGGCAGCAACGATTCAACAATGCCCTCAATCCCTCGGTGGCGATCGTGCTCGCGTTCGCGTTCGATACGCTTACGATAGTTCTCGAAATCCGCCTGCCGCCGGATCAAAGTGCCCTTCAATTCTTCCATTTCGGCGATCAGGCGGCGTTCCTGGTCCGAGAGTGCGCGATAGTCACTGGATGCAGATCCTTCGGCCAGATTCGTGGAAGAATCGGCCGCATCCGAGCCCGAAGGAACGAGAAACGGAGGTTCTTTTGGGTCCTGCTCACGATCTTTCTTGCTCATTCGATCTTCCTGACTACGGGCCTAGCGACGGCCCTAATTTTTCTTCGTTTCTTCACTAAAAAATTCCGCCATGAAAGCCACGGCAGTGATCACGCGCTCGTAGTGCATGCGCATCGGCGCGAGAATGCCAAGCGTCCCTTGCACCTGNNGCTCGTAGTGCATGCGCATCGGTCCAAGTATCCCGACTGTCCCCTGCCTCTGCTCACCGCTCATGAACGGCGCAGTGACGATCGCCAGATGCCTGCCAGCGTCTGGAATTTCTTTGACGCCCAATTCCACGTGGACCGGCTCCGGGGCTTCGACAAAGCCCGTCAGCAACGTAACCAAACGGCTTCGTTCTTCGATTGTTGCCAGGAGATCTCGCAGCTGCGACTGATCGGCAAATTCCGGAGACGTCGCCAGTTGCGCGGCGCCCTCCACGTATACCCGCCGCGTGCCATCGTCGCCGAGCAGATCTACATCGCACAACATCAGCGCGTCGGATGCCAGCCGATTGTATCGCTCGCGGTCCTTCGCCAATTTCTCTTGCAGATCCGCGCGAATTGCTTCCANNATCTGATCGAGTTCGTCCTGGCGGAACGTGCGGTCCGGCCGAAGAAGTTTATCGCGCGTTACGCCGCCCGAGCCGATCAACACCACCAGCACCCGATTATCCGGAATAACAAGAAACCGCAGGTGCTCGACCAGAGTTTGCGCGAACGGCGGCGAAATCACGATTCCGAGGCCGCGCGATACATCAGCCAGGATCCGGCTTGCGCGTTCCATCACGGCTTCCGGAGTCGCGGCCGTAGCCAGTTCCCGTCGAATCCAGTCAAGGTCCTGCGGGCGAGGCGTCGCCTGCGCCGCTACCTCCTCGACGAAGAAGCGATATGCGGCTGCCGTCGGAACGCGACCGGCCGAAGTATGCGGCTGGTAGAGGAAGCCTTCCTCTTCGAGATCTGCCATGACGTTCCGAACCGTCGCAGAACTCAACGGCTCCGTATGCCGGCGCGCGATGCTCCGCGACGAAACAGGCTCCCCCGTTTCGATGTAAATCCGCACCACATCGGTGAGAACGTTTCGATGACGCTGATGCTGCAGTGATGGGCTGGCCATGTTATCGGTGCGCGACCACTATTCTACACGC
>PMAA01000113.1 GCA_003152355.1 Acidobacteriota bacterium | reverse complement strand
TGCCGGCAAGACGGTGGTGTACACCGATCCACTCGAAGTGAGCCCGGAGACGGATGGGCTCGCCGAGCTTATAAAAGAAATGGACGCGGGGCAGGTGAACGCGCTTGTAATTCTCGACTGCGATCCGGTTTACACGGGCCCTGCGGATTTGGATTTCACGTCGAAATTTTTGAAGGTCGGGCTGCGCATTCATCTTGGCCTTTACAGCGATGAGACTGCGGAGCTTTGCCACTGGCACGTTCCCGAAGCCCATTTCCTTGAGTCCTGGAGCGACGCGCGCGCGTACGACGGCACGGTGGGAATCGTTCAGCCGCTGATTGCGCCGCTCTACGACGGGAAGTCCCAGGACGAATTCATCGCCATATTGGTGGGCGACAACGGCAAGTCAGGGCACGACATCGTGCGCAATTACTGGAATTCGCAGCGGCCCGCGAAGGCGAGCGATAAACAGTTTGAGGATTTCTGGGAAACAACGCTGCATGACGGCGTGATGGCGGGAACTTCGTTTCCGGCTCAGGCGGCGGCTGCAAATCTCGCGAGTGCCGGAAATGCGCCGGTGGCGCAAGACTCCGGATCGGGAATGCTTGCAGTTGTTTTCCGGCCCGACCCGACAATTGGCGATGGCCGCCACGCCAATAGTGGCTGGTTGCAAGAATTGCCGAAGCCGCTGACGAAATTGACTTGGGACAACGCGGTGATGCTGAGCCCGAAGACGGCGGAGGGTCTCGGCGTCACCAACGGCGATATGGTCAAGCTAAGCCTGGGCGGAAGAGGAGTCAGAGGGCCGGTGTGGGTTATGCCGGGCCACGCAAATGGCACCGCGACGCTGCATCTTGGCTACGGCCGGCGGCGATCCGGGAATGTCGGCACGGGAATCGGATTTAACGCGTATCTACTTCGGACTTCGGGCGCGGCTTGGATCGCGGGCGGCCTGAAAATTGAGAAGACCGGCGACAGATATGTTCTGGCGACCACACAGCATCATCATCAAATCGAACAAAATGGGAAAGAAGTTGAGGAGGAGAGCGTTAACGCGTTCGAACGCGAGGTTCTGCGCATCGGCACGCTCGAGGAATTCCGCAAGAATCCGAATTTCGCGAGCGACCCGGAATACATCACCACCAAGCGCACGTCGCTCTATACCGATTACAAGTACGAGGGATACGCGTGGGGAATGGCGGTCGATCTGAATAGCTGCACGGGCTGCGGGGCGTGCGTGCTCGCGTGCCAAGCGGAAAACAACATCGCGGTGGTGGGAAAAGAAGAAGTCATCGCCGGCCGCGACATGCAATGGATTCGAGTGGACAACTATTTCCGCGGCGATCTGGACAATCCGGAGAGTTATTACCAGCCCGTGATGTGCCAGCAATGCGAGAACGCGCCGTGCGAAGTGGTTTGCCCGGTGGGGGCGACGGTTCACAGCGACGAAGGCTTGAACGAAATGATTTACAACCGGTGCGTCGGGACGCGCTACTGCTCGAACAACTGCCCGTACAAAGTGCGGCGNNTACTGCGTGCAGAGAATCAATGCGGCGAAGATCGAGTCCGAAAAAGAAGATCGCAGCGTGCGGGACGGCGAAATCGTGACGGCTTGCGAAGCTGTGTGCCCGTCGCGCGCGATAATTTTTGGGAACATCAACGATAAGGAGAGCCGCGTGTCGAAGNNCGGCCGCGCACAACGTACCTGGCAAAGCTGAGGAATCCGAATCCGGAAATCAGCGAGGCGTAGAGGCGTAGCGGAGTTGCGAATGAAATGAAGAGGAAGCCGATTTACGGATTGCTGGCGGAGTTCGAAACACCGGAAGCGGTGCTTCATGCGGCGGAGAGCGCGCAAAAGGAGGGCTATCGGCGGATTGATGCGTTCACACCGATGCCCGTGGAAGGGCTCGCCGACGCGTGCGGCTTCCATCGCACCATCTTGCCGGTAATTGTGTTTTTTGGCGGGCTGTTTGGATGCCTGGGCGGATTCTTCCTTCAATACTATCCGAATGTGATTGGATTTCCGTTGAACGTCGGTGGCAAGCCGCACAATAGCTGGCCCGCTTTTATTCCGATCACTTTCGAGATGACGGTGCTGGGGGCGGCGATTGCGGCCGTTTTTGGCATGCTGGCGATGAATGGATTGCCAACGCCTTATCACCCGGTTTTCAACGTGCCGCGGTTCGCGTTGGCCACGCGCGATCGATTTTTTCTGTGCATCAAATCGCGGGACAAGAAATTCGATCTCACGAACACGAGGATTTTTCTCGAGGCGCTGAATCCGCAGGGAGTGTATGAGATTGAAGCGTAGCGGAACATTGCGATCGGATGCGGCGCCGGCGTTTTGCGGGTGGTTGCCGATTGGCAGCACGCTGCTGATCGCTGTGGTCTGTTCCGCTGCGGCGCTTGCGGGTTGCCGCCGCGATATGCAAATCCAGCCGAGATACGACACGTACGCGGCGACTAACTTTTTCGACGATGGGCGATCCGCGCGCCAACCTGTGCCGGGAACCGTGGCGCGCGGGCAGCTTCGGATTGACGATCATCTGTATAAGGGAAAAGTTGACGGCAAGGATGCCGATACGTTTCCTTTTCCGATCACAGCGAACGACATACTGCGCGGCCAGCAACGGTTCAACATCTATTGCACGCCCTNNTCGATCGACTGCGGCAGGCCCCGGTGGGCCATTTCTTCGACGTGATGACGAATGGATTCGGCAATATGTACAGCTACGCGGCGCGAGTGACACCCGAAGATCGCTGGCGTATCGCTGCTTACATTCGCGCTCTGCAATTGAGCGAGCACGCGACGCCGGCGGATGTGCCCGAAGATGAGCGGGAGAAATTGATGGGGCAGAAATAATGGCCGAGCCGCGGAGCCCGAATTTCGATCGCGCAATTCGCGCGTGCGCGACGGTGGGTTTCCTGGCGCTACTCGTGTCTTTTATGAGCTTCCTGCGGAATCCGGAACAGTNNCCGGTGGGCTCGATGGCGATACTGATGCTCCACTATCTGACGGGCGGAGATTGGGGATTGCCGATCCGGCGTCCTCTCGAAGCAGCGTCGCGCACGTTTCCGTTGATGTTGATTTTATTTCTGCCGGTGATATTCGGATTGAAGAGGCTTTATCCGTGGGCGTTGCCGGGCGGATTGGGNNGATGACCCGATCATGAAGTTCAAGCGAGCCTATCTCAGCCTGAATTTCTTCATGACGCGCGCGGTGATCTACTTTTTGATTTGGTTCACGTTGAGCTATTTCTTGAACAAGTGGTCAGCGGAACAGGACGAAACGGGCGATCCGGTATACGCGAAGCGGCTTGAGGCCATGAGCGGACCGGGATTGATCTTGTACGGATTGACGGTGACGTACGCGACGATCGATTGGGCGATGTCGCTACAGCCGCACTGGTTTTCGACGATTTTTGGAATGATCTTCATGGTGGTGGGCGTGCTGGGAGCAATGGCGCTTGCGATTCTCGTCGCGCGGATTCTTTCGAACTATGAGCCGATGGCGAGCGTGGTTACGCCCGCGCAATTCAACGACCTGGGCAATTTGCTGTTGACTTTCGTGATGCTGTGGGCNNTTTCGTGGTACGTGATACGCGCAAACGGCGGTTGGGCGAAGCTCGCCGTGTTCCTGATCGTTTTTCATTTCGCGATTCCTTTTTTGCTGCTGCTGCAGCGTGGGTTGAAGCGGCGGATGCAGGCGCTTGCGATCGTGGCCGGCGCGATGATCTTCATCAGTTTCGTGGATATGTTCTGGCTGGTGGTGCCCGCGTTTGAGCAATACGGGCCGCGCGTGCATCCGCTGGACCTTACATTGCCGATTGCGATCGGGGAGTTCTGGATCGCNNCCGGTAGTGCCGCTGCACGATCCTCGATTTGAAGGAGTGGCCGAACATGGCGATTGAAACTCATCAATCGCCGCAGCCGCCGGGCGGACCCGGCTACGAAGTGCGGGACGCCAACCCGGCGGCCATCGTGAAATTCGGAGTGGTGTTGGCGATCGTGCTGATCGTGGTAGCGATCGGAATGAGATGGGTGTTCGGCTATTTCGCGGAGACGCAGACTCTTGGCCCCGCAGCTTCGCCTTTTGAGAATGCGCGGACGCTGCCGCCGCAACCGCGATTGCAGGTGATGCCGGAAGCCGATATTCACGATTACTGGGAGAGGGAGCAGGAGATTTTGAAAAGCTACGGCTGGGTGGATAAGCAGAACGGAGTTGTGCGAATTCCGATCGAGCAAGCGATGCGGCTGACGCTCGAGCGCGGACTTCCAGTGCGCGCGGCAAGACCGGCGNNAATGCGGTTGACGCTCGACCGGGGGCTTCCGGCGCGCGCGGCAAAACCGGCGGGGCCGCCAGGGACAATAGCGCCGGGCGAAGCGGCAGGCGCGAGCGAGGCAGGTGCTAAACCAGCGGGGAATGGAACGGAATGAGCGGCACTTTGAGCAAGAAAATTGGCAAGAGAGCCCGACCGCTTATGGGAGCTCTGATTGTGTGCGGCGTGCTGGCGTTGGCCGGCGCAGCGCACGGGCAATCTTTGTGGACGCAGCAAACAGGGACCGATTCGCCGCCGGTGCAGAGCGCGGGAGTGCGGCCGGAATTGCTGCGCGACGTCGCGCTCGATCAGAAGTTGAATGATTCGATTCCGCTCGATCTCACTTTCCACGATGAGAAAGGCCGCACAGTCGCGCTGCGAAGTTTTTTTGGCCAAAAGCCCGTCATTCTGACTCTTGTGTATTACCAGTGCCCGATGCTCTGCAACCAGGTGCTGAACAGCCTGGCGCACAGCTTGAAGGAAGTGCCGCTGGAGCTTGGCAAAGATTATGAAGTGGTGACTGTGAGCATCGATCCGGCGGAGAAGCCGGTGATCGCCGAGGCGAAACGCCAGCTCTACGTCGGGATGTACGCGCGGCCGGGAGTCGAGCAGGGATGGCATTTTCTGACAGGCGACGCGCCGCAAATCAAAGCGCTGGCGGCGGCTGTTGGCTTCCACTACGCCTACGATTCGACGACCGGCCAGTTCGCGCA
>PMAA01000093.1 GCA_003152355.1 Acidobacteriota bacterium | reverse complement strand
TGTTCCAGCCCATGGGAGGAGTTTGGGCCAGGTTGTTGTCGAGCGGAGCCGCGTTCGCGGGAACACCAATTGCTATGGACGCGATCAGGAGCAGCAGGAAGAATCGGCGCGAAACGACATTCAGCATTTGTCGAGACTCCTTTTGGACTTTGTGGCGGGACGAGACTACTACACGGTGAGTGGGGAGCACTACTTCGTTTGCGCGGAAAAACGCCGGCAGGATGNNAGGATGCCGGCGCTACGAATGAGATCGAGGCCTAAAGGTTGAGCTTTGGGTCATCGCGATGAGGGAGTTAGTTTGCCCGCCGAAAAATCCTATTTCGCGGGAGGACCGAGACCTCCGGGGGTTTCGGTGGCGAAATAGCCTTTGCGCGTTCTGACGGTCAAACCCTTGCGATCTGCGATATCTACTTGGATTTTCCGGTATTTTCCGTCAGGCGGGACTGACGGCGCGTAGGCGATGAAATACTGGCTGCGAAGCTCGGCGCCGATGTCTTGAAAGGATTCGGCGAGGTCGTCCACTTTGTAAGGGAAAAACACGCGGCCGCCCGTTTGGACGGCGAATTTTTCGAGAATTTCATCACCGGGAGTTTTGAACATTTTGTGCGGACGATCGGAGGTGGTGACGGCCACCCAGTCCGTGCTCGTGCTGATCGAATAGATGGAAACCTCGCAGCGCTCCGCCATCTCGATGGACTCGCTGAGCGCGCGATCGCTCAAATTGTCTTCGCCGTCGCTGAAGACCACGAGCACGCGGCGGACTTCCGGATTCGGACCATCAGGCATCGGCGCATTGACTAATTTCTGCGCGGCCGCGTAGATCGCGTCATTCAGCGAAGTGCCTCCGCCGGCGCGCTGCTTCTCGATGGCTTGCGTTAGAGTGCCGACATCGCCCGTGAAATCCTGAATTACTTCCGGCTCATTATCGAAAGTCATCAAGAACGCCTGATCTTTGTGGCGGCGAATCACGCTGTCAAGAAAATCGATGGAGGCGTCTTTCTCGAAGTGCAGACGCTCGCGAATGCTGTTGGATGTGTCGAGGAGCATGCCGATGCGAAGAGGCAGATCGGTCTGGCGGCCGAAGAATTTGATGTCCTGGGGCTTGCCGTCCTCGAAAATGCGGAAATCTTTCTGATCGAGATCGGTAATGAAGTTATTCCGGCGGTCGGAGACGGCGGCCACGAGATGGACGAGACCCGTCGTGACTTTCAGAGGCGGCGCTTGCTTCGGATTTTCCTCCGGCTGCTGAGGCGCGGGTTTCGTGTCGCCCTGCTCCTGTTGAGGAGGCGCGGCTGCGGCGGGGGGAGGCGGAGTTTGTGACGGTTGCTGCGCTTCCGCTGCAACTGCGACCGCGGACATGAACAGCAAAACGAACGAACAGCGCAACAACAATCGCATACTTGAATTATAGGTACTCGGCAAGCGCAGCGTCAATCGCGGCGGGGGGTGCATTCAGCGCCTTGCCGATATTTTTCAAATAGCCGGCGAGCTCTGGAGGCAGCGGGGCGCGCACTTCGATTTCTTTTTCCGTGCGCGGATGCACGAAGCGAATTCTCGCGGCGTGCAGAAAATTGCGGCCGAGCTCGGGCAACGCGACCGTGCCAGCGCGTTCTTCGCGCGGCGCGCCGTAGAGTGTGTCGCCCACCACGGGACATCCTAGCGCTGAGAAATGGACGCGAAGCTGGTGCGTGCGCCCGGTGTGCAATCCCGCTTCAACGAAGCTGAAGCCGCCAAGAAGCAGCTTTGTTTTCCAATCCGTTCGCGCGGGTCTGCCTTCGCGGCGACGCGTGGTCATTCGCATGCGCCTGTGCAAATCGCGCGCTACGGGCAATTCGATTCGTCCTGTCGCTGTTTGCAACTTGCCGTGGAGCAACGCGACGTAAATTTTCTGGACTTCGCGCTCCTGAAATTCTTCCACGAGCTTTCGATGCGCCGCGTCGTTTCGCGCCACGATCAGCGCGCCGGAAGTTTCCTTATCAAGGCGATGCACAATTCCGGGACGCAAAGACCCGCCGATTGCGGAGAGCGTGCCGAAACGATCGAGAAGCGCGGCGGTCAGCGTCCCCAAAACATTTCCGCTCCCAGGATGCACGACCATGCCGGCGGGCTTATTGATCACTGCGAGATCTTCATCTTCGTAAAGGACATCCAACGGGATCGCTTCCGGCGCTACGGCCACGGGCAGCGGCGGAGGAATTTCGATTTCGACAATTTGGCCGGATTCGAGGCGGTGGGACGGTTTCGTGGTGATTCCATCCACGCGGACACGACCTTCGGCAATCAACGCCTGAAGACGCGTGCGGCTGAGATCAGCCGCATGATTGGCGAGAAAGCGGTCGAGGCGGACGCCTGCATCTTCGTCTTCGACGGTGAAGGTTAAGAATTCGTCTGGAGTTTGCGCCACGGATTCTCTACGCGCGCCGCGGCGAGGTGCGAGTTTTTTTGGTCTGGGGCTTGGGCTTGGGTTGGAGCTTGGGCTCGCCGGATTCTGAAACTGTCGCCATGGCCAGGAGTTGGTGATGCGTACCGCGCCACCAGAGGAACGCGCCGGTCAATACGAATGCGACGGCCACGATTTGCATCAGCGAGATCGCTCCGTGAAACATCAGCGTGCGATCGGGATCGCCGCGGACGAACTCAATCGCGCCGCGCTCGAATCCGTACAGAAGAAGATAGGTGCCGAGAAGCTGCCCCTTAAAGGTCTGCCGCCTGCTGATCCAGACGAGAATCAAAAAATTGCAGAACTCGGCGGCGGCTTCGTACAGCTGCGTCGGGTGAAGAGGAACGCCCATCGGCGTGCCGACAAGGCGCGCGGCAATGGGATTTGTGAACGTGACGCCCCAGGGCAGAGTGGTCGGTTTGCCATAGCAGCATCCAGCCATGAAACAGCCGAGCCTGCCGATTGCGTGGCCCAGGGGCAGACCCGCCGAGTAGCAATCGAGCAGGGCGAGTAGCGGAATCTTGGCGATGCGCGTGTAGATTATCGTCAGGGCAATGGCTCCCAGAACGCCGCCGAAAAACGTTCCGCCCGATTGAATCAGATCGTAGGAAAAGATCTCGCGCGGATGCTGCATGTAGTAATGCCAATAGATGACGACGAGCCAGAGCTTGGCGACGACCAGCGCCGTCAAAACTACGTATATGCCGAGATTCCAGACGCGATCGGGATCGAGGCCGGCGTGTGGCGCTTGCCTGCGCGCGAACCACAAGCCCAGCAATACGCCGGTGGCCACCAGCACACCGTAGCTGTAAATCGTGAATCGCCCGACTTCGAAAAGAATCGGATGCACGCTTACACCTTCTGCTGGCTTGGACTACGCATAATCCGTAGTTCGAGAATTACGAGAGCCGCGCCTACGACAATCGCGGAATCGGCTACGTTGAAAGTGTACCAATGGTGGCCGCCGACATGAAAATCGATGAAGTCGATAACGCTTCGGCGCGTCACGCGGTCCAGAACGTTGCCCAGAGCGCCGCCAAGGATCAGCGCGATGCCAAATTCGCCGAGGCGCCCGCCGGCGCGTCCGGTCGCCAGCAGCCACACCAGGAAACCAATCACGGCGACCGAAAAGAGAATGAGCACGGGCGAAAGCCACGGCGAGCTTGATTCCGCGAAGAGGCCGAACGCGACACCGGGATTGGTCGTGTGGATGAGATTGAGAGCGCCGGGGATGAGGACGCGCTGCGAGCCTACCGAGGAGTACTTTTCGACGGCGAATTTGCTAGCTTGGTCAGCTGCGAGCGCGGCGAAGACGATGAAGATGTTTCGCCAACCGGTTGCGCGTGACATGCCTGCGGACATCACGATCCTGCAACGCTCGTTGTGCGCGCGATCTCATCTAGCGCCGCGACGCAGCGCTCGCAGATTGTCGGGTACTCGGCATTCTCGCCAACGTGCGTGGAATAGTTCCAACAGCGCTCGCATTTCTGGCCATCGGCGCGATCGACTTTCACGCTGACGCCTTCGGCCGTTGAGGGTTCGAGGCGCACCTGGGAGACGATGAAGAGAGCGGGCAGGCTCTTCAGATAGTTCGCGAGAAGCGCGGCGAGATCGCCCGACGCCGAAATCATAACTTTGGCTTCGAGCGCGGCGGAGATCAGCTTCGCCGCGCGCGCTTGTTCGAGAGCTTTCAACACCTCTTCGCGCACCGACAGAAGTTTCTCCCAGTTCTCTGCGATTTTTTCGGTCGCTGCACGCTCAAGCTCTTCGGCTTTCGGGAAATGTGCCATGTGAATGCTTTCGGGCGCGCCCGCCTCGTGCGGGAAGTGTTTCCAAATTTCTTCGGAGGTGTAGACGAGAATCGGCGCGATGAGGCGCAGGAGAGCGCTGGCGATGCGATAGACAGCGGTTTGCGCCGAGCGGCGCCCAACGCTGCGCGGGGCGAATGTGTAGAGACGGTCTTTCAGCACGTCGAAATAAAATGAGCTCAAATCCACGACGGCAAAATCGTGCGCAGCGTGGAAGACGCGATGAAAATCGAACGACTCGTACCATTCAAGAGATCGGCGAACGAGATCGCCGGTGCGGCGCAGCATCCACGCATCCATCTCCCAGAGTTCTGAATCCGGCAGAGCGTCGCGCGAGGGATCGAAATCGGCGAGATTTGAGAGCGCGAAACGAAACGTGTTCCGCAATTTTCGATAGGTTTCCGAAAGCTGCGTCATCGCGGCTTCGGAATAGCGCACGTCGCCAAAATAATCCTGCGACGCCACCCACAGACGAACCATATCCGCGCCCCATTTTTCGGCAACGTCGCGCGGCGAGACAAAATTTCCGCGCGACTTCGACATCGGCTCGCCCTTGGCATCGAGCGTCCAGCCGTGCGCGACCACTTGCTTGTAGGGAGCGCGGTCGCGGGTGCCAACTCCCACGAGCAGCGAGCTGTGAAACCAGCCGCGGAACTGATCGGGACCTTCGAGATATACGTCGGCGGGCCAGGTGCCGTCTTTGAGGCTCAGGACGGCAAGATGCGTCGAGCCCGAATCGAACCAGACATCGAGAATGTCATTCTCTTTTTTCCATTTTGCGGCGCCGCATTTCGGGCACTTCGTACCGGGCGGCAGCAGTTCCTCGGCCGAATGAGTGAACCAGGCGTCCGCCCCTTCCTTGTCAAACCAGGTCAAGACGTGGCGCAGTGCGGCGAAATCGTTCAACTGCGTCCTGCACTCGCCGCACGTGAAGATGATCAACGGCACGCCCCAGAATCGCTGGCGCGAAATACACCAGTCCGGGCGCTCCGCGATCATTTCGTAGAGACGATCGTGGCCCCAGCGCGGCGTCCATTTCACTTTGTCGATTTCGTCGAGCGCGCGCTGGCGGAGATGATTCGCTTCCATGCCGATGAACCATTGCTCCGTGGCGCGGAAAATCACGGGATTGTGGCAGCGCCAGCAGTGCGGGTAGCTGTGACGGAATTTCGATGAGGCGACGAGCGCGCCGCGCGCGCGCAGCAGCTCGATGATCGGCTCGTTTGCTTCGAAGACGTTTCTGCCCTTGTACTCGGGCAATCCTTCGACGAAGCGGCCGTCATTATCAATCGGAGCGTATGTCTCGAGACCGTAGCGCTGGCCGGTGTAAAAATCTTCGGCACCATGTCCCGGCGCGGTGTGGACGACGCCGCTGCCCTGTTCCAGCGTCACGTAAGAGGCAAGCACGCCCGGCACTTTCAAATCATCGAGAAAGGGATGCTGGAACATCATTCCTTCGAGTTCGCTCCCCTTCCCGCGCCAACGAATTTTAGCGGCTTCGAGTTTCAATTCCTCGGCGAGCACGGCGAGCCGCTGCTCGGCGAGAAGGAGCGCGCCGATAGGCGTTTCCGCGACAACGTATTCGTAATCGGGATGGAACGCGAGGGCGCGGTTCGCGGGCAGCGTCCATGGAGTCGTCGTCCAGATCAGCGCGCTGACATCGGGACCGAGATCCTTGGCAAGCGCTCCGCCTGCGATCGTAAATTTCACCCAGATTGAATGGCTGCTGTGATCGTGATACTCGACTTCAGCCTCTGCGAGCGCCGTGCGATCGACGAAGCACCAGTAGACCGGCTTGAGCCCGCGATAGACGTAACCTTTTTCGAGAAACGTGATGAAAGCATCGGCGATGGAGGCCTCGTGGTGCGGGTCCATCGTGAGATACGGCTTGGACCATTGCCCGAAGATTCCAAGCTGCTTGAAATCGCGCCGGTTCGAATCCACGTATTTAGTGGCGTACTCGCGGCAAAGGCGGCGGAATTCTGCGGGCGAAACTCTATCTTTGTGCCCGCCGAGATCTTCTTTTTCGACCTTGCTCTCAATTGGCAGACCGTGGCAATCCCAACCGGGAACGAAGGGCGAGCGAAAACCCGCCATGGTCTTGGACTTAACAACCAGATCTTTGCAAATCTTATTCAGACCGGTGCCTAGATGGATGTCGCCAGTTGGATAAGGCGGGCCGTCGTGCAGCACGAAGAGAGGGGCGCCTTCACGCGAGGCGAGAATTCGCTCGTAGATGCCCATCTTCTCCCATTCCGCCAATTGCAGGGGTTCCCGTTCCGGGAGCTTTGCTTTCATGGGGAAATCTGTTCGGGGCAGATTCAGCGTGCTCTTCAGGTCAAGCGGTTTGGGCATGGATTCGGGTCGATAAGCCTTTCTAAGCCGGCGGCGTTGAAGCCCGCGCGACGCGAAGAACCGCTATGTTACAATGAATACGCAGGCAAGTCAGCCGCAGGGGCGCGAGACATCCTTTTTGGGTGTCTGGAATCTAATCAAGAGACCGCAGTCTGCCCGGCGGAGGACCGACTTTAGCATGGCCGGATCAACTCTTCATCTGAACGAAAAACCAACCGATACGACCAGTGTCTATGAATACGGCACTCGCTTTGCCGTCCAGCAAAGTCATGGCATGCAAGGTTTCCTCTCGAATCTTCGAGATTTTTTCTTGGAGCGGCCCATCAAGATTCGTGGTGACGCCAAGAACCCATTCCAACCCACAACGTTTGGCGCGAGTGTCGGCGATAACCTAAAGGAATGGTTCCAGCCGCTTCCGGCGTCCGCGAAGGGCCCTGACAAGTCGGGCATGCTTGTTGCATGGACACCCGAGTTTGGCTCGTTCTGGAGCAATTTCCGGTCGGCGTTCAGCAAGTCGAAATTGCCGAAGGGCGCGAAAGTACCTGAGATCTGGACAAAAGACACACAATATTCACGCGTGCAAGCTCTTTCACTCGCGATTCACGTAGTCGTCCTCGTTTTGATCCTGGTTCCGCTGCTTCCCGAGATCTTGAATCCGCACACGACGCAGGCTAGGACTGGCACCGTCATTCCGATCAATATCGGTTCTCCTGTTCTTCCGAAGCTGCCGCCTGGCAATAAGAAAGCTGGCGGTGGTGGCGGCGGTGGCGAACACAATCCGGTTCCCGCAAGCAGGGGAATGTTGCCGAAGCCGTCTTACACGCAATTGGCGCCGCCCTCCGTGCATCCGCCGCTCAACCCAAGGCTTCAGGTGCCTGCGACGATACTCGCTGTGCCGGATATCAAGATCCCAAGCCCGAATCTGCCGAACTACGGCGATCCGATGGCGAAGTTGATCACGGATTCGAATGGCCCCGGCGGCGGTGGAGGTATTGGCTCGGGCCAAGGCACGGGCGTGGGAAGTGGCGATGGCGCTGGCTACGGCCCCGGGCACGGCTGGAACACGGGCGGAGCATATCCGCAGGCCGGCGAGAATGGCTATGGCTCGCCGGATTGTCTCTTCTGTCCCAGCCCGCAATTTTCGGACGAAGCCGTCAAAGCCAAGTATCAGGGCGTCGTCACGCTAATGGTTATCATTCAGGCCGACGGCCGCGCGACAGACATTCACGTATCGCGCGGATTGGGTCTTGGCCTCGACGAGAAAGCCATTGAGGCTGTTCGCGCATGGCGCTTCAAGCCTGCGCTTGGACCTGACGGCAGGCCTGCCGCTGTCCGAATGCCCATCGAAGTAACGTTCCGCCTCTACTAAGCTCGCGCGGTTGCGAATTCCGGTGATTCGTGCCTCAATCGCGTGCTTCGTTGCGCGTGCTACACTCGGCAACCGTCTGCTTCCAACCATCTCGGGGGGGAAATACATGCGAGCGTCACGCTGTTCTTTTTGCGCGAGTCTGCCAGAAAGCCAAATCGTAAGGCTATCGGTTCTCTTCGTGATGGTATGTCTCGCGATCCTGGGGTGCGGCGGCGCATTCGCTCAGCAGTTTGATCCGAGTTCGTATGCAGGGATGCGATGGCGCCTCATTGGCCCCTATCGCGCCGGACGTGTGACCGCCGTGGCAGGAATATCGAGCGACCCGGCCGTCTATTACATGGGAACACCGGATGGCGGCGTCTGGAAAACGACGGATGGCGGGCACGTCTGGAAGCCGATTTTTGATGCAACCGGTGTGGCGTCCATCGGCGCAATGGCGCTGGCGCCATCAAATCCAAACATTGTTTACGTGGGCACCGGAGAGCAGTCGCCCGGGAACGGCATGTACAAGTCTACTGATGCCGGCGCGACGTGGACGAACATCGGCCTTCAAAACGCGACAAGGATCGCGGTTGTACTTGTTGACCCGCGCGACCCGAACATCGTGCTTGTCGCGGCCGCGGGCGATATGTCGCCCAGTACGGAGCGCGGCGTATTCAAAACTACCGACGGCGGAAAAACGTGGACGAAGACGCTTTACATAGACGACAAGCTCGGCGCGTACGACCTGTGCTTCGATCCCAGCAATCATCGCGTCGTGTACGCGACATTGTGGGCCTTCAGCTTCTCCGTGCCAGGTGCGCCTAGCGGGCCGAAGAGCGCGGAAGCGGGAACATACAAATCCACGAACGGCGGCTCGACATGGACTCCCGTTGGTGGCAATGGTCTGCCGCCGATCGGCAAAGGGCGAATCGGCATCGCGGTGGCGCCCGGAAATCACGGCCGCAGAATTTACGAAATTATGACGCAAGGCCTCTTCCGCTCCGATGACGGCGGGCAGAACTGGCAACAGATCACGCACGACCCGCGTGTGGTCGGCAATTTCTATTTCAGCCGGGTGTTTGTGGATCCGAAAAATGCGGACATCGTTTGGGTGATGCAAACCGCAGTCTATCGCTCGACGGATGGCGGCCAGACTTTCGCCGCGTTCAAAGGCGCGCCGGGCGGCGATGATTATCACATTTTGTGGATCGATCCCGAAAATCCGCAACGAATGATTCTCGGCGTGGATCAGGGCGCAACGATTAGCGTGGATGGCGGGCAGACCTGGAGCCTATGGTACAACCAGCCGACGGGCCAGTTCTATCACGTCTCCGTGGATAATCATTTTCCGTACCGCGTGTACGGCGACCAGCAGGATAGCGGGACGGCCGCGGTGTTGAGTCGCAGCAACAACGGAGAAATCACCGCGAGCGATTGGTCTCCGATCGGCGGATTTGAAATCGGACATATCGCACCCGATCCACTCGACGCGAACCTTGTCTATTCGATTGGCTGGTACGGCACTGTGCTGCGATTCGATCGCGTTACCGGACAAATAGCGACGGTATACGTTCCCGATGAAACCACGCGCCTTTCGGGCGATGCGCCGCTTCAGTTCTCGCCTCTCGAACCGCACACTCTGTATCTGGGGGGGCAGCGCCTGTTGAAAACGTCTGACGCGGGAGTCACGTGGCAATTTGCCAGTGCCGATCTAACGATAAACGCTGCAGAAAAAGAAGCGGGCGCAGACAAGAATAAGAGCGAGAAGAAAGAGACCGATGGGCCGAGGCGTCCGCAAGGCGCCATTAGCGCGCTCGCCATTTCGACAGCCGCGCCAGGCGAGATGTGGGCTGGGACGACCAACGACGTCGTTCAAGTTTCGCGCGACGCTGGCACGAATTGGCGCGACGTTACACCGAAGGACCTCCCGCCGAAAACTTCCGTGTGGGACATCGACGTATCGCCCGAACAAGCGTGCGAGGCTTATCTCTCCGTGCGCGCGACCGGCGTGATTGACATGTGGATTCTCGGAACGACGCAAGCCTATCTCTACCGGACGCGCGATTGCGGCGCAACTTGGGAAAAAATCTTGAATGGAATTCCGGCGAATACGCTGATTCGTACGATACGCTCTGACACAGTTCGCCACGGTTTGCTCTTTGCAGGTTCGGAGAATGGCGTGTACGTCTCGTTCGACGATGGGGATCACTGGCAGTCGTTGAATCTCAATCTTCCGCCGGCGTCGGTGCGCGGCTTGGCCATCCATGGAGACGATCTCGTCGCGGCGACGTTTGGCCGCGGTCTTTGGATTCTCGACGACCTCACGCCGCTTCGCCAACTGACCGCGGACGTGACGAACGCGCCGGCGCATTTCTTCCAACCACAAACCGCGCTGCGCATCCGCTGGGATACGAATCCTGACACTCCGCTTCCACCCGAATATCCGGCCGGGCAGAATCCGCCGGATGGCGCGATCCTCGACTATTATTTTAAATCCGCGCCGGCTGGCGAGATCACGCTCTCGATTTTCGATCGTGAAAAGAATCTCGTACGAAAATATTCGAGCGCCGCGCCGGCCGCTGACGACCGGCCTCTTAATGTGCCGGACTATTGGTTCGCACCACCGGCGACGCTGTCCAAGAGCAGCGGCACGAACCGTTTTGTTTGGGACTTGCGATACCCGCATCCGAATGTCCTGCCGTACGGCTACTTCGGAGAAGCGCTCGAATATGTCGAGTTCACTTTGCCGAATGATGCGATTCCCGGTGATACGCCTCGCTTTGAGCCGACCGGAGCGCTCGTCGTACCGGGCGATTACGAAGCCGTGCTGAATATTGATGGGAAAGATTACCGGCAGGCGCTCAAGGTGGAACTCGATCCGCGCGTACACGCGACCCAGGATGATCTGTCGCATCAACTTCAATTGGCGCAGTTGATCAATTCCTGGATCGACACGACTTACAACACGCATCAGGATATTCAAGCCGTCCGCACGGCGCTTGAGGCGCGATCGAAAGCGCTCGAGGGCAAGCAGGCGAAGGACGCGGCCGATGCCGTCGCGGCGCTCGACAAGACTCTCGCCGGCCTCGAACGCGGTGATGATTCGGTTCGCGGCTTCGGACCGGAGAATCGCGATCTGACGCGAGTCTTCGAAATGGTCGAGAGCGGCGATGCCAACCCGACGACTACGGCCCGATCAGCTGCTGGCGAGATTTGTGAAGCCATAAACAACAACCTCGCGGCGTGGCGCAAGGCAGCGGCCGAAGACATCCCCCAGCTCAATTCGCTGCTGCGAAAATATTCCGTCGATCCGGCGCCCGCTCCGCCAAGCGTGCCGGCGGACATTTCGTGCGGCGAGTGACTTCTGGAAACTGGATGGAAATCGCGCGGACCAAAGGCTGCCGCTCGGACGGACATTTTGTTACGATGTGCCGCATGAAACCTAGGCGAATCCGGCCCTTCGCGCTGTTTGCTTTGCCGATTCTCGTGCTCGCGATCGTGTCGATCGCGCTGCCGGCGCGCGCGCAAACGGGATCCGTCGAATTTGTCGCGCGGGCAACGCCGTCCAGCGGCATCGCCGAGCCGATTCGCGGCCTGCCGTTTTATCTGCTGAGCAAGAGCTACGTTGACATTCGGAAAGAGGCCGAGGCGAGCCAGCCGAAGCCCGACCTCGATGCGTACGTGGACAAACTCGACGTTTCGACTCAACTGAAGGCGTGGATGAAGAAAAATAAGACGTTGTCGATTTCGGGCGAGGAGTTCATCAAGCTCCTCACGGTTTCGGACATCATGAACGTCCCGGAATTTTTCAAGGCGTACGTTGAACGCAACGCGGGCGATCAATCCATCAAATTTCCGCAGCCCAAGTACACGCCGCGGGATATGCAGAAAAATCCCGATCGCTACGAGAAATTGCATCAGGAATATCTGGACGCGGTTCGCAAATTCGTCACCGCGAATCCCGACAGCACATCGGGAATGGACCTCAACCTCGATTCGATTGATCCTGGCCCGGCCTGGCGTTCCCTGGTCGCCAAACGCGATCCCGCGGTGAAAAGCCGCGCACTCGAACTCGCGCAGACGCGCTATCTCGTCGCGAAGACGGAGACCGATCTGGACGGACGCGGAGCTTTGCGCGGCGTTGTGCCAGGAAGTTATTGGCTCGGCACGCTGGAGATTTACGCCACGATTGGCGACGCGCGGCTGCAGTGGGACGCGCCTGTGCGTGTTAGCGCCGGGAAGACGGCCTATGTCGAGCTGACGAACTCGAACGCCGCTGAACCGCGAAGCTCTGCTCACTGATACTTTCGCTGCGATTTCGAATGCCGGACGATTCCCTCATCCTCAAGCTCGCGTCAGCCGGTCCGAGCGCTCGTGAGAGCGCCGCTGCTGAAATCTTTGCGCGCGGCCGCGCGCTTGCGGAACCGATCGTCGCCGATTGGCTGAAGGATTCCGATTTACACGCCAATTTCAACGCTGGAAATCCACAGATGACAGTGGGATTTGCGGTGTTCCCTGAGACTTTCGGCGAAATTCGCGCGGCAAACGGCAATCCGAGGCTAGCCGATGTTCCGCCCGATCAAGACGCGATTGAGTTTGAACTCCACTTCGCCGGCGGCGTTCAAATCGACGTCCTCACGACGAAGACACCCGGCGGCCCAGGAGCCATAGCGCGATTCCTTGAAAAATTTGGCGAGGGCATCCAGCAGATTGAATTCGACGTGAAGAGCGTGGACGAAGCGGCGGAAATTCTGCGGTCGCGTTTCAATCTTGCCGCACTTTATCCCGCAACGCGCTCCGGCGCAGATGGCACGCGCGTAAACTTCTTTCTGGCCAGCCGCCCCGACGGCCGGAAAGTTTTGATCGAACTCGTCGAGAAATAGCTGCGCCGCCGCTATTCCCCGCTCTGCTCCAAGAGTTTTGCCACAAGAGCGGTCCAACCCGTCTGATGGTTCGCGCCGAGGCCGGCGCCGTTGTCGCCGTTAAAATACTCGTGAAACAAAATTAAATCGCGCCAGTACGGATCGTTCTGAAATTTCTCAATGCTTCCGTAGACGGGCCGCTTACCGTCGCGACGCAGAAAGATGTGCGATATTCTCCGGGAAAGCTCTTGCGACACTTCCCATAGTGTCATCATTTTGCCCGAGCCCGTCGGGCACTCCACTTTTAAATCGCTTCCGTAATAGTAGTCGTACCGCTGAAGCGCTTCGATCACCATGAAATTCATCTGCACCCAGATGGGCCCGCGCCAATTTGAGTTTCCGCCGAAGAGATTCGATGTCGACTCAGCGGGCTCGTAATCCACCATGTGCTCGGTATCGTCGAGTCTCAGCATGTACGGATTCTTCGCGTGCACCTTGGAGAGCGAGCGGATGCCGTAGGGCGACAGGAATTCATTCTCATCGAGCATATAGCGGAGAATTCGGACGAGCCGTTCGCGATTTACGAGCGCCATGAGCCGGCGAACGCCGCCGCTTTTTGAACGCTGGCTCATGTCCATATGCTTCGCAGTATCTGCATGATGATCGAGATACCACTGCGCCCGCTTCAGGAAACCTTTGCGCGACTCGACATCTTCGGGTTCGATCGTATCAACGGCGAAAATCGGAATCAGACCTACCATCGAGCGTACTTTCATCGTCAGGTGCTCGCCGCCGGGCGCGCGAAGGACGTCGTAGTAAAATCCATCCTCCTCGTCCCACAGACCGTTTACCTGGCCGCCAATGTTGTTCATTGCGTCCCCGATATGAACGCAATGCTCGAAGAATTTGCTTGCCAAATCTTCGTACGCGGGATTTTCTTTCGCAAGCTCCAGTGCGATCGCCATCATGGTCAGCGAATAACTCATCATCCAGCTGGTACTGTCGGATTGTTCGATGTGGATCCCGCCAGGAAGCGGACGAGAGCGATCGAACACGCCGATGTTGTCAAGTCCGAGAAAACCGCCTTCAAATATGTTCAGGCCGTCGGGGTCCTGACGGTTCACCCACCATGTAAAATTCAACAGCAATTTCTGAAAGACGCGCTCGAGAAAGTTTCGGTCCCCCCGGCCACTGAGGCGCCGGTCGATCTGATAGACACGCATCGCCGCGCTGGCGAACACGGGCGGATTTTCATCATCAAACGACCACTCGTAAGCAGGCAGCTTGCCGTTGGGGTGCATGTACCATTCGCGAACAAATAAAATCAGCTGGCTCTTGGCGTACTCGGGATCGATGAGCGCCATCGCAATACAGTGAAACGCGAGGTCCCACCCCGCATACCACGGATATTCCCACTTGTCCGGCATCGAAATCACGTCGGAGTTGTAGAGGTGCTTCCAGTTGTGGTTGCGGCCGGCGCGGCGCTCGGGCGGAGGCGCAGGCTGCGTGGGGTCGCCATCCAGCCAGCGTGCAACTTCGTAGTGATAGCATTCCTTGTTCCAAACCAGTCCTGCAAGCGCCTGCCGCGAGACGTGCTTCGCATCATCGGACATCGGATGGCGGCTAATGTGCGCGTAGAAATCATCCGCTTCGTTCTGTCGCTGCGCGAAGACGTCGTCGAAGCCCTTGCCAAATGCCGCATCCGGCGTGAGCCCATTCGCGGGCGCTTGATCTGTTAGCCGTAGGCGCACTTCAAAATTTCCGCCCGGCGGAATTTCGAGCGGGAAATGCGCGGCGGCCTTTGTACCGGTTTGCTTGGGATTTACCGCCGTCTTGTCGCCATGAACAATGTACTCGTGAAAGGCGTCTTTCACGAAAGGAGTTCGATTCTGGGTGCCGTAGAGGCGTTTCGCGTTGGTCTCGTTCTCCGTGAAAAGCAATTCTAGCGCTCCTTGGATCAGGAGCCATCGCTTGCCGTAATCAGGTTGCTCCAGTTCGATCACGTCAATGCCGCTGGGTCCGGGCAATTTACGCAATCCCGGCCGAGCGTCGCCAGGCATCGTATTTCCCCAGTCCCATTTATTTCGGAACCATAGCGTCGGAAGCAGATGCAGCTTTGCGGATTCGGGCCCGCGATTCCACGCCGTAACGCGAACCAGAATGTCCTCGGGCGCGGCTTTGGCGTACTCGATAAAAACATCGAAGTAGCGGTTGTCATTGAATATTCCCGTATCCAGCAACTCGAATTCGGGGTCGTTGCGCGAACGGCGTGCATTCTCATCGACCAATTGCTCGTACGGAAATTGCGACTGAGGATATTTGTAGAGGTACTTCAGATACGCGCTCGTTGGCGTTGCATCGAGATAAAAGTAATATTCCTTCACGTCCTCGCCGTGATTGCCCTGCAAGTTGGTCAGTCCGAAGAGGCGTTCTTTCAGAATTGGATCGCGCTCGTTCCAGAACGCCATCGCCAAGCAGATGCGCTGGTGCCTGTCGCAAATCCCCGCGATACCGTCTTCTCCCCAGCGGTACGCCCGCGAACGCGCGTGATCGTGCGGAAAATAATTCCAAGCGTCGCCGTTGGCGCTGTAATCTTCGCGAACAGTTCCCCACTGGCGCTCGGAGAGGTACGGACCCCATCGCTCCCAATAAGCTTTTCGCTCGTTCGATTCCTGAAGCCGCTGTTCTTCTGCCGTCATCGGTGTCTCAGATATCCCTTCGCGATGCCCAGACGCTCGTAACGCCCGCTGGAATGCGCGTTTCACTCTACCGAGTTGTCGCCCCACAATTCAAGACGCGATGTTACGGATCAAGTTTCAGATTTGTGACAGATCCGTGCGGGGCTGATGGAGCGAAATCGCGCGGTGCGGTGGTGGCGAACGCGGCATTTATTCTGTATCCTCTGCGCCTCAGACATGAGCGACGCGATTTGGTCCAAAAGCTCCAGCCGCCTGCGCGATATCTTCAACCACGAAGTGCACCACCACAATCGCTCGTGGTTCGCTTTCATCTGGGTTGCAGCTGCGGCAACAATTGTCATCTCCCCGCAATTTTTTCTTGGCAATGCTTCCGGCCACGACATCCAATTCCATCTGGCATCGTGGATGGAAGTCGTGCAGCAGTGGCATCAGGGAAATGTCTATCCGCGGTGGGCCGAGTGGGCGAATTTCGGATTCGGCGAGCCCCGCTTCATTTTTTATCCGCCGGCATCGTGGCTGCTCGGCGCGGTGCTCGGCCTGATTTTGCCGTGGCGGATGGTGCCCGGCGCGTTCATCTGGGTAGCGCTGGTGATAGCAGGCGCGTCCATGCACCGCCTCGCGCGCGCCTGGCTGCGGCCGCAGGATGCGATTGCCGCCGCGGTGCTATATTCCGTCAATCCCTACCATCTTGTGATCGTTTATTACCGGAGCGATTTTGCGGAGTTGCTTGCGAGCGCGTTCTTTCCTTTTCTCATTCTCCAGACACTGCTGCTGGCACGCGAGGGCTGGCGCCGCGTCCCTCGGTTCGCAATCGTGTTTGCGCTGATTTGGCTGACGAACGCGCCGGCAGCCGTGATTGCAACGTACTCGGTAGTCGTGATCGTCGTTTCGGAGATTGTGTTAAGCCGGTCGCTGAGGCCCGTTTTGCAGGCCGCCGTCGCAGGAGCGTCGGGCTTTGCACTTGCGGCCTTTTACATGGTGCCCGCTGTTGTTGAGCAGCGATGGGTGGAAATTTCGCAGGCGCTTGCGCCGGAGTTGCAGCCGTGGCGGAACTTCCTGTTCACGCATTCCGACGATCCCGAATTTGTTTTGTTCAATTTGAAAGTCTCGGGGGTCGCACTTCTTGTCGTCGCCATCTTCGGAATTGCGGCAGTGTTAGCTGCGCGCCGCCGCGAGAGCGCACCAGGGATGTTTTGGTCGCTCCTTACACTCGGATCGGTTTCCCTGATATTGATGTTTCCGTGGACTGCATGGCTCTGGAGGCATGTCCCCGAACTCGCGTTCGTTCAATTTCCTTGGCGCTGGCTGTTGCCACTCGATGTGGTCGCCGTGTTATTCCTTTGCGCTGCGATTGCATCGCTGAAGCGCCGGTGGATTGCCTGGAGCCTCGCGGCGCTCGTTCTCGTGTCGCTCGGCGCCTGGATGACAACGAACAACTGGTGGGACGATCAAGATTCGGCGTTCGTGGCCGACTCGATCGCCTCAGGCGCCGGTTATCAGGGCACCGACGAATACCAGCCGCTCGGGTGCGATCGTACGGACCTCCCTGAAAATCCGCAGCGCGCTTCGCTGATTGATCCGCAGACGAAAGTTGTTGTGCCCAGCGCCGGCGTTCGTCTGCACGTAGATTCGTGGACCGCCGAGCATAAAATCGTGACGGTGGATTCGCCGCGTCCAGTGACGCTCGCGCTGCAGGTCATTGCGTATCCCGCGTGGCGCGCCATGGTGAACGGCACGGCCGTCGCGATTCAGCCGCTGCCGGACACAGCAGTCGTTTCCCTGCCACTGCGCGCCGGATCAAGTCATGTCGAATTGCACTTCACGCGAACGCGAGATCGAACTCTCGGCGGATTGATTTCGATTGCTGCGGCGATCGTTCTGCTGCTGTCAGAGCTTTCTCGCAAAAGCCTGTTGTGATTTCAGGAATTCCTATTTCGACGTCTAATTCTCGGCGCTGCCTGTCTTCCGTAACACGATCCGATCGCCCTTGAGTTCGTACCGGCTATCGCGCCAGACGGCCTTCGCAGCCGTATAGCTCGCGCACCAAACCACGAATCCGAGTAGATCGCGCACTGGATAGAGCCAAAACGCCCGCCGTGCAGCCGGATCGCGCACCACGGTCCAGCCAACGAACCATGCTTCCAACATTCGATTTAGCAACGCAACTCCGAGGAACGCCAGTCCGATCCCAACATGCCCAAGAAACGCGGCCGCGACGAAACCGAGAATGCCGTACGGCATCGCGAAAATCAGCCCATGACCGAAATGTCCCTTCGGCCGCGAATACCGTGTGGACTTGGCCCATCGCAGTTGGTTGTCCCACATCCGGCGAAATGTGCGCTGGCTCACAACATGATCGATGACGTGGCTGGAGAGCACCACTCGATAGCCGGCCTTTTCGATCAGATTTCCGATCATGAAATCGTTGGCGAAGTAATCGCCCAGCACCGCGTAGCCGCCGATTTTTTCGAGCGCGTCTCTCCGGACAGCGATCGTCGGCCCCAGCCCAAATTTCATCCCTTCGACCAGATTCGCGACGAGCACTCCGGCCGTCATTTCCACCGACATTCCGATCGCCGTCTCGCCAGAC
>PMAA01000013.1:2112-3185 GCA_003152355.1 Acidobacteriota bacterium | reverse complement strand
TTCGATTCCTCCGGCAATCTCTACAAGGAAACTTCTCCCGGCGTTCTCGGCCTGGTCGCATCGCCCGGCACGCCGAATCTTTTTCTCGACTCGACCACGCTCTTCGGCCGCGAATACATGGCGTTCAGCGACAGCCTCGTCGGCCAGGATCTCCCGCGCCAATTCGACGATACCTATTTCGATCGCGTGAGCCAGTGCGGCCCGGGCGCCGGTCCCACGGCCGCCGACGCCACCGCCGCAGGCAATATTTCCGCCGGCGTGCACCAAGTTGTCGTGATTTTCGTAACGCGCCAGGGATTCTGGACTGCCCCTTCACCTGCAATCTCCTGGACCGCGGCGGGTGGCAAGCAAGTCACGCTCACGAATATTCCCATCGGCCCCTCGAACGTCGTTGCACGATTCCTCGCCTTCACGGGCGCGGGCGGCGCGGATTTTTACCAAGTCCCCGCGACGATGACGATCAACGACAACGCCACAACTTCGCTTACCCTCGATTTCGACGACACGATCCTGCTCAGCGGCACGGCCATGGACAATCAGTTCGGCCAGATCGAGCTGCCGAATCAGCTCGGCGTGATCGATTACTCCGATCGCCTTTTCTGGTGGGGCGAGCGCGCAAAAATGTCGAACTGGAACAACATCACGTTCGACGGCGGCTGGAATCTCGCGGGCGGCACGGGCGGTTCCGATGTGCCTCTCGGCTGGGCGAGTGATCCCACTTCGGGCGCGGGTGGCAGCAGGGAATCGGGCGACGTCGTCTGGGGGGATGCGTATCGCATCACGGGCAACGCTTCGAGCGTCGCGCGCGGCATGATTTCGCAGTCGGCCGTGACCGACCCCTCAGGCAATCCGCTGCTCGTGAAAAACACGGACTATTCGATTCGCGCACGGGTCAAACGCAGCGCCAATCTCGCGCAAGGCACGCTGCGAATCAATTGTTTCAGCCCGACGGCGGGCGCAATCGGCGTAGGCCTCGCTATCACGGCGCTGACGGCCACAACCTTTTACATCGAATACACGGCGCAATTGATTCCGCCTCAATCCACGATTCCGAGCGACATGGTTCTGCGCGT
>PMAA01000013.1:0-2081 GCA_003152355.1 Acidobacteriota bacterium | reverse complement strand
GAAAATAACGGGCAGGGAATTCGCGCGGCCTTCACGCTGCGCGATTATCTGTACATCGTGAAGGAGCGCAGCCTGTTCGTCACGCAGGATGACGGCGTGAACGAGCCCGCGCTTTGGGACATCGAAGAGGTTTCGAATCAGGTGGGCACTCCGTCAGCACATGGCGTCGGCATCGGCGAGGAATGGGTAGTGATCGCGGGCCGCGCCGGGCTCTACTATTTCGATGGCGGCAATCCGGTCAAACTGTCGCAGGAAATTCAGCCGACGTGGGATGCCATCAACTGGGAATACGGTTCGCAAATTTGGGTCGAAGTGGATACCCAGCATAAGCGCATTCTCGTCGGCGTGCCCTTTGGCGCGGCCACCGCGCCTTCGCAAATTCTCGTTCTCGACTACACCGAGGGCTTTCTCGATCCGCTCCAGACGATGCTCAGCCAGCCAGGCTACGGCCGCCAGTGGACCCAGTGGTTCATCGCGGCGAATTCCTCCGGGCTGATCGAACGCGCGAGCGGCGTCGCGCAACTTTTTTTCGGGAATAACGCTGCTAACGGAAAAATTTACGGCCTAACGCCCGGCGCATATTCAGACGACGGCGCCGCGATCAATTCGTATTACACCACGGCATTCCTTTCGCGCACCGGCCTCGGCGGCCGCAATCTCTTCGGCTATGCGACCGGCAACGTGCAGGGCGCGGGCACTCTCGCGCTCGCAGCAATACTTCCCGGCAACGTGGCGAATGGCCTCGGCTCCTGGCCGCTCGCCTCGCCCGCCACCCAGGACATGGAAATTTTCACGAGCATTCTAGCCGAGCGTGTCGCCTACCAGGTGAGCACCGCCGCCGCCGGCGCATGGTTCTCGCTGACGAAATTAGTGCCCTGGGCCAAGCCCGATCCCTGGTCCATCGTCCGCGGCCACAATTAGGTGCAGCCTCAGCGGGGCAGGTGAATCGCCGCCTCTTGCATTCCGCCATCAGCTCGGGGCAACCGAAAATCCTTGTGGCGACTCCAACTTGCGGGGTGCGGCGCGGTTCTATAAACTACTTTGCGCATTCCTGCGGCGTGCCGGTCTGTCCGACGGCAGTCGCGTTTTTCGCGGTTGGTGTTCCAGGGGGATGGATGCAACGGGTGATCGGTAAGCTGGCGCTGATCGGTTTGTTTCTGGCGCTGACCGGCTGCGGCGGCTCTTCATTCCCGTTGGCTCTGGTGATTTCCACGAGCCCCGGCACCATCTCCGGCGGCGGCACTTACACGTTCTCCGCGACGACCACGAATTCGACGACGCAATCCGGCGTCATTTGGTCGCTAGCTCTGAACACGCCGAGCAGCACCACGGATTCGACCACGCCTTGTTCCTCGCCGTGTGGCACCTGGGTTAACGCGGGAACGGCGATCACTTCGCAGACGACTTCCGGCAGCACGACTTACTACAACACCGTCACTTCGATTACCTACACGGCGCCGCTGACGCCGCCGACGCCGAACGCGATCGTTCTCACGGCGGCGGCTCCTTCGAATGCCGCCGTCACCGCCGACATTATTTTCGAGGTCGGCGCCCCGGCCGTCGTCGTGCGCCTCGCGAATACCTTCACAACGATCGCGCCCGGTGCCGCGCCGGTGACTCTCAATGCCACCGTGCAATTTGACTCAACGAACGACGGCGTCAATTGGACGCTGGCCGCCGCCGGTTCACCGTGCAGCCCGGCTTGCGGAACTCTCTCGCCAGCGGCCGCGCCCAGCTTCAGCGCGGTCTATACGCCGCCGGCGACCCTGCCAACGGCGCCAAATAATTCGCCGACGATTACGGCCACATCCGTGGCGAGCAGCACGTCGACTGCCTTCGATTCGTTCTTGATTCAAACGCCCCCGCTTCCGATCAGCGTGCAGATCACGAATCCATTCACGACGGTCGCAGCGGGTTCGCCCGGCGTCACGGTTAACGCGCAAGTGACGAATGATCAGCAGGGCCAGGGTGTCACGTGGTCAATCTCGCCCTCATCGAATACGGGTTCGCTGAGCGCCAACGAAGCTTTGAGCGTCCTCTATACGCCGCCAAACACGGCGCCCCAGCCACCCTTCAACACG
>PMAA01000269.1 GCA_003152355.1 Acidobacteriota bacterium | reverse complement strand
CGGTATTCACGTTGTACTCGCCGATATTGACGTGAACAACGTGGAAGTTTGCGGTCACGATCGGGGCAATCTCTTTCGAGTGAAACGCGGCGTCGAGCACATGGCAGTCGAAACACCAGTTGCCGCCGAAGACGACGATGACGTTCTTGTGGTCCTTTGCAGCCGCGCTGAGAGCTGCCGCCAAATCCTTCGGCGCCTCGGCGGGATCGGGATAAAGGCTTGTGTTTGGCGTTACGGGCTCCGGCAGCGTCAGAATCGGCCGCGGGACCGGGTCGCCCCGCTGCGTGCCCATGATGACCCAATCGTCGCCTTTCTGGATCCAGACTTGCCCGGCGTACACCAGCATCTCGGTCTTCTTCGTACCGGCGCCGAACGTCAAATACACGCGAAGCGTGAGAATCGTAACGCCGGCTTCCGGCGAGGTGCGCTGGAGAACTTTTGCATCTATGGCCGTTAGCCCTGCCGCATGAAACTTGGACCAGAATCGCGGCTCTTCCGTCGGGTCTGCCGTTTTTCCTTGAGGCGTTTGAGCGAACACTTCGGGGCTGACCGAGTACATTGACGAGAGCGCAGTCGTGTCTCCGGCGAGCACGGCGGCTTTCCATCTATTTAAAGGGGCGAAACTGTCTGACGCGCGCGGAACTGCGTGCAAAAGACCCGGTAAAGCCGAGCAAAGAATAAATAAAAGCGCGAGCCAAGCGGTCGAACTCAAAGTCAAATTAGATTTCGTCATCAATCTCGTCATTCTGGTCCCTTTTCGCCCCGGTGCACCTTCTATTCTACCGTCAACCACCATCACGCTGCGAAGAATCCAATGTGGTCTTCACGGTGCCGCGTGCGACGCGACGTTTTGCAGAGCCAAGCCGCGCGTTGTAGGTTAAAATTGCGAACGGCTGACCAAAATGAATTCAGTGATTGCCGTCTATCCCGGCTCATTCGACCCTGTGACGAACGGGCATTTGGACTTGATCGAGCGCAGCTCGAAGATTTTTAGCCGACTCTTCGTCGCCGTGCTGCGAAATCAAGACAAAGATCCGATGTTTGAGATCGAGGAGCGCCTGGAAATGCTGCGGCAAACGACGAGCGCATGGCCCAACGTCGAAGTGGACTCGTTTCACGGATTGCTTGCGGATTACGCGCGGCGGAAAGAAGCGCGTGTCATCCTGCGCGGCATCCGTGCTGTTTCCGACTACGAGTACGAATTGCAAATGGCGCTGATGAACCGGAAACTCGCGCCTCAAGTCGAAACTGTTTTCATGCTTCCGGCGGAGGCGTACAGTTTTTTGAGCTCGCGCCTCGTTCGCGAGGTTGCAAGGCTTGGCGGATCGCTTCGCGGACTTGTGCCGCCACCTGTCGAGGAGAGATTGAAAAATAAGTTTGGCTGAAATCCGATTGAGAAACACGAATCGGTTCAAAATATTTTGAAGGAGACAAGAAAAGCCATGTCCACCGCGCCCCGTGTTGAGCCATTAACGCTGTCTGACGCCGTCAATCGCATTTCTGTGTCGCCGACGATGGCGGTATTGATGGAAGCGGAGAAACTTCGCGCGCGCGGCGTGGATGTGGTGGATTTCGGTCCCGGCGAGCCGGATTTCCCGACTCCCGAGCACATCAAGCGGGCGGCTATCCGCGCTCTCGAAGAGAACCGCACGAAATATACGGCGACCGCGGGAATCGCACCGCTCCGCCAGGCGGTTTGCGATTGGCATGCGAAGAATCTTGGCTCGTCGTATGAGCCGCGCGAGTGCGTGGTCACCGCGGGCGGAAAGATCGCGATATTCAATGTCGTCTGCTCGCTGATCAACGCTGGCGATGAAGTCGTGATCCCCGCGCCGTACTGGGTGAGCTATCCGGACATCGTGAAATTCGCGAATGGAAAGCCCGTTTTTGTGCAGACGCCTGCGAGCGACAACTTTTGCCTGAGCGCTTCGGAACTCGAGAAAGTGCTGACGCCACGCACGCGAATCGTCATCGTGAACTCGCCGAATAATCCTACCGGCGCGGTGATACCGGAAGATGAGTTTGGGCGCATTCTTGACGTTTGCCGCCGGCAGAGCGTGTGGTTGCTTTCCGACGAATGCTACTCGCATTTCACCTACGGCAACGCAAAACCGTTTTCAATTGCGAGCTATACCGATTCGAAAGATCACGTGATCATCGCAGGTTCGCTCTCGAAGACTTTCGCCATGACTGGCTGGCGCATCGGTTACACGCTTACGCCCGAACCGCTCGCCGCAGCGATGATCAAGCTGCAAAGCCAGTCGGTTTCGAACGTAAATTCGATCACGCAGCACGCCGCGCTTGCAGCCTTGACGGGGCCGATGGATTCCGTCGCGGCGATGCTCGACGAATATGCGCGACGCCGGATTCACATCCTCGCCGGGTTGCGCGCGATTCCGGGCGTCGAGTGCACCGAGCCAGAAGGCGCGTTTTACGTTTTCCCGAAGGCCGTCAAGAAGAATGGCGAGGCGCGGGATTCGATGGAAATCACACGCGGACTTCTCGAACGCGAACACGTCGCTGTTGTTCCCGGCGATGCTTTCGGCGCCCCGGGCCACATGCGAATCTCCTACGCAACCTCAATGGAACGCATCAACGAGGGCCTCCGGCGCATCGCGCACTTTTTCAGCGCATGATTGTGAAGCTTCGCCCATCGCGGCTTGAGCCAATTTTCGACGCGCGCCCGTGGGGCGTGAACTCTCTCGCGCCGCTTTTCCCCGAGCAAAATAATCTCAAAGAGAAAATTGGCGAAGCTTGGTTGACCGGCGAAAAATGCCGCTTCGCGGACGGGCCGTTCGCGGGCTCGACGCTAGGCGAAGCCTGGGCGCAAATGCCTGTCGAGTGTACAGGGACGAAGTTGCGGCCCGAGGGCGCGTTTCCAATACTTGTTAAGTTCATTTTCACGGACGACAAACTTTCCGTGCAGGTTCATCCCGACGACGACTATGCCTCGCAACATGAAAAGCAAGCCGGCGGGCGCGGCAAAACGGAAATGTGGTATTTCGTATCGGCTCGGCCCCGCAGCGAAATTCTTTTTGGCTTGAAACCCGGGGTGGAACGAGATTCGTTCCGCCGCGCGATTGACGACGCCACGGTCGAGAACTTCGTCGTGCGGGTTCCCACGAAGGCTCGCGACGCAATTTTTGTTCCAGCGGGAACCGTTCACGCGATTGGAGCGGGTTTCGTTCTTTGCGAAATTCAGGAGCAATCGGATATTACCTATCGTGTGTACGATTACAATCGGCGCAACGCCGCGGGTGAAACACGGGCGCTGCATATTGACAAGGCGATGGACGTCATCCGGTTCGGCGAGCAAGAGGGCGGCAAGATTGAGCCTGTGACGATCGAGCGCGGCCCGCTTTCGGAAACTTACCTCGCAGCTTGCCGTTATTTTGTGACCGAACGCTGGGAGTTTTCAGAATCCATTTCGCAAAAGACTTCGCCTGAACATTTCGATCTGCTGATTTCGATTGCCGGCCGAGGGCTGATCGAAACTGGCGAAGAAAAGATCGCATACGCTCCGGCGCAAGTCTGGCTCATGCCCGCGGCGCTCGGCGCGTATCAAATTGTGCCTCAGGAGCGGACCGAGTTTCTGCGCACATTTGTCCCGGGCGGCCTCGATGAATATGTGCGCCAGCTCGGCGAACGCGGCGTGAGCGAAAGCCAGTTGACTCAACTGGTGCATAAGTGAAGCCGAAATCGGAGAAGCTTGCTTCGTGCGCCGTGCTTTTAGCGGGCGGCCGTGGAACGCGCTTCTGGCCGCGCAGTCGCATCCGCACGCCGAAACAACTCCTCAACATTACCGGCCGCGACACGATGTTGCGCGAAACCGCCGAGCGACTGGCGCCGCTTTTTCCCGCGCGCAATCTCTGGGCTGTTACGAACGAAGAGCAAGTCAAGGAAGTCCGAGCGCAGCTTTCGCGCGTGCCCGCATCGCACATTCTTGCCGAGCCCGTCGGACGCAATACAGCCGCGGCGATTGCGCTCGCAGCATTTCATCTGGCGCATGAGCACGGCGACGCGCTGATGGCTGTTCTTCCGGCTGATAGCTATATTGCCGACGCGCCGCGTTACATGAAAATCGTCCGTGCCGCCCTTTCGCTGGCCCGCACACCGGGAAATCTCGTCGTGATTGGAGTTCCTCCGACGCGCCCCGAAACGGGTTATGGCTACATTGAACGCGGCGCAGCGGCAGGCCGGTCGTCCGGCGAGCCCGCTTTCGTGGTGAGAAGATTCACCGAGAAGCCCGCGCTGCCTCTCGCCCGCCGCTACGTGAAATCGCGCGCTTATTTCTGGAATGCCGGAATGTTTTTCTGGCGCGTTTCGACATTTCTCAATTGCCTGAAGGATTTTCTTCCCGAGACGTACGCATCGCTCGCCAGGCTCTCTGCTGAAATCGGCACGCGCGGATTTGACAGGCAACTCAGCCGGACATATCCAAAGCTCGAAAATATCTCTGTGGATTACGCCATCATGGAGCGCGCCACGCGCGAGCGCGGCCAGCGCCGGGTTCTCGTGATCCCGGCGAATGTCGGCTGGAGCGACATCGGCTCGTGGACCGCGGTTTACGAGCTTCTCGCGCGGGCCAAAGGCGAGAACGTCTCGGCTGGCCCCTCGTTCACCCTCGACGCCAGCGGAAATTTCCTTTGGAGCCCGAAGAAGTTTGTAGCCGCGATTGGCGTCCACAATCTCGTCGTCGTCGAAACCCCCGACGCGCTTCTGCTCTGCCCCCGCGACCGCGCGCAAGACGTTGGAAAAATCGTGAAATCTCTCGAAGAACGCAAGCTTCGGGGCCTTCTATAGCGTCTGCAAGTGACTTTGCAATCGAAATTGGCAGTCCAATGCGGCTGTTTCGTCTGGGCAGACTTCACGTATACTTGCGCACCGTGACTTCCATTCGATTCGGCACCGACGGCTGGCGCGGCGTGATCGCCGAAGATTTCACCGAAGCGAACGTGCGCCTCGTCGCATATTCCATCGCGCGTTACATCGTGCGCGAAACCGACGCGCGGCGCGGCGTGCTGATCGGCTACGACACACGATTCGGCTCCGAACGATTCGCGCGCGTCGCCGCCGACACCGTTGCCATGACCGGGACACCCGTTTGGCTCTCCGATCGCGAATGTCCTTCGCCGGCCATTTCCCTGCTGGTGCGCCAGCGGCAAGCGGCCGGCGGAATCATGATCACCGCGAGCCACAATCCCTACCGCTGGAACGGAATAAAATTCAAGGCCAGTTACGGCAGCTCCGCGCGTCCTTCGATGATCGCGGGAATCGAACGCGAGCTTGCGACCGTGCTCTCGAACGGCGTGCCCACGCTGCCACCG
>PMAA01000233.1 GCA_003152355.1 Acidobacteriota bacterium | reverse complement strand
AGGAATGAGCAACGGGCGTGTGGACGACCTCTACGATCTCGCGCGCGCGAATGGCGCGCTCGGAGGCAAGCTGGTCGGCGCGGGCGGCGGCGGATTCCTGATGCTTTACACCGAAGACAAAACGCGCGTGCGTGAGGCGATGAGGCGAGCCGGCTTGCGCGAAGTTCGCGTCCAGTTCGATTTCGGCGGAACGACGGTGGTCGCGCACTCCTAGGAGAGCCTGTGCTGCCTGTCGCCATTCTTGCTGGCGGTCTTTCAACGCGCTTGCGGCCGCTGACCGAGAAAATCCCAAAGTCGCTGCTTGACGTGAACGGCGAGCCGTTCATCGCCCACCAACTGCGTCTCCTTCGTGCGAACGGCGTGCGACGCGCGGTGCTTTGCGTCGGACATCTCGGAGAAATGATTCGCGATGTGCTCAAGGATGGCGATGCGTACGGCGTCGAAGTTGACTACTCGTTTGATGGTGGCTCACTATTAGGTACTGCGGGAGCGGTTAAGAACGCCTTATCCAAATTGGGTGATGCCTTCTTCGTTCTTTATGGCGACTCGTATCTCGTCTGCGACTACGCCGCTATCGCGCGAAGCTTCTCTTCGTCTGGAAAACTGGCCTTGATGACGGTGTTTCGCAATAACGGCATGTGGGATAGCAGCAACGTTGAATTCGAAGGCGGGGAGATCCTTGCATACAGCAAGACGGACAAGACTCCTCGGATGCACTACATTGATTATGGTCTCGGCGCGTTTCGAGCTGCGGCGTTTGACAATGTGCTGGCCGGGCAGCCTTATGATCTCGCCAGCTTGTATGGTGATTTATTGCAGGCGAGGCAGCTCGCAGGATTCGAAGTGACCGAGCGATTCTACGAAATCGGCTCACCGGCTGGACTCGAAGAAACGGCGCGGTTCATCGCGGCGCAGGGTGCCGTTGGCAGATGAGTGCGAATACGACATTCTCGCAGCAATTTCTTGCCGAAGCCGCTGAAATCATAACGCGTTTGGATATTGCCTCCATCGAAAAGGCCGCGACGATGCTGGCTGCAACGCGCGGTACTGGCGGGCGACTCTTCATCCTCGGAGTTGGCGGAAGCGCGGCGAATGCTTCGCACGCCGTGAACGATTTCCGCAAGATNNTCTCTGTAGGCGGCGGCAATCTCGAACTCAATGTCAGCCCGAATCTCGTTGCCGCGCTCAAATACGCCAAGTCAGTTGGCGCGAAAATTGTCGGCATCGTTGGCCGCGACGGCGGCTATACAGCGCAAGTGGCTGACGCATGCATCCTAATTCCAACTGTGAATGCGGAACACATCACCCCGCACGTCGAAGCGTTTCAAGCTGTCGTCTGGCATCTTCTCGTCACGCATCCGGCGGTCAAACTCGAGCAAACGAAATGGGAATCAACGGTTGCCGCCAGAAAGCCGCGCCGCGCCGTGTTTCTCGATCGCGATGGAGTGATTAACCGCGCGATCGTGCGCGACGGCACACCATATCCGCCCGCAACGCTCGACGAACTCGAAATACTTCCGGATGTTCCTCAGGCGCTGCAAGATTTGAAGGGGCATGGATTCGAATTGCTCGTGATCACGAACCAGCCAGACGTCGCTCGCGGTACGCAGTCGCGCGACGCCGTCGAAGGCATCAACCGAAAGCTTGCGTCCACACTGCCGCTCGACGACATCATCGTCTGTTATCACACCGACCAGGACGATTGTTCCTGCCGCAAGCCGAAGCCGGGAATGTTGCTGGACGCGGCGCGCAAGCACGGCATCGATCTCTCTGTGAGTTTTCTGATTGGCGATCGCTGGCGGGATATCGAAGCCGGAAAGAGCGCGGGTTGCAAGACGATTTTGATTGATGGCGGCTACCGCGAGAAACAATCTTCGCAGGCTCCTGACGCGCGCGTCGGCTCGCTGCGCGAAGCGGCTTCGTGGATTATTCATTCCGCGTCCAAAGGAGCTGCGCGTTGAAGCCGATCTCCGAATTGAAGGTGAAGATCTTCGGCGATGGCGCAGACGCCGCAGGAATTCTTGAACTTTATCGCCAGCCTTTCATTAAAGGGTTCACGACGAATCCGACGCTGATGCGAAAGGCGGGCGTCACGGATTATCGGGCTTTCGCTTCTGAAATTCTCGAAGACATCACGGATCGACCGATTTCGTTTGAAGTGCTGGCCGATGACGAAGCCACGATGGAAGCGCAGGCACGCGAAATCGCCAGTTGGGGCGACAACGTCTACGTAAAAATTCCCGTGACAAACACAAAGCGCGAGCCGATGTACGGGCTAATTCGGCGCTTGAGCGCCGATGGGATACAGGTAAACGTCACGGCAGTTTTGGCGCTCGAGCAGGTGCGTGAAGTTGCGGTAGCGCTTGATGGCGGCGCGGCTTCCTGCATTTCCGTGTTTGCCGGCCGCGTGGCGGATACAGGGCGCGATCCGGTTCCCGTGATGATTGAAGCGCTCGAAATTATCCGCCCGAATCCGCACGCGGAGCTGATTTGGGCGAGCCCGCGCGAGCTGCTGAATNNACGAAATCGGCTGCCACATCATCACTGTTACGAACGACATATTGAAGAAGCTGACGCTTATCGGCAAGGATTTGCGCGACTATTCGCTCGAAACCGTGAAGATGTTCTACGACGATGCTGTGAAGTCGGGCTACACGCTCGAGCCTGCACGCGCCGTTGGCGACCGCGAGATTCGCCTGGATATTTCGAAAGCTACCTCTGCGAGACGCCGGACTGCGGCCGCAGCACGCTCCAAAGTGCGATAAAG
>PMAA01000049.1:19634-19791 GCA_003152355.1 Acidobacteriota bacterium | reverse complement strand
AAGCGCAGAAATTCGGTGACGACGTGCGTCAAGGCGCGCGTTTGTTCCAGTATCTTCTCGGAGTTTTCGAGTAGATCTCCGGCCGGCGCTTCGTGACGAATCATTTGCGCGTAGCCGGAGATCGTAGCCAGGGCGTTCTTGAATTCGTGCGCGATGC
>PMAA01000049.1:0-19578 GCA_003152355.1 Acidobacteriota bacterium | reverse complement strand
TTGATGGGCGAGATTGTCACGCCGAGTTGGCGGACGTCGCCGTTTGGCTTGATGTATTGCACTTCGGCGCGATGAATGGTTTTGCCTTCGTGCAAGCATGCGGTGAGCATGTTGGACAAATCGGAATCGGCGCCGAGAACTTCGGAGTAGGCGCGGTACTGCATGCCCGTGAAGCCAAGTGCGGTTTCAGCGGCGGGGTTGGCCGAGGTGATGGCGCCCTTCGCGCTTAGCAGCAGCAGGCCGGTGGGCATATTGCGGNNCTTCTTCGGTGATGCGCTCGGATTCCCGGGCGCGCTCTTGCTCGAGGCGATGAAGTCGCGCCAGTTCGCGCTCCTGCGCGCGAAGCTTCTCGATGACGCCTTGCATCGATGCCGCCATGAATGCTGATGGATTTTCGGCCGAGGCGTTGAGCGCGCTCCAATCGCGCTCTCCGGGATCATTCGAATCGCGCAACAATTTTCGTATGGCGATTACAGCCAGAACGACGATGCCAAGTATCACCAGCCCGAATGCCGCCGCGATCCCGAAGCCGACGGGCGAAATCGGCCGTGCGGGTGCCGAAGCGCGCGTGACCGCAAGCGCGGGAGCTAGAGCAATGTTTATCAAATATTCCGCGAGCATATGATCACCGAAATCTCAGCAGCGACGCGTACCACTCGACCACGGGCGATCCGAAAAAAACGACCAGCAACGACGCAGCACCGAGAAAAGCGCCGAACGGCAATTCATAGTCTGTGCCCTTGCGCTTGATGATGATGATTGCGAGGCCGATTACCGTGCCTAGCAGCGAGCCGCCGAGAATCGTTAGAATCGTGCGCCGCAGGCCGAGGAACGCACCGGCCATGAGCATCATTTTCACGTCGCCGAGCCCCATGCCTTCGCGGCCGCGCAGCCGAAAATAGCCTTCGGAAATTACCCAAAGAACTCCGCCGCCGAATGCGGCGCCGAGCAACGCGTCAATCAGTGACAGTACGGGCCGCGGCGGGGGAAAAGCGAACACGCGCCCGGCCAGCCAGAGAGCCATTCCGTCCGACGGTGGCGTGAAAAGACTCAGCACCAAGCCGAGAGCGAATCCAGTGAAATTCACCAGGTCGGGAAGAATTCGCTCGCGGATATCAGTGAATACCAGCACGACGATCAGCGCAGAAAAAATCGACCACTTGAGCGTTATCAAAGAGACGCCGAACGCGAGATAGCACAGGAGAAATAGCACGCCGGTGAGAAACTCGACAGCGGGATACATCGGCGAAATTTTCGTCCCGCACTTGCGGCATTTTCCGCGCAGAATCAAATAGCTCAGCACGGGAATGTTGTCCCATGGCTTGATCGGTGTGCCACACTTCGTGCAGGCCGACGCGGGCAGAACGATGGATTTGCCCGCGGGAATCCGGAGAATGCAAACGTTGAGAAAACTTCCGATCGCGAGACCGAAGACGAACGCAATCCCGCCGATTACAGCTCCAGAAAGCATATTTGCACTGTGCCATAGTGAATCCTAGCGCTCAAGGCGCGCACGAAGTGCAGTGCCCGAGTTCTAACATTCGAACGCGGTTTGATTGCAACGAAACGCTTGGCTATATTGGGAAATACATGCCTGCCTCCTGGTTTGAACAAAAAATTCGCCGCTACGAACATCGCCGCTGGGCCGATGAAAAACACCGCCGCACTTTGCCGTTCGCGTGGGGACTCGAGCATATCGGCGGCAGCGCGACGGAACCTGATCCGCGAGCGTTTTTGAATCGCTTCGTCTCCGCGACGCTGGCAGCGAGTGACGAATGGTTTTCTCCGAAGCCGAAAAGCGAAATGCTTTTCACGCCGTCGGCGGAAGAGCCGGGAGAAACCGGCGTATTGACTTTTTCGAGCGCGATTGAATCGCCGTGGCCCGTGAACAACACGGTTCACGCTCGATTTTTTCGGGCGCGGCACAGCGGCCCCGCCGTCGTCGTTCTCTCGCAATGGAACGCGAAATGGCACGAACAAGTCAGCGTTTGCCGGTGGCTCCAGCGCATCGGCATTTCGGCATTGCGGCTGAGCTTGCCGTATCACGATCGCCGGGCTATCCCGGATCATCCGCGTGGAGATCACCTCGTCGGCCCCAACATCGGGCTGACGCTGCAGGCAAATCGGCAAGCGGTTTGCGACGTTCGCGGCTGCGTGCAGTGGCTCGCGTCGCAGGGTTACGACAAGCTTGGAATCATGGGAACGAGCGTCGGATCGTCTATCGCCTTTGTCACTTTTGCGCATGAACCCAGACTTCGCGCGGGCGTATTTCTCCACGTGTCCACCTACTTCGGCGACGTTCTTGTGACCGGGCTCACAACTTCGAATGTCTGGGAACCGATGAGGGCAAAAATTACGCCGGAGGAAGCGCAGTGTTTTTTTTCGCCCGTCAGTCCATTTCCATACATCGGCAAATTGCGCGGAACGGGCAAGAAGATGCTCGCAGTGACGGGAATGTACGATCCGACGTTCTGGCGTGAGCTAACGGACGAGTTTCTGGATGCGCTGCGAAGCGAAGGAGTGTCGTGCGAAGTGCTGCGCTTGCCGTGCGGGCATTATTCCCTCGGCGAACCTCCCTTCAGTTACATCACCGGATTTCGATTCGGAGAATTCTTCTTTCACGCGTTGAGCTAGCGGACCAGCGCGGCGAACTCGCCCGCGCCGATGCGCGACCCCACTGCGGCGATATCGGGTGCGAGCGAGCGGTCTGCTTCCACAAACTTCGATGCCGCGCGGATGAGAGCGAGTGCTTTGCGAGCTTCGGTGCCAGTCCGAAGCGGGGCGAGAAGCTCGATGCCCTGGCAGGCGGACAGCAGTTCGATTGCGAGAATGTTCGCGAGATTCTCGAGCATCGGCTTCAACCGGCGCGCGGCGCCCATTCCCATCGAAACGTAATCTTCCTGATTGCCGGAAGTCGAAATCGAATCCACCGAGTGCGGCGCGGCGAAAACTTTCGTTTCACTGGCCAATGCGGCCGCCGTAATTTGCAGCATCATAAAACCGGAATTCAAGCCAGCGTCCTTTACGAGAAACGCCGGCAGACCGCTCGTCAGCGGATTCGTCATTTGTTCGGTCCGCCGCTCGGAGATTCCGGCCAGAGTGGCAATGCCAAGCGCGAGTTGATCCGCGGCGAGCGCAAGCGGTTGTCCATGAAAGTTTCCGCCGCTTAAAACTTCGCCGGTATCAGGGAAAACGAGCGGATTATCAGTCGCGCTATTTAATTCGATCGTGAGAGTCGCACCAACTTGCGTAAAGATGTCGCGAACCGCGCCGTGCACCTGCGGTGTGCATCGCAGACTATACGCATCCTGCACGCGCGTGTCTTGCGCCGGCGCCCGGTGCGATTCTCGGATTTCGCTGCCCGCATTGAGCCGCGCGAGATTCTTCGCTGTCGTTGCGTGGCCGGGATAAGGCCGCACTTTCGCAATTCGTTCATCGAACGCCGTTGGCGTGCCGCGCAAAGCGTCCAGCGAGAGTGCCGCCGCAACATCGGCCGTATCCACGAGAATTGTCGCGGCGCGAAGAGCGAGTGCCGTGAGTGCGAGCATGGCTTGCGTGCCGTTCAGCAACGCAAGGCCTTCCTTGGCTTCGAGAACGATAGGAGCGATACCGGCCAACTTCATCGCTTCGCCGCCTAAAATATTTTTGCCTTGGTAGTTCGCCTCGCCCTCGCCGATCACAACTTGCGCAAGATGCGCGAGCGGAGCGAGATCGCCCGAAGCGCCGACGGAACCTTGAGAGGGAATCACCGGATGGACTCGGCGATTGAGCATGGCGCAGAGCGTCTCCGCGGCAACAGGTCGAATGCCGCTAAATCCTTTGGCGACGGCATTCGCGCGCAAGAGCATCATTGCGCGCGTTTCCGCTTCGCTCAGATGAGGTCCCACTCCGCCGGAATGGCTGCGAACAAGATTCGTCTGCAACTGGCGAATCTGATCGCGCGAAATCCGAACCGAGGCGAGCTTGCCAAATCCCGTGTTCACGCCGTAGGCGACAGTGTCCGACGCGACCAGGCGATCGATGACGGCGCGTGACGCGTTCATCCGCTCGCGGGCATCCGGAGCGAGAGTCACTTCCATTCCATTGAGCGCGACCTCGTAGAGCTGCTCGAGCGTCAGGTCGTTGCCATTAATCGCGATAGTCATGTTTGCGGCTTGAATTAATCCTTGTTCGGCTGCGCCGGTGCGGCGTGGTCCGCGCGCTTGACGGGCGCGACGTCGAAATATTTCCGGTACTTGTCCGGCAAAGACTTCGGCCGGCCCAGGCGGTCGCAAATCACATGCAACGTCTCGCCCGTCGCAATCAGTTCATTCGTCGAGTCGCGAATTATTTCGTAGGCAAAGCGAATCGTGCGCCGCTGCGCCTCCGAAACGCGCGTTCGGACGCGCAAAAGATCGTCAAACTTCGCCGGACGCCTGTACCGGCACGAGGACTCGGCAACGACGATAAAGCTATCGTCCTCAATTTCCATCTGCTTGTATTCGAAGCCGAGTTGGCGGCAAAGTTCCACGCGGCCGACTTCAAACCATGTGTAGTAGTTGCCGTAGTAGACGACGCCCATCTGGTCGGTCTCGCCGTATCGAACACGAATCGTCGTGTCGTAAAACTGCGTCGTGTCGCCGTCAGCGCGTTTGCGAAGTTCTTCAGGCATTGGCGAAAAAGTGTACCAGACGCACTACCGGACGTCAGCCTTCGAGGCTGCGGAGGATCACTCGCCCGTCCATTTCGGAGTGCGCTTTTCGGGGAATGAGGCGAGGCCTTCGCGAAAATCCGCGGTGGAACGGATGTCGGCATTCTCCTGGATGGCCATCGAGATTTCGCGATCGAGGTCGCCCTCGGAAAATTGCACCAGTAATCGCTTGGTTCGCGCAAGACTCGTCGGGCTTGCGGCGATCAGCGTGGCCGCCAGTTTCCGCGCTTCCGCCATCAACTCTTCGGCAGCGACAACCAAATTCACCAAGCCCATTTCGCGAGCCTCGGCAGCGTCAAACAAACGGCCGGTCAACGCCAGGTCGCGCGTTCGCTTCTCTCCAATTTGGCGCCGCAAAAACACGGAAACGAGAGCGGGAATGAAGCCGATGCGCACTTCCGTATAGCCGAATTTCGCGTCCGGCACGGAAATTGTGAAATCGGCAAGCGTCGCGAGACCGCATCCCCCGGCCAGCGCGTGGCCGTTGACGGCAGCAATGAGCGGCTTGGGAAACGAATACACGGTGCGAAATAATCGCGCCATCCTGCGCGAATCTTCGAGGTGCTCCACAGGAGACCGTGTGGCGATGGCGCGCAGTTCGTCCAGATCCATGCCCGAGCAAAACGCTTTGCCTTCACCGGTAAGTATTCCGACACGCGCAGAACTCGATTGCACTTCGGCGAGCGACGCGAGCAAGTCCTCGATCATCTGCGTCGAGATGGCGTTGCGTTTATCGGGGCGAGCGAGCGTAATTATCGCGAGCTCGCCGTCGTATTCGAGTTTCAGCGTTTGATAAGCCATGTGTATTTCGGGTGAGCGCCGCTCGCTCTAGTCAGTTGCCGCGTGAGCGTACACTTCGCGAATTCTTCCCGTCATCGCGCAGGCAATCGCGAGCGATTTCGTGTCAATGCCAGTAGAAACGCCGCGTGCGGCCAGCGTCGCCAGTACAGTTTCCGTAGGAATATTGCCGACTAGTTCGTCGCCAGCGAACGGGCAGCCGCCGAGGCCCGTCAATGCGCCATCGAATCGCCGGCAACCCGTTTCGTAAGCGGCGAGGATTTTTTCGGCAGCGCCTTCGGGGCGGCTGTGGAGATGGACGCCCAACTCCACCCCCGCTACACAATCTTTCACTGCGCGAAAAAGTTCAGCCACATCGTCGGCGGTTGCGCTCCCAGCGGTATCCGCGAGCGACACCGTGCGCACTCCGATGTCTTTGAGCCAGATTAGAGCGTCCTCGACAATTTCAGGCCCCCACGGCTCGTCATAGGGATTCCCAAACGCCATCGAGATGTAGACGACCAAATCGCGTCCAGCGGCTTTGGTTTCCGTGCGAATTTTTTGGACCAGGGCGCGCGATTCGTCGCGGGACATATTGGCATTGGCGCGGCGGAAATATGCAGATATCGAGTAGGGATAACCGATCGTCGTTACAGCCGGCGCCGAGAGCGCTCGAGTCAGCCCCTGCTCGTTCACGATGATTCCTATGATTTCCGGCGGATTGGCTGCGGGAAGAGCGAGGCTCAACCTTCGCATCACGTCTTCACTGTCGGCCATTTGCGGCACGTGCTTCGGGGAAACGAAGCTGACAGCGTCAAGGTGATGGAAGCCCAGCGCGAGCAAGCCGCTCAAGTACTCGACCTTCACTTCCGTCGGAAGAACGTCTTTCAGCCCTTGCCACGCATCGCGCGGGCACTCGATGATTTTCACTTGTTCATTTGGCATAGGAAATGGGTCTTGTTCGGATCGGCCGCTCAGGTCTGAAGCACGCCCGTCTTAAATTCTCGAACTTCCGGATTCAGCGCCGCGGCAGAGAGTGCAAAAATCAATGCGTCGCGAGTGTGCGCGGGATCAATGATCGCGTCCACCCACAGGCGCGCCGCGCCATAGCGCGGATCGGTTTGATGCTCATACGTTGACCGTGTCGAATCGTAGAGCTCTTTCCGGTCAGCCTCTGTAAGTTTCTTGCCTTCGCGTTCGAGTTGCTTGATTTTGATTTCGACAAGCGTGCTGGCGGCGGCATCTCCGCTCATCACCGCGTACCGCGCAGTCGGCCAGGCAAAAACGAATCGCGGATCGTACGCCTTGCCGCACATGGCGTAGTGTCCGGCGCCGAAACTGCCTCCGCAAATCACCGTGATTTTCGGTACGACGCTATTGGCCACGGCGTTCACCATCTTTGCCCCGGCGCGAATGATTCCGCTCCACTCGGCTTCTTTGCCAACCATGAAACCGTTCACGTCGTGGAGGAAGATCAAGGGAATAAGATTCTGATTGCAGTCGAGGATGAATCGCGCGGCCTTCTCAGCGGATTCCGCGTAAATGACGCCGCCAAATTCCATCCTCCGCTCGCCGGTGCCAGCCGCCGCGATTTGGACGTGCTTTCTATTGTTCGCCACGATGCCGACGGCCCAGCCGCCGATTCGCGCGTATCCGCAGAGAATCGTTTGGCCATATTCGGCGCGATATTCTTCGAAGCGGCTCGTGTCCACGATGCGCGCGATGATTTCGTGCATATCGTATTGCTTGCCAGGATCCGACGAGAAAATGCCGTAGATTTCTTCGGCGGGAAGGGCAGGTGGCTCGGGCTTGCTGTGATCGAACGGCGCGCCAGGAGGATGTCCCATCTTATCGACGAGAGCGCGAATTCGTTTTAGGCACGAGTCGTCGTCGGGCTCGCGGAAATCCACCGTGCCGCTGATCTGCGCGTGCATCTTTGCGCCGCCAAGTTCTTCCGCTGATGTTTTTTGTCCGATCGCGGCTTGAACGAGCGCTGGCCCAGCAAGGAACAAACCACTGCCATCGGTCATCAGAATGGAATCGCACATGACCGGCAAATAGGCCCCGCCCGCAACGCACATACCCATGATGGCGGTGATCTGCGGGATGCGCATTGCGCTCATTACGGCGTTATTCCGAAATACGCGCCCGAAATCATCCGTGTCGGGGAACACGTCTTCTTGGAGCGGAAGGAAAATACCGGCTGAGTCCACGAGGTAAATTGTGGGGATGCGATTTTCGATGGCAATATTCTGCGCGCGAATGACTTTCTTCGCGGTCATCGGGAAAAATGAGCCGGCCTTCACAGTGGCATCGTTCGCAACCACCATTACGAGGCGCCCGGCGATATTCGCCAACCCGGTGACTGTCCCGGCTGAAGGCGCGCCGCCCCATTCTTCGTACATCTCGTAGGCGGCATAGAGGCCGAGTTCGAAAAATTCGCTGCCTGGATCGATGAGTTTGGCGATACGCTCGCGAGCCGTAAGGCGACCCTTTTTGTGCTGAGCGTCTATGGCTTTGGCGCCGCCGCACTGACGGATTGTTTCCTCTTCATTCTTGATTTCGGTGAGTCGATCGATCATGCGGCGATGATTCTTTTCGAAATCGGGGGAGCCGGATCGAATCGCGGTTTGAATTACGGAGCTTGCCAAAGCTTCAGCCTCGCGAGTGGTGTCGGGTGACATCGCGGCCGCAATTTCGTGCCCAGCCGCCAAGGGAAGTATACGTGGTTTGTTCCGATCGCGCATGCGATACCGCTAGGATCGGCCTCGAGTAAAAGGGTCATCGTCGTGTCGCGAGCCAAAGTCCCAGGGTCGAAAAAGTCGTGCGACGCTCGTCGAAAAGGCAAAAAATAGCGTTGTAAAACGGTAGGCGAGGCTTACCTGTTGTAGCCGATTTTAGGCTTCCGGATTGTATACAAGTTTAGGAATTGACAAATCGCGGGAAGACGAGACTCACGAGGCTCGGACGCGGTCCAGGGCTACGTGAAGTTCCGAGGAAGTTCTGGACTTATCCGGGACTTGCGGCTCTTTCACCGTCGCCGGGAAGGGCTCCGGCACGCGCATGCCGCTCCGGATGAAGGCGAAGAGCCGGCGAGCCGCCCTTCGAAAACTCAGGGCAGGCCGGCGGTACAAGAGAAGGCTCGGCGCTACGATTGAGATCGAGGCGGTCGTGTGGCTCGGTGGATAATCTGCGTTGCGGCGGAGATGAGGTCATGTGGCTGAACGATTTGGCGAACGAGGCCGACTTGCGCGGCTTCTTCTGCCAAGATGGTGCGGCCGGTAACGAAGATTTCGGAGGCGAGGGCTCCGCCGACGAGTCGCGGCAATCTCTGGGTTCCTCCCCATCCGGTGATTATGCCGAGTGAGGCGCCGCGATGGGCGAAGCTGGCATCGGGTGTCGCGACTCGCGCGCGGCACGCGAGAGCAAGGTCGAACCCGCCGCCGATGCAATAGCCCCGAATGGCCGCGACAACTGGTTTGGTGAATCGGGCGACGTAATTCATCGTTGATTGCCCTAACTCGGTGAATGCCCGCGTTTCCGATGCAGTGAGCGCCGCAATTTCCTCCAACGCCGCTCCGGCGCAAAATGCCCGTTCGCTGCCTGTGAGGATAATTCCCACGCACGTTGTCGAAGATTCGAACGAGTTAAGTTGCTCTGCGAGAATTCCAAGAACCACACGCGAGAGACGCGGTATGCCGTTCGGATGTTCGAGCGCGAGGAGAGCTATCTTGTCGTGCCAGTCGAGACGCAATCCCGGTTGCAAAGGAGGGTCAGGCCTGCGGAGATTCGGCGGAGACCCGGTTACGAATGAAGTTCACGATGGTCTGAGTGGAAGTGCCGGGGAGAAATATTTCGGCGATGCCTATCTGCTTTAATCCGGGAATATCGGCTTCGGGAATGATTCCGCCGATGAGGACGGTCACGTCCTGCATGCCTTTTTCGCGGAGAAGCTCCATCAGCCGAGGGCCGAGAGTATTGTGAGCGCCGGAGAGAATCGAGAGACCGATCACGTCAACGTCTTCCTGCGCGGCGGCCGATGCGATCATTTCGGGAGTCTGCCGCAGTCCCGTGTAGATGACTTCCATTCCAGCGTCGCGGAGCGCGCGAGCAATGATTTTAGCGCCGCGGTCGTGACCGTCCAGACCAGGCTTCGCAATTAAGACGCGGATTCGTTTCGTCGTCATTTGTAAAATCAGAATACTTCAAACACGGACGGCGCGGTAGAGTCCGCTTCGACAATGTTGCGAACTTTTTGATTCGATTGGAATTTGTGGATCGGGAATTAGGTGACGGCAACTTCTTCGTACACGCCGAAGACCGCGCGCATGGCGTCGCAGATTTCGCCAAGCGTGGCATACGCTTTGACAGCTTCGATGATGTGGGGCATCAGATTTTCTTCGCGCCCGGCAGCTTTTCGGAGCGCGAGTAAACGCCGCTCTACTTCTTCACCCGAGCGCTCCGCGCGCAACTTCCGCAGCCGCGCTGCCTGGCCGGTTGCCACCGTCTCGTCAATCTGCAAAATATCCAATTGCTTTTCGTTGGTGACGTAATCGTTCACGCCCACGATGATTTTCTCTTTGCGATCTACAGCCATCTGATAAAGGTATGACGCCTCGGCGATCTCACGCTGCGGATAGGATCGTTCGATGGCCGCGATCATGCCGCCGAGAGCGTCAATCTTTCGAATGTAGTCCCACGCGCCTTCTTCAACCTCGTTGGTGAGAGTCTCAACGAAATACGAGCCGCCGAGCGGATCGGCGGTGTTCGTAACGCCGCTTTCGTGCGCGATGATCTGTTGCGTGCGAAGCGCGACAGTCGCGGCGAATTCCGTGGGCAGAGCCCAGGCTTCGTCGAGAGAGTTCGTGTGGAGCGATTGCGTTCCGCCAAGGACCGCGGACATAGCCTGCAGCGCGGTGCGTACGACGTTGTTGTATGGCTGCTGCGCGGTGAGCGAGCATCCGGCGGTTTGGGTGTGGAAACGCAATGCCCGAGAGCGCGGATTCTTAGCGCCAAAGCGCTCCGTCATTGTCTTGTGCCAGATGCGGCGAGCGGCGCGATATTTGGCGATTTCTTCGAAGAAGTCGCTGTGGGCGTTGAAGAAAAACGAGAGTTGCGGAGCGATTTGATCCACGTCGAGCCCGCGGCGAAGGCTCCAATCCACGTATTCGATGCCGTCGCGCAGGGTGAATGCCAACTCCTGGATTGCGGTAGAGCCGGCCTCGCGGATGTGGTAACCGCTGACGGAAACGGGGCTGAACTTCGGAGTGCGAGACGCCGCAAATTCGATCGTGTCAATCACTAGGCGCATGGAAGGTTCAGGCGGGTAGATGTACTCCTTCTGGGCGATGTACTCCTTCAGAATGTCATTTTGAAGAGTGCCGGAGACTTTCTTCCAGTCCGCGCCCTGCTTTTCGGCAACCGCCAGATACATTGCCCAGATCACCGCTGCGGGCGAATTTATCGTCATGGACGTGCTTACGTCCGTGATCGGAATTTGATCGAACAAGATTTCCATGTCGGCGAGCGAACTGATCGCAACGCCGCATTTGCCGACCTCGCCTTCGGAAAGCGCGTGGTCGGAGTCGTAGCCCATCAACGTGGGAAGATCGAACGCGACGGAGAGACCGGTCTGACCTTGCGAGAGCAAGTAACGGAAACGCTGGTTGGTGTCTGCTGCGGAGCCGAAACCTGCAAATTGACGCATCGTCCAGAGGCGGCCGCGGTACATCGTTGAGTGAATACCGCGTGTGTACGGAGGGTCGCCGGGTAAGCCGAGGTCGCGATCTTCGCTCCAGTCCGGGAGATCGGCGGGCGTATAGAGCCGCCGGATGGGATAGCTCGAAACTGTAGTGAATTGGTGTGCGCGCTCAGGCGATTTGGCTAATGTTGGAGCGAGCGTTTGTTCTTCCCATTTTTTTCCCGCGGCCGACGGATTGCGCTGAGATTTTTTAGGCGCGGATTCGTGAACCGACGATGTCGAAATGGCAGCGGGCTTCTTCGGGTCGAAGGGCAAAGCTCTTACTCCAGAAGCGCGACGAACCACGTCCACAGTTTGGAGTGGCTCGACGTCATCCTCGATTCTAGGGCAACGGAGGGAGGGTCACAAGTGCCCATCGTGCGAGGGCGTTCGGCGCACTCGATCGCCGAAGAGCGGGGGGAGTGGACTTCAGCCCAGCGAACGAAAATCTCGTTCTCAACGGCCTTCGTAGCCCAGCATTTCTAGAGGGCCAGCGCTAAAGCGCATGGTGATGGAAAGATTCCTAGCGCAGCGCTGAAGCGCTGCTCCCTCCGCATAAATGCGGGGGCTCCGACCAAGGGTTCCTGCGTGCCTCTCGCAGCGAGCCCGTTGCTCGCCTTTCGGAGGGATTGAGATTTCATCTAGGATGTGACGCACTACTGATTGCCCATCCAGCTTGGATGAGCGTTGTTGTCCAGCAGATGGACATTCGCAAATGCGCCCGGAATGTTCGGTGTGTGGTAGACGGGAACATTGCCGTTGGCGGCGACTTCGATGTTGTTGACTTCAAGCGTGCGTCCAATCGCCTGGTCGTAATTGACGAGAGCTTCCTGCAGATTAGCGCGCGCGCGGAGCTCGTTGCCTTCCGCGGTGGTCAGGTCGCGCGAACGGAGAACGACCTGGTAACTCGTGGATGCGCCAAGCTGATATTTCTTTTGCTCGGCGGCGAGCGTGTCCTTGCCGAGCCGCGTGGCGACAAGCGCCGCGTCCACCTGTGCGCGATCCTGCTGCAATGCAATCTGCGCGTTACGCACGCTGACTGCGACAGAGTTCTGCAACTGCTGGTATTGGACTTGAGCCTGCCGCCGATAGAGCTCCGCGCGGGCGTTGTCCGCCTGCGCGGCGCGGTTGCGAATTGGCAGAGTCAAATTCAGGCCAGCGGTATAGGTAGGGAAGCTATTGTGAAAAATTTGCGATTGCGAGTCCGTGAAGCCACCCGGGATTACGGTAGAAGCTCCGTAGGCAATCGCGGAGCCCAGGTAAATCGGCTGGCCCCCTACGAGAATCGGCACGCCGTTCGCACCCACAACGGGGTTCGCAGTCGAGGGGGCGTAGGCTGTTGCGTTCGAAAAGATCGTCTCCGCACCGCCGAGTCCTTGCGATTCATATTGCCCGTAGACCGACAGGATCGGAAGCAAAGCGTTCCTACTGACCTTCACTTCAATCCCCGCGTTCTTCAGCAATAGCTCGGTTTGCTTGATCTCGGGCCGCTTTTCGAGAGCTTCTTTGACGGCGCTGTCGAGCGGGGTGATGTCCTTGTCGGTTGGGCTTTCAATCGGGGTCGTCGGAATGATCTCGACGTTTTGCAGGGTGGGATCCATGAGCTGTTTCGTGATCGAGTTCAGCAAGACGGTTTGCTGCTGCAACTGGGTCGTCTGAGCGAGGATCAGATTCTGCTGGTCCGTGGCCATTTCGGATTGAGCGGTAAGCACGTCGAGAGGAGCCATGGTGCCGATTTCGAGCTGGCGCTTATTGTCGTTATAGAGCTTGCTGGAAGTGGCGAGGGCGGCCTCCTGCACTTTGACGTTTTCGCGCGCGTATACGAGTTCCCAGTAGGCGGTTTCCGCAGACACGATGGTGGCGATGACTTGCGTGGCGAAATAGAAATCCGCGGCGCGCCGCTCGTTCTTCGCTTCCATGATGTAGCGAGTGTTGGGAGTGGTGCCAAATCCATTGAGCAACTGCTGCGTCAGCGTTACCGTGATATTGCCCTGAAACGACGGATTGAAAATATTTTCTGGCGAAGAGCTTGATTGCCGGTCGTTCAGCCAGCTTACCTGGAGGTTCGTTCCGGTATGGAATCCCTCGGTGTAGCCGATAGATTCCTGCAAGTTGTGCGCCGCAAGAGCCGTGACGGCGGACGAGCCGGTGCCCGAGATGAACGGGTTGTTAACCGGAATCAAGGTGTAGGTGTCGCTGACCTGGGTCGTAATGATTGGATCGAAGGAGATGACGGGAATAGCGCCAAGGCCGAAAGGCTGAATGATCGTTGTTGTGCCAAGAAACGGCTGGCCCGACTTGGAGCGAAGCAAGTCGTTGTCGGCAAGCCAAGGCGTGTATCGCGCGATGTTGATGTTCAGATTGTTCTCGAGCGAAAGTGTAATCGCGTCATCGAGGCTCAACATCAGCCTGCCGTTCTGGATAAGACTGTCAATTCGGGGAGAATTGGTCAGATCGAGTCTGGCGATCTTCACCTCGCGATAAGGCGCGGTGATATCCGGGAAGGGCTTCGGCGGTTTCGAATAGTCGTGGTTGAAGCTCGGACGGAGGTCGCGCCCCGATTGGGGCGCTCCACTTTGCGAGATAGTCGCGTTCGCGGCCACGGGCGGCGGTTGCGGCGCNNGCTGCGGTTCCTGGCTCGGCGGAGCGGCCGGGGGCGTTGTTTGGTTTCCGGATTGCCCTTGCTGCTCTTGCTGCCCTCCGGCGTAAGCAGGCGCCGTCAGCAGCGAAGTGCTGAGCGCAAATACGAGCGCCGATTGAAGTAGCCGTGCTGTCATTTTGTTCGTCCTCTCCCTAAAGGGATCGATTCAGGGTTGTTGACAAGTACTCAGACTATTAAAACGCCAAAACGTACCAATTTGTTTCAAAGACACTCTGGGCTGCAAGCTGGCAGCCAGCCGTATCCGGTTGATATGAATCGAGTAAGTGGGGGCAATAAGAGTGCGCGTGTTCGGAATCGGACACCGACGGTTCGCAATCGAACAGGCGGACACGGCAGTCTAACATTCCATCCCAGCATTGACAACGAAGTCGGCGAAGCCTAGTCTACTGCGCCTGAGCTGAGCAAGTTGCATCTCGGCTTTGAGAACGTCCCCAATGACTCGCGATGAACTGATCAAGCTGCTTGAAGAGATTGGTGCGATCCGCCAGGGCCACTTTGAGCTTTCAAGCGGCCGCCACAGCGGAACGTATATTCAATGCGCACTGGTGCTTCAATATCCGAATCATGCCGAGGAGCTTGGCCGCGCAATCGCCGAACAAGTCCGCGATCTGGAAGTGTCCTGCGTTGTCTCGCCGGCGCTGGGTGGACTGATTATCGGGCAGGAAGTGGCTCGCGCGCTGGGAGTTCGAGCCATCTTTGTCGAGCGAGATCGCTCGGGACAAATGACGATGCGGCGCGGATTTGAATTGAAGCCCGGCGAGCGCGTGCTGGTAGTGGAAGACGTGTGGACGACCGGGGGATCGACGCGCGAGACCATCGGCGTCGTGGAACAGGCCAGCGGGCTTGTGGTCGCGGCCGGCGCCATCATCGATCGCAGCGGCGGACGACTCGAGCTGAATGTCCCGGCGCGCGCTTTGTTGGAGCTGGATGTTCCGAGCTACGAGCCGGACGATTGCCCGCTGTGTCGTGGCGGGAGTATTGCCATGCGGCCGGGAAGCCGTTTCGCGCGCGCTGGTTCCTGAGACTCCGGCGGTTCATCTCGATGTGTGCCGGCATGCCATAATGCTGTGGCGATGCAGAATATCAAGCTGACTGTCGCTTATGACGGCGCTGAATTCCACGGCTGGCAGATTCAACCGGGCTTGGCAACGATCCAAGGGACGCTCGCGGACGCTGCCCGCAAAATCACCCAGGAAAAGATTTTTATTCATGGCGCGAGCCGTACCGATGCCGGAGTTCATGCGCTCGGGCAGGTAGCTCATTTCAAAACTCACTCCAATTTGACGGCCGATGAATTTCGGCGCGCTCTGAACGCGGTGATGCCGCCGCAGATTCGCGTGATGGCCGCTGAAGAAGTTGGACCGGATTTTCATTCGCGATGGCAATCACTCTCGAAAACGTACCGGTATCGCATTTTTCGCGGCCGCGTTCTCCCTCCGTTTGAATATCGCCGAGTGCTTCATTACCCCTGGCCGCTCGATGAGGCCGCCATGGCCGAAGGGGCTCGCTTATTTGAAGGCACGCACGATTTCACATCGTTCGCGGCTTCCTCAGGCAGCGAGGACGATGATAAGGATCGCGAGATGAACCGTGAGATTTATCGCGCCGAAATAATCGGCCATTCCTATGCCGCGTTCGGGGCGCAGTTGGAGGCTTCGACCGAAGGTGAGAAAACATTCGGCGCGGAAACAAATGAGCCGCCTCGCGAAATTCATTACGAAGTTCACGGGAAATCTTTCTTGCGCTACATGGTTCGGAAGATCGTTGGGACGCTGCTGGAAATCGGCAAGGGGAAATTGAAACCGGCGGACATCGCAGCAATATTTGAGATGAAGGATCGTTCCCGGTCGGGATCCACTGTAGGGCCGGAGGGTTTATACCTCGTGTCGCTCGAATATCCGGACCCAACGGCTTCTCTCGCCCGTGAGCGGCGCCACATGGGACGCGAAATCGGCTAGAATCGGGGCACAGACACAGATGACCGCGCAGCCTCAATCCGCGGAGTTTCCTGCCGGCGTTCAGACGGTTCAGCGCGAAGCTGACGAAGTGATTCATTCGATAGATGCTTCATCGGGACGAGTGGTGGCCGAAGTGCGAGCGACGCCCGTTGAGGGCGTTCCCGAAATCATGGCGCGTGCTCACGCAGCCCAACGAGAGTGGGCGGCGCGCTCGATTGAATCACGATGCGCGGCGTTGCGGAAACTTCGTGATGCAATCTACGAGCATCGAGACGAGATAACGCAGGTGATATCGCTCGAGACGGGGAAGCCGCACGTAGAAGCGGTTTTCTCGGAATTGATTCTCGCGCTTGATACGACAGACTTTCTTGCGCGCCGCGCGTCCGAGTGGCTCAGACCGGAGCGCGTGCCTCACCATAACATCGCGGTGAAGGCAAAGACTGGCTGGCTGCAGTTCGAACCGCACGGCGTGATTGCAGTGATTTCTCCGTGGAATTATCCGTTCTCGATTCCGATTTCCGAGATTGTGCCCGCGCTGGCCGCTGGGAATGCCGTCTTGTTGAAGCCTTCGGAACTCACGCCGCAGGTGGGTGCGTTGATTGAGAAAATCGGGGCGGCGGCAAATCTTCCCGGCGGCATTCTGCAAGTGTTGCAAGGCGGCGGAGCGCTCGGTGCGGCGATCATCGAGGCGAAGCCCGATAAAGTGTGCTTCACGGGAAGCGTTGCCACGGGCCGGCGGATTGCCGAAGCGTGCGCGCGGTTGCTGATACCGACGGTTCTCGAGTTGGGCGGCAAGGACGCCATGATCGTGCTTGGCGATGCGGACCTCGATATGGCGTCGAGCGCGGCGGTGTGGGGCGCGTTTACAAATTGCGGGCAGGCGTGTCTTTCCGTTGAGCGAATTTATGTGGATGCCAGTATTGCGGAGCAATTCAGGCGAATGTGTGTCGAAAAAACCGGCAAGCTGCGGCTTGGTCCTCCGCGGGACGCTGACGCAGAGATCGGGCCGATGATCCGGCCGAGTCAGATGGAGAAGGTCGAGGAACAATTGCGCGATGGCGTCGCGAAAGGCGCGCGCATCCTCGCGGGCGGGCGGCGCCGCGCCGATTTGGGGCCGAGTTTCTTCGAGCCGACTGTTGTCGCGAACGTGAATCATTCTATGAAACTGATGCGGGAAGAGACGTTTGGGCCTGTGCTGGCGATCGCGGCCGTGCATTCAGCGGATGAGGCCATTGCACTGGCGAATGATTCCGAATTTGGATTGAGCGCGAGCGTCTGGACTCGCGATTCCGAACTCGGCAAAGCCGTCGCATCGCGCTTGCGAGCTGGATCGGTGATGGTGAACGATGTGGCGAGCTATTATGGCGTTTGCGAGGCACCGCATGGCGGAAGCGGCGCGAGCGGATGGGGCCGGGCGCATTCGCGGCTTGGACTGCTCGAAATGGTTCGAGTAAAATACGTGGATGTGGACCGAATGCCGCGGACACCGAAGTCCTGGTGGTATGGTTACAGCGAGAATTTTGCAGCGGCGGCCGATCGGTTCGTGGATTTTCTTTTCGCGCCGCGCTGGAGCCGCCGCATGGCGGCGCTGGGCGGACCGCGAGGGGCGCTGGGCACGGTTTTTCGCAAGCATCGCATTTAGTAACTCCACCACAGAGTGAGGAACAGGACTGATGGCTGAACCCAGCACACCGGAAACACCGGCGGCCGCCGCTCCACAGGCTGTCCAGGCCGAGGCAGCGCCACCCGAACTGGCCAAACCAAAAATCAAGGTGAAGAAGCACACGCAGCGCGCCTGCGACGAGAAGGACGAGAAGGGAAAGTTCTGCTTCGGGCACCTGAAACGCTGGTACGACTATCCGAAAGAAATCGAAGCGTTGATCGGCGCGAAAGCGGAAATTTATCGCTGCGAATTTTGCAGGACACTCTACAAGCCGGATAAATCAACGTCTCCGCACAGCTACACGCTGCGGTATTAGGGATCCTGTGAACCGCGAAGATTTGATCTACGATTGGAACACCGTGGCGGACCCGGAAATTCCTTCGGGGCGCCGCGTGCTGCTCAACGACGAAACTCTCCGCGACGGCCTGCAGAATCCTTCGGTCCACGACCCCACCATCGGCGAAAAAATCGAGATATTGCATTTGATGGAAGCGCTTGGGATTGACACGGTGAATATCGGGTTGCCTGGCGCTGGGCCGCGCGCGTATGCGGATACGGAAGCGCTGGCGCGAGAGATCGTCAGCGCCCGGCTGAAGATTCGCCCCAACTGCGCGGCGCGGACGCACCGCAACGACATTCGCCCCATCGTCGAGATTTCGCAGAGAGCCGGATTGAAGCTTGAAGCGGCGACATTTATTGGTTCGAGTCCCATTCGGCGGCTTGTCGAAGACTGGACCGTGGAGCATCTTCAGCGCATGACCGAAGATGCTGTGACGTTCGCGGCGAGCGAAGGCTTGCCGGTGATGTACGTCACGGAGGATACGATTCGCACTGATCCCGAAACTGTGAAGGCTCTTTATTCTACGGCGATCCGGTGCGGGGCGCGGGCGGCGGTGCTTTGCGACACGGTGGGGCATGCTACGCCGCGAGGCGCTTACAATCTTGTGAGTTTCGTTATCGAAAATGTGGTGAAGACATCGGGCGAGAAAATTCGCGTGGACTGGCACGGGCATAACGATCGCGGACTCTCGGTGGCGAACTCGATCGCCGCCATTGCTGCCGGCGCGGATCAAGTTCATGCGGCTGCTCTCGGGCTTGGCGAGCGCGTTGGCAACACGCCGATGGAATTGATGATCGTGAATTTACGGCTTCTGGGCTTGATCGATCGTGACTTGTCGCGGCTGAAGGATTATTCGGAGGCGGTTGCGCGCGCGACCCGCACGCCGATTCCCGCGAATTACCCGGTGGTCGGACGCGACGCGTTTCGCACCGCGACCGGCGTGCACGCGGCGGCGATTGTGAAGGCCTATCGCAAGAACGATCGCGATTTGGCGAATTCGATTTACAGCGGCGTGCCGTCGCACATGTTTGGACTCGAGCAGATCATCGAGATTGGACCTCTCAGTGGGCGCTCGAATGTAATCTTCTGGCTCGAGAGGCGTGGGATTCCTGCAACCGACGAGCGGGTGGATCGAATCTTCAGCGCCGCGAAGCAGGCCCAGGAGATTCTAACTGAGGCGGAAATTCTGCGACTAGTGGATGCCGCGCAAAGCGACGAAGCTCCAAAAGCGCAGAAGTAAAATTACGTTGGCATGGTTGCTTCGATATGGATTGCGTTAGGGATTGCGTCTCGCACTCTTACTTTTAGCGGTACAATCTCGCGTTTGAATTGAGTAAGCAAGACCGGATTAAATCCAATTGTAGGAAGGTATAGATAAATGTCTGATGAAATGAAGCATGATCGCCGCCGTTTCTTGCGCGATGCAGCCATCACCCTTGCTGCCGCCGAACTGCTGACAATCGGCTCCGCAGATGCACTAGCCAGCAAGGCGAACGCGTCAGACGTGCCCGCGATCAAGCCAGGGACGAACACTTCGTATGGCCCTCTCAAGCAAGTAGATGCTGGGCTTCTGAACATTGGCTACGCCGAAGCCGGCCCGAGCGATGGTAAGCCGGTGATCCTGTTGCACGGCTGGCCGTACGACATTCACAGCTTTGTCGACGTCGCTCCTATTTTGGCGTCGAAAGGCTACCGCGTAATCGTTCCGCATCTGCGCGGCAATGGCACGACGCGCTTTCTCTCCAGCG
>PMAA01000073.1:40617-40788 GCA_003152355.1 Acidobacteriota bacterium | reverse complement strand
ATCCTTCCACCCATCGTTGTCGAAATCCTCTAGCCCTACTCCCCAACCCGAACTCGCAGACGTCAGCACTCCCAGGCCGGCTTCCAGGCTTCGGTAACTAAATGTTCCGTCACCCTCGTTGTGAAAAAGAGCGTAAACCTCGCGCGGCAGCACCGTGACGAGAATGTCCGG
>PMAA01000073.1:40308-40591 GCA_003152355.1 Acidobacteriota bacterium | reverse complement strand
GTGAATGTCCCATTGCCATTATTGTGGAAGAGAAACTGCCGCATCCCGTCGTTGGACACAAAAATATCGCTGAATCCATCGTCATCGTAGTCAGCGAACGACACCCCGAGCGCGCGCCCCTTGCTCAAGGCTATGCCGGAACGCTGGCTGACGTCTTCGAATGTGCCATCGCCGCGATTGCGATAGAGAATGCTGGTCGTTGCCGGGAATGTCGCGGGCGGGCAGTAGGTATGCCATTCGTTGCCGCAGATCTTGCTGTGTTGCGTATCCCATTCCATATACC
>PMAA01000073.1:840-40293 GCA_003152355.1 Acidobacteriota bacterium | reverse complement strand
GTGCCGTCGCCGTTGTTGTGATAGAGAATATTTTTCCCGTAGTTCGTCACGTATAGATCGGGGAAGCCGTCATTGTCGTAATCACCGACTGCCACGCCCATCCCGTAATTACCGTCTCCGGCGTCTGCGAGACCTGCATCCTTGGTGACATCGGTAAAGCTTCCATCCGCATTCTGGCGATAAAGACGATTCCAATTGCGCGGATCGTTGCGGTCAAACGTCTCAGGCGTACGCATGGGATTGGCGAGCTGGCCGCTATTGACGAGGAAAATGTCGAGCAAGCCGTCGTTATTGTAGTCGAGGAGAGCAACGCCGCCACCCATCGTCTCGATGAGGTACTTCTGCGGAGTCGGTGAATTAACGTGCCGGAAATCAAGTCCGCGAGGATGTTTTACATCAAACTCCGGCAGAGCCAAACCCATCGCGGCCAGCGTCTCGATAAAATTGCGTCGTGTAATTCGGCGGCTCATTCAGTTCTGTGCGGGCTTCGGTACGGCGATGGCAAGATTATCAGAACTCACGGGACAGAGCGAAACAAGGAAACGGCGGATGGGCTTACGGTTCGCCTCTGGCTTTTCCTGAAGCTCCTGAAATGAAAAAAGGGTGGATGCCTTGAGAGGCATCCACCCTTTTTCGATCAAACGTTAGAACAGGAACTTCAGGCCAAACTGAATCAACCGCGGATTGTTCAACTGGCTGCTCACGACGCCGAAAGCGGGATTGTTTGCTGTGCAGCAAGCTGTGCTTGGAGGGCCAAACTGAACCCGGTTAAACGTATTGAAGAACTCAGTTCGGAATTGAACGCCGAGCTTGTCTTCCGGACCGAAGTTCGTGTTCTTGAATATCGCAAGGTCCCAGTTATTGATCCCGTCCCCACGAAGCACTGGATCGACTCGCGACTCATCTCCGAAACCCCAATCGGGCGGAGGCGCGAAGCAGTTTGTGTTGAACCACGAAGCCAAAGCGCCTCCGGTTCCAGAACCACGCTGTGTTCTATCGCATCCGGCGACAACATCCGGGCGTAGCGTCCCGATTCCAAAGTTTGCGCTCGAGAGAGATGTCGAGCCGCCGTAAGAAATGGGCAGCGGGAAACCCCTCTGAAATGTTGTAACGCCATCGACGCCCCAGCCAGACACTACCTTGCTGACTGGGCCCGAGGCGCCCGACATGTATTTTTGGCCGTGACCGAAGGGCAGGTCGTAAACATAGCTGAGCACCAAGCGTTGGGGCACATCCTGCGAGGATACCGACCTCTCTCCCTTGAGATTGTTCCAGTCCTGAACTTCTCCAACACCGGTTTCCAGCCACGTCGTCAAAGTGTCGGAATTCGTTATCAGCTTTTCATTGGTATAAGCAGCCAGGAAAGTACCGCCGCTCCGGAATCGCTTGGTAGCCGTCAACTGGAACGAATTATAGTTGCTATTGCAGCAACTATCCGGGTCCAGGCTCAGGTTGCCATATTGGGGATACGGACGGTCGAGTTGGCCCTGGAGAATCATCGGGTTCGCGGTAGCATTCAACGGACTGACACCCGTGATCCCCTGCAGTGGATTCGGCACTTGCGTAGCGATTGTCACCGGCACGCCTCCGTTTTCTTGTGCCTGTGCTTGATTAATATAGGAGTCGGGGATCTGATTGATATTTGTGGCCGTCGGATTCGGCAAATGTACCCCGCGCGACCCGGCGAACGCGGCATCGATGAAAATGCCACCGGGCAATTCTCTCTGAATGTCCAGATTGAACTGCTGAACGTACGGGGACTTATAGCTCACGTAAGGCGATTCCGTCGGATTTTGGCCGGCATCAAAGGCAGATACGTCGCCTCTACCCAGCGGGGTGTTGATAGTCGGACCAAAAGGCCCGTTTGTTGGACAAGTCAGTGTCCCTGACGGCGCGCCCGCTGCGAATGTACAGTTGGTTGCTGTCAAAGTGCTGGAGGGTGTTATTCCGCCATTCGAACTTGCTACCCAGAGAGTCGAGGCTAAGTTGATCGGGTCGTTGCTGGGATTTCCGTTGAAAGACAGCCAATTCGGAATGAAGAAGACGCCGTAACCGGCGCGGATGACTGTCTTTTGGTCCACGCTATACGCAAGTCCAAGACGAGGCATGAATTGGCGTTTCGGCAAAGGCAAAGGGTTTCGCGAGGGGTTGATACCGGTCCCTACGAGGAATATATCTCCCTGGCAAGGCCCGTTCGTGTTAATGCAGCCTGTAACCGTGCGGTTGACGGCGGACGGGTCCCAATACGTTGACCAACCGTGACGCTCCGACCACGGTCCCGGCAGATCGTAGCGCACGCCGTAGTTGATCGTCAGCTTGGACGTCGCTCTCCAAGTATCTCCAAAGTAAAAGCCCCGGTACGTCTCCTTTTGCGCCACTAGAGCCGGGACCTGCGCTTCACCGAAGTTGTGATTGAACACACTGGATTGGTTCAAGCCATATCCGAGCAGGAAATCGGCGAAGGCAGAGCCGCCCGTTCCGCCCGCAGAGGCATTGCTCGTGGTCCAGCTGCCGTTGAAGGCGAAGGCGCCGCTGGCGATATTCGTTTGCGCGTAGTTGTCGTAAGTCTCTATGAGTTGGCCGCCAAAGCTAAATTTGTGGCGACCCCTAATCCAAGTCAGGTTGGGCGAGAAATCGGCTTGTGTGTCGTGATCGGTGATGAAGCTCTGACCTTGGGAGCATGTAACGCTCGGGTCTTGCGGCGTGAAGCAGGGCGTGAAAGGCGACCGGGCTGCCCCTGGAACTTCGTTATTATAGGCCGTTGGCCAGCCGTATTGAGTCAAGTCGAAATTCGAATTGGTCGGGGAGCGGAGATAGTGGAAACGGCTGCCGCTTCCGATGAGGTTCAGAATTAAGTCAGGCTTGATCGTATAGGCATAGTTGATGACGGCCGCGTTGGTCTGATATGTCTCGGCGCATCGATCCGCGCAAAGACCCGTGCCGAATGGATCCGTGGGCAAATCCAATAGATTGAAGAAATTGTAACGCGCGAAAATGTGCTGGTTAGACGTCAGGTTCTGGTCAACACGTCCTACATATTGGTTGGTGTTTCCGCCGGAGGCCGCTGCTCTGCTGAAGTTGTTAGTTTCGACGTTCGGATTCGTCGGCAACGGGATGTACTTGAGCTCCACCAAAGCCGCTTGGCTGATTTCCCCAGCGGGTATCGTATTTCCTGCAAACTGCGTTCGGCCGCAGCCCGCTGCAGAGGGAGTCGCAACGCAGGCCGCACTCACGCTGAGCGGGTCATAAATCAGTGTATCCGCGGGGAAAACGCCTCCCCGCTCTGCATCAGTGGGCACGGTGGTAGTAAACACAGTCGATGCCCGTTGACGGTAGGCATCGTAGGCGAAAAAGAAGAACGTATGGTTCTTGATGACCGGACCACCGAAGTTCCCACCGTACTGATTTTGAACATAGGGGGGATTCGACGTGTCGAAAAACGGCCGCGCATTGAGGACCTTGTTCCGCAAATACTCGTATGCCTCGCCGTGATAGTCGTTCGTTCCGCCCTTCGTGCTGAGGTTGACGACGCCTCCGGCAAACTTTCCCCATTCCGGCCCCAAGTTGTTGTACTGCACCTTAAATTCAGAGATCGAGTCCACGTCAGGAATCAGAATTGGCAAGTTGATATATCCGATGTTTACCGGCTGGCCGTCAACATATTCTGCGCTCTCGTTACCAAACGAGCCGCCCACTTGGTAGTTGCCCCAGCTGAATGGGTTCTGGCCCACTTGCGAGCCCCCCGAGCCGCCCTGGGCAATCGCCGCGGGTGACAAAGTAATCAGGTTGAATACGTTCCGCCCGTTGAGAGGAATTTCGTTCGTCTCGCGTTCCTCGATCACTTGACCAAGAGAAGACGTCTCCGGCTGCAGAAGCGGTGTTTCAGCGGTTACTTCTACGGTCTGCGATTGCGCACCAACCTGCAGCGCCACGTCAATATGAGCGGTCTGCTGAACCTGCACGACAATAGGATCGCGACGTAAATGTTTGAATCCGCTCTTGTCGACATCCAGACGGTAATTACCGGGCGCCAGGTTTACGAACCCATACAATCCGTCCGCACCGCTAGTAACCGTCGACGCTGTCCCAGTCCCCAGGTTCGTCAGAGTCACCTGCGCTCCGGAGACGACAGCGCCCGAAGCGTCCGTTACTGTTCCGTCCACGGTGCCAGACGTGGTTTGGGCCCGAAGCGGCTCACACAATAAGCCAGCGCCGATAAACAGGCATACCCCCAAAGCGACCGCAATCGCGAATCGCATAGACATCTTCTTCATAGTCATTTCCCCCAAATGAGCGCCGTGCGCCCAGTCCACTTCGATTTCAATTTTTATAGTGCTCTCAAGAGGTCGTTACAACGCTGCACGTCGCGGCTGTCAACAGTACAAGACACGCCCCTCTGGAACCGCCGCGTATCAAACAAAGGCCTTAATGCAGCACATCGATTATTTCGATACCACCCCGGTCTTAAGGATTTAGCGTCAGAGTGCCGTTTCCTGTCAAGTGAAAAGATGTCGCCTTTGTTACACTATCGAGTCACTGCACCGCGCGTCGTACCCATATCGCATTCTCCGTCCCAAAGCGGTGCATTCAGGCCGATACTGCAGCCTCCGACGTCAAACCAGCGCATTCAGATAAGCGACATCGGTCCCCCTGGTAGAACGGGTTGGTGCCGTTGTCATAATGATTCTCGACGACTTTTCGTTTCTATTCCGGCCGCATTGCTTCATGCTGAGTGGCAGGACCCCGGCCAGTGCAGGAGGCTAAAAATGGAAAAATCGAAGTTTGGAGTGGCCGTTAAAGGACTCAAACAAGAAGGCGAACGGCACGACTGCCTGATCAAAGACCCTGCCTCGAATGAATCGCGCTTATTTGATACTCGCGATGAAGCCGAGAAGTTTACAAAGGACTTCAGGGAAAATACCCCGGACTACCTGCGCGAAGCCTTTGCCTTGCTCGGTATCCCATTAAAGTTCGACGTTGTTGAGCTGGTGCTGAGCCGCAAGAAGGCCGCAACTCAGAGCCAGGAGAACGAATTCAGGAAGTAGCGGCTCGCTCAGGGTAGTGTAAACGCGATGATAGAGTCACCCTGCGGTTCTTCTGTTACACCGCGGTGCCCTCCCGCTGCAATCACCACAAACTGCTTGCCGCCTTTTCGTGTCTGATAGGTCATCGGAGTCGCTCCGGCGCTGGTTGGAAGTTGATACTTCCAGATTTCCTTGCCGGTTTCGACGTCGAACGCGCGAAATGAAGGATCGATCATCGCTCCGGCGATAAATACCAATCCGCTGGCTGTGACGATCGGACCGCCGAGGCTGGGCGCTCCGACGGGGACGATTGGTTTACTGGGCGCGAGAGAGCCGAGCGGAATCTGCCAGCGAATCGTGCCAGTTGCCATATCGACGGCTGTCAAGGTTCCCCACGGTGGCGGAGCGCAGGGCAAACGGTGCGCCTTGGCAAACATCATAGTGCGAAACAAGCCGTACGGTCCGCCGGCTTGCTGCGTGTAGTCCGCGTCTTGCGTGTTCGCATCGACTGTGTCCCAGTATTTGTCCGAGGGAATTACGCCCATCCTTGCCGGCAGATTGTTGGTGTTGACCACGAGCAAACTGTATTGCGGGTCGAATGCATAGCCGCTCCAATTCATGCCGCCGACATTTCCGGGGATGGAGAGCGTGCCCTTCAAACTTGGAGGAGTGAACAGGCCGTCATTTCGGAGGCCCTTGAGACGAGCGCGGCACACTTCGCGATCTTCCGGAGTGATGCCCCAGGCATCGTCGGCGGAAAGTTTTTGCGGCGAGACAGCCGGCGGCGCCGAAGGGAAGGGCTGCGTGGGAGATGTGACTTCTCCCGGCACATCCGACTGCGGAACCGGGCGCTCTTCCACGGGGAAAACTGGAACGCCGGTGTCTCGATTCAAAACGTAGAGGAAACCAGTCTTATTGCCCTGAATCACGACGGGGACGGCCTTGCCATCGTGCTGCACGGTGGCCAGCAGCGGCGGCGCGGCGGAATCGTAATCCCAGAGATCGTGATGTACGAGCTGAAATCCCCAGACGAATTCTCCGGTCTTTCCCCGCAGCGCCACCACGGAATTTGCCCACTTGTCGTCGCCGGGACGCAGGCCGCCGTAATAATCGGGGCTCGCGCTGCCGGTGGGAATGAACACGAGGTCGCGCTCCGGATCGGTGACCATCACGGACCATGCGTTGCCTGCGCCGGTGCGCCACTTTTTTGCTGTGCCTTGAGTCGGGGGTGCAGAATCATTTGCGGCGCTGTTCGCGGCATTATTTGGCGGGTCATTCGGCGGGAGCGGATCCCATTTCCAGCGGAGTGCGCCGGTGCGCGCGTCATAGGCTCGAACCACGCCGCTTGGCATATCGACGCGTGCGTTATCGTCAATGGACGAGCCGACCACGACGACGTCGTCGATCACCGCAGGCGGCGAAGTCATGTGATATTCCCCTGGGATGTAGCGCGGGACATCGCGCAGGCTGACTTGCCCGCGGTTGCCGAAGTCCATGCAGGGCTCGCCCGTGGCGCCGTCGAGCGCGATGAGCCGCGCATCGAGAGTGGCTTCGAAAATTCGGCGGCGGCAGGGCTTTGTTTTCGCTCGCGCTGGATCAAGCCACGTTGCAACGCCGCGATTGATCAGGCCGTCGCCGTATTCGCCGGCGATTTCGATCATCGGATCGTAGACCCAACGTTGCTTTCCGGTTTCCGGGTCGAGCGCGAAAACGCGATTGAACGCGGAGGTGAGGTAGAGCGTGCCATCCACCAGAATCGGCGTGGTTTCTAGGCCGCTGCGTTTCTTGCCGCCGGTGCCGTCAGAAATATCGCCCACGTGAAAAGTCCACGCGACTTTTAGTGTCGAGACGTTGTCGCGATTGATCTGCGTCAGCGGCGAATAGCGCATTCCGCCCGCGTCGTGACCGTAAGACGGCCAGTCGTCGCCCGAGCCGCCCGCTTGAACCGGCGACTGCGCAATCGCGCCTGGCATTCCCGCACATACCGCGGCAAGAATGCCTCCCAGGAAAATTTGACTGATTTTCGACATGTGCCAGAATTTCCTTCCTGCGCAAGATAGCGGCATCATTGTACGCCCGGGTCTGTTGCTTGCGACGTCGCCATGCGATTTTTCGATCATAATTGGCGGAAGCCTCGATTTCTCTTTATCCTGAAGCAACTCAGTCAATCCGGAGCGTCCATTGCCTGGTTCGCTGCAAGATACTAGTCTTTGGAGTGTCCGAAGGATCAAGATGAAACTCATTTCGCGGCAGCTAAAATCGTCTGCAGTGGACGCCCGGGATTCCTCGGCGTCTCAGCAGATTCGATTGTCGGCGACAGATTTGAGCAATCATCTCGCATGTCGCCACTTGACGACGCTTGAGCTGCGGGTTGCAAAAGGCGAGGCGGCCAAGCCGGAATGGGCAGCGCCTGACTTGCAGGTGATTCGCGAACTCGGTTTGCGCCACGAAAAGCGCTACCTGACATTCCTCGAAGAAGAGAAGAAGCTGTCCGTCGCGAACCTCTCACACTTCAATAATCAGGACGAAAAGGCATTGCTGGCAGAGACATTTCGGCTGATGGCTGAAGGCGCCGATGTGATTGCTCAAGGGGCGCTAGGCGATGACCAATGGTTCGGGCGGCCGGACGTGCTCTTGCGCGTAGAGAAACCGAGCGGGCGATGGGCGTGGTCGTACGAAGTCCAGGACACCAAGCTGGCGAAGGAAACGAAAGCGACGACGATCCTCCAATTGTCGCTGTATTCGGATTTGCTTAAAGCAACTCAAGGAAGCCAGCCGGAGTTTATGTGGGTGATTCCGCCGCAAAAGGACTTTCTCGGAGAAAGCTATCGTGTTGCTGAGTATGCGGCCTACTACCGGCACGTGCGGAAGCAGCTATCGAGCGCAGTGCTGGAAGGGGCGGCGAGCGCGACTTATCCCGAACCGGTTCCGCATTGCGATGTGTGCCAGTGGTTCCGGGAGTGTGAGACGCGGCGGCGCGGCGATGATCATCTCTCGCTCGTGGCCGGAATTCGGAAGCAACAACGCAATCAGCTCGAAGAGTGGAACACCGAGACGATGGCGAAGCTGGCAGTACTTCCGATACCGCTAAAGGAACGGCCGAAGCACGGTTCGCGAGAGGGCATCGAACGCGTGCGAGAACAGGCGCGCGTGCAAGTAGAGGGTCGCGCGGACAAGAAGCTGAAGTACGAGTTGCTCCTGCCGGTCGCGGAAGGAATGGGACTCTGCCGGCTACCGGAGCCTTCGGCGGATGATATTTTCTTGGACCTCGAAAGCGATCCGTTCGTAGGCGAATCGGGATTGCAGTATCTCTTCGGCTTTGCATTTTTAGATGCGAATGGCCGGTTGCACTACGAAAAACGCTGGGCCTTACAGCAGGAAGAGGAAAAAAAGGCTTTCGAGTGGGTGGTAGACGAAATCGTGCGCCGCAGGAAGGCAAATCCTCAGACGCACGTTTATCATTTCGGCGCTTATGAGCCCAGTGTGATCAAACGCTTGATGGGAATTTATGCGACGCGCCAAGACGAAATCGACGACATGCTTTGGGAGGGAACATTTGTAGACTTGCATCAGATCCTCAAGCAAAGCGCGCGGGCCAGCGTGGAAGAATACTCGCTAAAGAAAATTGAAGGATTATATGGTTTTGAGCGGACGACGCCGCTCGATTTAGCGGGCTTGGCGATGCGTTTTGTGCAGCACCAACTGGAATTAGGTTGGGGAGATGAGGAGTTGCCCGGAGATATTCGGGAGGCGATTGAAGGCTATAACAGCGAAGATTGTTTCTCGACGGCGAAGTTACGAGATTGGCTCGAGAGCAGACGTCAGGAACTCGTAGCCTGCGGTACCACGGTAGCGCGGCTGCCAAAGACGGAGCGTCCTCTTCAAGAAGATCTGACGGAGTGGCAGCAGCGCGTCGAAGCACTTGCAGTAGAGCTTACGGCAGATATCCCCGCCAATATTGCAGAGCGCACAGCAGAGCAGCAGTCGCGCTGGCTGTTGGCGCGCCTATTGGATTGGCATCGACGAGAGAACAAAGCGGCGCATTGGGAGGGTTTTCGCTTGAAGGAACTCGACGACGCGGAGCTGCTTGACGAGAGAGCGGGGTTGTCGGGTCTGAAGTTCATGAAGCGGTTGCTGGTCGAAAGAAAAATTCCTGTGGATCGCTATGCCTTTGAGAAGCAGGAGACTGACGCGCGTGAGAAGAGCGAACTTTACTGCAAGGGTGAGAAGTTCGGAAGCGTCGTCGCGATCGACCCGGTGGAACGCACAATTGATATTAAGAAAACGGGAAAGACGGCCGACAGTCATCCAGCTGCTGTGTACGTGTGGGAATGGCCATACAGAACCAAGGAACAGGCAGAGTCCCTATATCGGCTTGGAAACTGGGTCGCAAAGAACGGAATTGATGCAATCGGAGAATATCGCGCGGGCAGAGATTTGCTGATGCGAAGGCCCCCACGTCTCTCGAAGAACGAAAAACTCGTCCAGTTGGCATCGGAAACTTCCGTAAACACAGCCAGCCGAATTGCACTTTCGTTGAAAGATTCCATTTTTGCCATTCAAGGTCCCCCAGGCTCAGGAAAGACGTATACAGGCGCGCGGATGATCTGCGAACAGATGAAGCAAGGGAGAAAGATCGGCGTGACGGCGCTGAGCCACAAAGCGATCCGCATCCTGCTCGATGCCGTGGTAGAGGCAGCTCGCGAAATGAACGTGCCAGCCGTCCGATGCCTGCATAGAGAGGATCATGGCGAGGAGAGCGATGGCGTTGCGGTCGCGAAAAAGAACGAAGAGGCGTTAGACGCGCTCCGCACTGGCAAAGCCACTGTTGTAGGGGGAACATCCTTTCTATGGTCGCCTGAACTTTCGTTTCAAGCCGTAGACGTTTTGTTTATTGACGAAGCGGGGCAGATGTCGCTCACCGATGTTCTCGCAGTATCTCAAGCGGCGAAAAATTTGGTTCTGCTCGGCGACCCCCAACAACTGGAACGGCCCGTAAAAGGAAGCCACCCCGAAGGAGCAGAAAAGTCGGCACTCGAGCACCTGTTAAACGGGCGGAAGACCATTTCGGAAGAAATGGGATTTCTGCTGCCTGAGAGCTGGAGATTACATCCTGAGATTTGCAAATTTACCTCTGAGGTTTTTTACGAGGACAAGCTGGCTTCTCATGCGATTGCACGGAGCAGAGTCTTGGAGGGCCATCCCTGGCTGGAAGGTGCGGGCTTGTGGTTTGTTCCAGTGGAGCACGACGGCAACGGCAATTCCTCGGCGGAGGAAGTGGAACTCGTGGCCCGAATTGTGGAAGGATTGCTGAAGCCGGGAATTAAATGGTTTTACAGTGCCGGTAATAGCCGGCCGCTGAAGCGGGAAGAGATCTTGATTGTGGCGCCGTACAACGCGCAGGTAGCGGATTTGTCGGCGCGGCTGCCAGGAATGCGGATTGGCACAGTGGACAAATTTCAAGGACAGGAGGCCGCTGTGGTCATCTATTCACTGACCACATCGTCGCCGGAGGAGGCTCCGCGCGGAATGGAGTTTCTATACAGTTTGAACCGCTTGAATGTGGCGACATCGCGAGCGATGTCCAATATAATTGTGGTCGGAAACCCGAGATTATTCGAGCCGGAATGTCGAACTCCGAGGCAAATGCAGCTCGCCAACGCCCTGTGCCGTTTTCGCGAACTCGCCACGTTAGTTCAAAGTGATCAGCTATGAGCGAACTCGTCGAATTCACAAAAGCCGGCGGCATCGCCGTCGTCACCATCAACAACCCGCCCGTCAACGCGCTCAGTCCCGGAGTGCCAGAGGGCATCGCTGAGGCAATCGAGCAGATCAACGACGACGCCACAGTGAAAGCCGCCGTGCTCATCGGCGCGGGCCGCACATTCGTCTCCGGCGCCGACATCAAAGAATTCGACAAAATAAGATCCGGCGAGGCGAGCGGCACGATGAGCTTTCCGGATTTACTGACGCAAATCGAAAATTGTAAGAAACCTGTTGTGATGGCGATCCATGGGAACGCGTTAGGTGGCGGCCTGGAGCTTGCAATGGCAGGCCATTACCGTGTGGCCGCGACGAACGCGCAAGTTGGCCAGCCGGAAGTGAAGCTGGGAATTATTCCCGGGGCGCACGGAACGCAGCGCCTCCCTCGCCTCGCCGGAGTTGCTAAGGCTCTTGCGATGTGCGTGGAGGGCAAACCCATCCTGGCACTGGAAGCGCTGAAATTCGGAATCGTTGATCGCTTAATCGAGGGCGATCTCCTCTCGGGCGCTATATCCTTCGCGCGCGAGATTGCCGGCAGGCCGATTCCGAAAACACGCGATCGAACTGAAAAGCTCGGCACGCCCGAGGAAAGCGCCACGATATTTGCTGCGGCGCTCGAAACGGCACGGAAGAAACAGCGCGGCATGTTAGCGCCGCTCGCCGCCATCGATGCCGTCGAAGCCGCTACGAAGCTGCCGTTCGACGAAGGCTGTCAGCTCGAACGAAAACTCTTCATGGAGTGTCTGCTTTCAGATCAATCGAAAGCGCTCATTCACGTTTTCTTCGGTGAACGCGAAGTCGCGAAAATCCCGGATGTGCCGAAAGACACTCCAACAATCGCCGTCAATCGCGCTGCGGTTGTCGGCGCAGGCACGATGGGCGGCGGCATCGCCATGGTGTTTGCGAACGCCGGAATCCCGGTTCTTCTCAAAGAAGCGGATCAGGCCGCGCTCGATCGCGGGATGGCCAACATCCAAAAGAATTACGCGGTTTCGGTGGCGCGCGGGCGCTTCACTCAGCAATTTGTTGACGAACGGCTGAAGCTAATCCAGCCGGCCATTTCCTACGACGGTTTCGCGAATGTGGACATGGTCATCGAAGCTGTTTTCGAAGGCATGGCGTTGAAGAAGCAGATTTTCAGCGAACTCGATCCCGTGTGCAAGCCGGACGCGATTCTTGCCAGCAACACTTCCACGCTGAACATTGATGAAATCGCAGCGGCCACTTCGCGACCCGAATTCGTCATCGGCACTCATTTCTTCAGTCCCGCAAACGTGATGCGCCTGCTCGAAATTGTTCGCGGTAAGCAAACCAGCAAACAAGTGATCGCCACGTCCATGCAGCTCTCGAAAAAGCTTGGGAAAATTGGAGTGCTGGTGGGCAATTGCCGTGGCTTCGTGGGCAATCGCATGTTCCATCCCTACGTGCGCGAATCCGTTTTCCTCGTCGAGGAAGGCGCGTCCGTCGAAGCGGTGGACAACGCGCTCTATGATTTCGGCATGGCCATGGGTCCGCTGGCAGTTGGTGATCTCGCGGGTCTCGACGTAGGCTGGCGCATCCGAAAAGAATATCGTCACCTCGAAAAGCCCGGAATTCGCCAGGCGTTCGCGGGCGATCGCCTTTGCGAAATGGGACGCTTCGGCCAGAAGACAGGCGCGGGCTGGTACAAGTATGACGAGCAGCGCCGCACGACGCCGGATCCGGAAGTCGAGCAACTCGTGCGCAGGTGGAGTGCCGAGGAGAAAATCTCACAGCGAAATATTTCGGCGGATGAAATCGTTGACCGTTGCGTCTACGCGCTTGTGAACGAAGGCGCCCGCATCCTCGAAGAGGGATTCGCGTCCCGCGCTGTTGACATAGACATCATCTACATCAATGGCTACGGTTTTCCCGCTTATCGCGGCGGTCCGATGTGGTACGCCGACACCGTCGGGCTAAAAAGAGTTTACGACCGCATCCGCCAATTTCAAGAACAGCACGGTGAAATTTGGGAGCCCGCGCCCTTGCTCAAATACTTGGCCGAGGAGGGCAAGACGTTTGCGGAATTCACTAGAGGGCAGGGCGCGATTGCCGAGCAGCCCGAAAATTCCGCGAACAGTCTCTTTCGGGCGCGAGTTCTAGGACGAAAGTACTTGTAGGCCCGTAATTATTCAGCGCATCTCCGCGACAATCGAAACCGGCATCCTGCGCGTGTGCGGTAAGCTTGCGTGAATGGGACCCGCGGCCAAATCTTCAGGGAATTCGTATCTTCTCACCGCCTGGTTTGTGATCGGGGGCGGTTTTGTCATGATGGCGGTCCTGCTCCCGCACGGCACGGTGCAAGCTACGCTCGGCAACATTCTCATGTGCTTGCTGCCGCTCGGGGCCAATGCGTGTCTCCTTTCGAACGCAAACACACCTTACCGCCGCACAAACACATTCTGGATTTTGATGGCTGCCGGTTGCGGATTGTGGCTGATCGGATCGCTTTCGGGTACGTACCGCGAACTCGTTCTCCATGCGCGGTCGCGCTTTTCCTATCTCGGCAGCATCGCGTTTTTTCTGCATCCAGTTCCGTTCATGGCCGCAATTGCAATTCAGCCGCACTCGCGAGGAATGCGCGAAACGCTGCGCTACGGCCTGCTCGATCTCCTCCTTCTCGCGGCGACATGGCTCTACGTCTACGCATTTACAGCCTTGCCGTGGATTGCGGTATCGGCGAACCCACAGCTTTTCACAATTCGCCGCTGGCAAGCCTATGCAGGCGAAAACGTCGTCTATCTCTCGGGTCTCGCGTACGTTTACTTCCGGTCGAGCGGCGCTTGGCGGCGAATATACGCCCAGCTCATGGGCATCGCTGCGATTCATACGATCGGATTCCTAGTAATTGCTGCAGCGACACTGCAGGGCGTGCTCTTTTCCGGCAGCATCTACTACTTGCCCTACGTGCTGATGTTCTTGTGGCTCGCCACGCTCGGCGTGATGGCGCAGCACATCCCGCTCTCGCCGGATCCTCAGCAGCGAACGCACCACGGCGGCTCGCAATGGCCGCAGCGGCTCGCGATTGCGGGCGTACTTTTTGTTCCGTTGCTTGCGGCGTGGAACCAGTTTTTGAGCGACGCCCCCGCGGCGGTGCGCGAGTTCCGGCTCGTCCTCACGCTTGGCGCGCTTGTTGTCGGCACGGGGATGGTCTTTTTGCGGCAGCACCTGGTGGATCAAGAGCGCCTCCGGCTCGTCTCGAACCTGCAGGATTCACTCGAAAATCTGAAACGACTCCAGAGCCAATTCGTGCAGTCCGAGAAACTGGCTTCTCTCGGTCAGCTTGCCGCCGGGGCGGCTCACGAGATCAATAATCCGCTGGCCGCAATCCTGGGCTATTCTGAGTTGCTCGCCGACGAACCCTCCGCCGGCCCGCGCGCGCGCAATATCGCCGAAAAAATTCGCGATCAAGCGCGCCGCACGCGCGAGCTTGTGAACAACCTCCTCAGCTTCGCGCGCCAGAAGCCCGCTGAGAAGCAACTGCTCGATCTCTCAACTGTCGTCGCGGGAGCAATTCAATTGCGCACGCTCGATCTCCGCGACAAGAATATTAGAATCGAGACGCAGCATCGCGGCGTTCTCCCGGCCGTGCGCGGCGATCCAAATCAATTGCTGCAAGTGTTTTTCCAGCTCATCAGCAATGCCGTGGACGCGATGGAGCCGAACGCCGGCGGTGTTCTCACGATAAAGACCATGCGCGAACGCGGCGACGTCGTCATCGAATTCTCGGATACAGGCCCCGGCCTCGTCGAACCTGAACGTGTATTCGATCCCTTCTACACCACGAAGTCCGTCGGCAAAGGTTCGGGGCTCGGCCTCAGCATTTGCTACGGCATCCTTCAGGAACATGGTGGCAGGATCACGGCTTCCAATCGTCCAGAAGGCGGCGCGATATTCCGCATCGAGATTCCCGCCGGGCTCGCGTTCTTCCCGCGCTCTTCCCCGGTTTCTGCCGCTGTCGGCGAGCGCTGAACGCTCACCCTTCTTCCGGCGTTCTCGCGCGTTGTGCTAGAGTCGGGAGTCCATGGATGCTCCCGCCGTCTCAGCCGAAAACCTCACGCGACGCTTTGGGCCGCTAACCGCCGTGGACCACATTCAGATGAATGTCGCCGCCGGCCAGTTTTTTGGTTTCCTCGGACCGAATGGCGCCGGCAAATCCACCACAATCAAAATGCTCACCGGCCTGCTTGCTCCCACCGAAGGCCGGATTCGAATCTTGGGAATCGATCTTGAAGAGGATCCCGTCGCGGTGAAGCGGCAAATCGGCGTTGTTCCCGAAGGCCTGGCGCTCTTTGGACGACTCACCGGCTCCGAATATCTCAATTTCGTCGGGCGCATGTACGGCCTCGATCGCAAGACGACGGCGCAGCGCGCCACCGAGCTTCTCGATTTCATGCAACTAAGCGATCGGCCTAAGTCGCTCATCACCGATTATTCGCACGGCATGCAGAAGAAGCTAGCAATGGCCGCCGCCGTCATTCACGGTCCGCGAGTACTTTTTCTTGACGAGCCGTTCGAAGGCGTGGATGCCGTCGCCTCCGGAACGCTCAAGGCCATGCTGCAGCGGATGATCGGCCACGGCGCGACGATCTTCTTGACGTCTCATGTACTCGAAATCGTCGAGCGCCTCTGCAGCCACGTCGCCATCATTCACAAAGGGCGTCTCGTCGCTCAGGGCTCGCTCGATGAGCTGCGCAGCGGAGTCGAAGCGCGCCTCAGCGCCGCGCCTGGTTCGGCCGATTCTGCCTCCCCGCACGAAAGACTTACGCTCGAGCAAATTTTTCTGAATATCGTCGGCGGCACGGTGCTACGCGATCAGGAGTTGTCATGGCTGGGTTGAGCGCCGCTCCTCCGGGATCGGCGTCCGAACTGCGCGGGCTCAGCAATGTCCGGATGTTCGCCATCATCGCTGAGCTGCGTTGGCACCTCCTTCGCAACTCGCTAAGAACGATTCGCGGCCGCCTCGAAGTCATCTCTCGCGGCTTCGCGACCGTGACAATGACGATGCTCTCGATCGGCGGCGCGATTGGGCTTGCGATCGCTAGCTACTTGACCGTTGATGACCGCCGGTTCTCCAGTTTTGCTCTTATCTTTTGGGGCATTTTCATTTTTTGGCAGATGTATCCGGTGCTTGGTTCCGCATTCTCCGCGCCATTCGAGTTTGGAAGCCTGTTGCGATTTCCAATGCGCTTCTCATCCTTCTATATTCTCAATCTCGCGTTTGGCCTGCTCGATCCCGTCTCGCTGGTGTGCATCCTGTGGTTGTTCGGCGTATTTATTGGCGTTGGAATCGCGGACGCGTCTCTTCTCCCGTGGACGTTCCTGGCGCTGTTTGTTTTCGGAGCCACGAACGTGCTGCTTTCGCGGACCGTTTACGTTTGGCTGGAGCGTTGGCTTGCCAAGCGGCGGACGCGCGAAGCGTTGGGTTTGCTGTTCGTGTTCATGATGATCTGCTTTCAATTCGTCGGGCCGCTTGCCTCGCGGTGGCAACGGCATCAGGCTCCTCCGCTCGGCCAGTACGCATACCTGTTTCATATCGCGAACTTTCTGCCGCCCGGCCTGGCCGAGGCAGCTTTGATCGATGCGCATCGCGGCGATCAAATGTTTGCGCTCTTTTCCATCGCCGCGATCGCCGCTTACGCGCTCGGAATCGCAGCGCTTCTCGGAATGCGCCTCCAGGCGCAGTTTATCGGCGAGAATCTGAGCGAAGCTCTTGCGCCCGTACCGGCTGGTCATCAGGAGAAAGTTCGCGCGGCGTGGGACATACGCTTGCTCCCCGCTCCTGTGGCGGCGATCTTCGAAAAGGAAATGCGCTATCTATTCCGCAGCGCGCCGATCATCTTCACATTTGTGATGCCGCTGTTCGTGCTCGCTATGTTTCGTTTCGTGCCCTCGCACGGAGGCCACGAGTCGAGTTTTCTCGTCAAGGCTCCAGACTGGGCGTTCCCCATCGGCGCCGGTTACGCGCTCCTCATCCTGGCCAACATTGTTTACAACAGCTTCGGCGCGGATGGCGCCGGTCTGCAATTGTACTTGACGGCTCCGGTGCGGCTTCGCGATGTCCTGCTCGCAAAAAATCTCGCCCATTCCACGGTGCTCGTCCTTGCCACCTCCGGCGTTCTTATCACCACGATCGTGCTCTATCGCCCGCCGAGTTTCGCCGTCACTTTCGGCACCGTGATGGCGCTCCTTTTCGCGCTCCCGTTGAATCTTGCCGCCGGGAACATGATGTCCATTTATTCACCGAAAAAATACGATTTCGGCGCGTTCAATCGCCAGCGCTCCACCGGCGCGACGGCCTTCGTCAGCATGGGAGTTGAAGCGGTGGTGGTCGGAATCGCCGCGGCCGTTTTTTTCCTTACACGTTATCTTCACCGCGTGTGGCTCGCGGGAATTATCTTCCTTCCGCTGGCGGCGATTGCTCTCGCTGTCTACTGGGTCGTCCTCAATCTCGCGGCGCGCCGGGTGCTTGAGCGCCGCGAAATCCTGATCGCCGAGATTTGCCGCACCTAGCTGGTGCACCGAATAACGGAATCATCGAATCACGGAATTAATTTCCATGCGGGGTCATGAAATGAATCGACTTTTACAAATTGTTTTCGTCGCCGCATTTGCGAGTGCCTGTGTCGCAGTTTCCGCTCCGCTCGCCGCCCAATCCGCACCGGCAAGCCGCGTTCCCGGAGATATGCGCCAGGACTTGGCCGATTTCGTCGAAACGCCCGCGGTGCCAGGCTACGAAAAAGATCTCGCCGCAAAAATCCGCGAGCGGCTGAAATCGTATTCGCCGCAAACCGATAACATCGGCGACGTGATCGTCACAATCGGCAGCGGCAATCCGCGCCGCTTGCTGGTCGCGCCAATGGACGAGCCCGGATACGTGGTCAGCAGCATCACCGACGACGGTTACTTGCGCGTGCAGCGGCTACCGCAGTCGCGCGATTTGCCGCTGTTCAACGAACTCTACGCCGCGCAACCTGTGCGCCTCGAAACCGCCGACGGCAAATGGATTTCAGGCGCCGTCGCGGGACTTTCCGTTCACTTGCAGCCCGGCCGCGCCGACACGCCTCAGTCGAGCGATATCGAAAACTTTTACGTGGACATTGGCGCAAACTCGCGCGAGGAAGCGCGCCATGCCGGCGCGGACATTCTCAGCCCGCTCGCCATCGCCCGCCATCTCGGCGAACTCGGCAGCCACTCCGCCGCCGCGGCCGCCATCGGCGATCGCTTCGGCGATGTCGCGCTTGTCGAAATGCTGCGCGAGCTCGATCCCGCAAAATTGAAGGGCACGCTAACTGTAGCATTCGTCGTTCAACAATGGACTGGCGCACGCGGCCTTCAGCGCATCCTCGATCAGCTTCATCCCGACGAATTGCTCTACGTTGGCAGGCTTATTTCGGGCGGCACGATTGCCGGAATGCAGACTGTCCGCCGTGCACCGCGCCGTGAATTGGGCAGTGGCGTCGTTCTCGGGCTCACTGAAAAGGGCGAGACGCTCATCGGCTTTCCCGCCGAACTCGAACAACTTGGCGAGCTGAGCAAGATTCCTGTCGTTCCCGATTATTCCGCGCCCCTGATTTCGCCGAGCTATATTCTCGCGCCTCAATTGCCGGGCAGGTCGGCGCATGTCGGCATCGCGACGGCTTGGCCGTCAACGCCTGCCGAAATGATTGACACCGCTGATCTAGCGAAACTCGCGCAACTCCTCCACGCCTATGCCGAAGGTTCGCCGCAATCCGCTCCAGTCGCTTTTCCCGCGCCGCCCGCTACAATTGAACGCGCGCCGAACGCAAAGGCAAACGCACAGGACGCGCTCGCCGACCTGATCCGCACCTACGGCGCGAGCGGCCACGAAGAAGCTGTCCGCAATGAGATCAAGCGCCATCTTCCCGATTGGGCGAAGACAGAGACCGACGACGCCGGAAATTTGATCCTCCATGTCGCCTCGTCTCCGGATGCAAAAGATGAAAAAGACTCGAAAACGCCGCGCATTCTGGTTGTCGCCCATATGGACGAAATCGGCTTCGAGGTCGAATCCATCGGGAGCGACGGGCGTCTCCAGGTGAAATGGCTCGGCGGCGGCGACCTGAGTTTCTTCGCCGGGCATCCCGCGCTCGTTCATTCATCCGACGGCGCGGTGCACAACGCCATCGTCGAACTGCCGGGCGGTTGGGAGCAGCCGGATTTTTCCTGGACGAAAGGCAGTGAAACAACAAACGCAACCGCGATTCGCGTGGATGTTGGCGCACACGGCGCGGCGGATGTCGCGAAAATGGGCATTCGCGCCGGCGATTGGGTGACGATCCCGAAAGAGTACCGCCCGCTCATCGGCTCGCGCGCCATCGGCCGCAGCTTCGACGATCGCGTCGGAGACGCCGCGTTGATCGGCGCCGTGTGGGCACTCGGGCCGAATCTGAAAGATCGCGATGTCACGTTTGTCTGGTCCACGCGCGAAGAACTCGGCCTCGTCGGCGCCGCGGCAGTCGCCAAGCGTCTCGCGGCGGAGCATCACGTTCCCGATTACGTATTCGCCGTGGATACCTTCGTGAGTTCCGATTCGCCGCTCGAATCCCAGCGCTTCGCCGACGCTCCGCTCGGCAAGGGCTTCGTCATCCGCGCCGTGGACAACTCGAATATTGTCCCGCGCGATCTCGTCGAGCGCCTCATCTCGCTCGCCAAGCAGAACAAAATCCCCATCCAATACGGTGTCACCGGTGGCGGCAACGACGGAGCAGCTTTCACCCGCGACGGCTCCGTGGATATCGCCCTCGGCTGGCCCCTGCGCTACGCCCATTCGCCCGCAGAAGTGATCGACACCCGTGACTACGACGCCCTAACCCACATCATCACCGCCATCGCTAAGAGTTGGTGAAACTCCAAACGTGCTTGCCACGACACACGGCCAACCAAGCCGCGCGTCAATCAAGGTACTTGTAGCGCCGGCAGCCGGGCAGCCTTTCGCTACATTTGCCCAACAACCTCGTCTGCTATAATCGCCGCTCCGTGACCGAGCCCGCGTTCAAGCCGCCCCGCTGGATCGCCATTGAAGGACCCATCCGCGTGGGCAAATCCTCTCTCGCCAAAGTCTTAGCTGATCGTCTGCACGCTCGCCGCATCCTCGATTCCGAGGACAATCCCTTTCTCGCCGAATTTTACGGCGAGAAGCCCGGCTCCGCTTTTCGCGCCCAGATGCATTTCCTCATGGAACGCTATCGCCAGCTTTCCGAGCTGCGCCTCGACGATGATCCCTCCATGGTCGTCTGCGATTTTCTATTCGAGAAGGACAAGATTTTCGCTTACATCAACCTCAACAATGAAGAGCTGAAACTCTACGAACGTTATTTCGACATGCTCGCGCGCTCGATGCCTGTCCCCGATCTCGTGATTTATCTTCAGGCCAAGCCGGAAGTCTTGCGGAAGCGAGTATTGAAGCGTGGTGATCCAGCCGAGAAGCAAATATCACCGGAATACGTCGAGGCTGTGTCACAGGCCTACGAGCACTTTTTCTTTCGCTATTCAGCTTCGAATTTGCTCGTTGTGGATACTTCGGAGATTGATTTCGTCGAGCGCAGTGACGATTTGCAGGAACTCCTTCGCCGCCTGCGCCAGCCGGTGAAAGGCACCCAATACTTTCTGCCTCTCGGCCCAACCTAATTTTCCTACGCTAGGCCAAAAAAAAAGAGCGGGTGAACCTTCCATTCACCCGCTCCTTCTCACTGCCAGGGATGATCCCACTGGAAGATTTTTTGAGGCGTCTATTCCGCTTGCGTAGGACCCGACATGCGGTGCCGCCATTTTCCGAGCGAACGGTTCAGCGGATGGCTGCGATGCAAAAACGGCAGAACTGGCCCGCGTCGCAAACCGATTTTTTCGAGCGCGCGGCGTATCCGGAAATCGCGTCCCGCGGAAACGAGGCCCTTTTCGAGCGTGTCAATCGCGTCCGATGTCCGCCCGGCCTGGTGATATACCTCGGCCAGATTTAGATAAAGCTGTGCATGATTGCATTTCACGCCGATGGCTTCCCGGCACAGCGATTCGCCGTCGGCAAAGCGCCGTTCTTCCATTGCCGCTAACAAGCCCGTATAGGAAAGATAAAATGGATTCTTCGGTGCGACTCCCAGTGCGCGCCGCGCGTGCGTCAGCGCGTCAGACGTGTTGCCGTCGCGCAATCTCCTCAAACATTCCTTGAAATCAACCATCCCGGCATCGGCCGGCGTCGTAGTCCCTATCCAGTGTGACATTGGCCTCCTTTTGAACCGCGGGACAGGCGCGGTCAGTAAAGGAAGCGTAACGCGCCGTGAACGCCCACCGCTACGGAACAACCGGCCAGTTTTTGACCACTGCGCGCCACCTGTCCCTCTTGCCAGTCCAATCCGTGCTGACGGGAAATATTGCAACCCGAGCTTGGCGAGAGTATGCTCCCCGCAATCCCGGGATCCAGGGCGAGACTTCCAACCGGAATTTTCAGCGCGTGTCTTTTGCGCAGCGCGCTTCCGCTCACGGAAACTCGGTGATCCGCCGGGAGCACGAATCCGTTCCTGAAAAACCAAAAAGCATTTTCAGCGGAGAGGAAGGCACCCGATGGACTCGAGAAACATGCTTTTCGCAGGCATGTTCGGTACAACGTTCTTAGTATTTTTTGCCGTTTTCTACGTCTACACGGCCCTGGCGCTCATGACTATCGCCGCGAAGACCAATACCCCGAACGGCTGGCTGGCCTGGATACCCATCGCCAACATCATCCTGATGTTGAACATCGCCAGAAAACCGATTTGGTGGATCGTTCTATTTCTGATCCCACTGGTCAACATCGTGATGATCATCCTTGTCTGGATGGGCGTTGCCGAGGCGCGCAACAAGCCGAGCTGGTGGGGAATCCTGATCATCGTTCCCATCGTGAACTTAATCGTGCCCGGCTATCTCGCCTGGTCCGATTAGCGTTCGCCGCTTGCAGCCAGCACGCATTCCATTGCCGTTGTAATTGCCGGGTTCGGCGGCGCGACAGTTCCGTCTACAAATAATGCCGGAACCACGCTAAAGAGCGCGCGATGACGTCGCGGGTATGCTCCGGATTCGCGAACCTGTGGCCCTCGCTCGGATAGACCACAAACTCGGTCGGCGTCCCGTTCGCTTTGAGCGCGTGCCAGAACTCGAACGATTGCGGCGCAGGGCATTCGCCGTCGCGCTCGCCGACCATCNNCTCTTCGCGTACACTGCCGGATCGTCATAAACGGACGCGCCGAAATACGGAATCATCCACTGGTCAATTTTATTTTCCCCGTAGTAGCTCTGAAAATTTGAGAGGCCCGCGCCTGCCATCGCCGCGTGGAAGCGATCGGTTTGCGTAACAGCCCACATCGTCATATAGCCGCCGTAGCTCCATCCTGTAATTCCCACGCGATTCGCATCAATCGGCGCCATGGAAAGCGATTGATCCACACCGGCCATGATGTCGCGAAAATCTCCGTAGCCAAAGTCTTTAACGTTCGCGCGCGTGAAGGCTTCGCCCGAGCCGTAGCTGCCGCGCGGATTCGGCTCCAGCACGAAAAATCCAGCGGCCAGCAGTGCCGCCGTGTAATTCCACTGCGTCGGCCACCTCGGCGAAGCCATCGCGGCCGGCCCGCCGTGCACCGCGACGACCAGCGGATATTTCAGTGACGGATCAACATCGGGCGGATAGAGCAGCCAGCCCTGAACTTGCTGGCCGTCGCTTGCCCAATGCAGGCTCTGCGCCGGACCCCACACTGGTTCGAGCGCGGCATTCGCTTTCGTAATCACGCTCCAGTCGCCGATTGCGCCGGCCCAGACTTCCGGCGGATGCACGAACGATTGTCGAATGATCGCCGTCGTCTCGCCATCGCGCGCCATCGAGAGGCCGATTCCGTATCCACCAGCCGAAATCGTTTCGACACCCGACCACACTACGTGCGCCTGAGCGGAAGCGACTTGGACGGACGCGATTCCGCTTCTGCCATCTACCGCAGCGGCAAAAAGAATTTCGCGCCCGCCATTGATCCACGTGAGCCAGCTCGGTGAAGCGTTGATTTTCTCGGTGATGTTGCGCGGTGCGCCGCCGTCGATCGAGAGAACGTAAATGTCTCCACCGACCGAACCTTCATCGCTCATCAGTCCGCCAATGAAAGCGATCTCCCCGCCGGCGGGCGACCAGTGCGGCTCGGCAATTTGAAAATCAGGTTTGTAGACAAGTTGGACGGCACCGTCTGCCGCTTCGATCGTATAGAGCGCGGCGATGTACCAGTTGTCGTCGCCGTTTCCGTTCGCCGCGGTGGCGATGAAACGGGTGCCATCGGGCGACCATTCGTATCCGTAGACGTACATATCCGGCGGAGAAATCTGGCGCGCTGTGCCTTTCGAAGCGTCCACGAGCGTCAAGCGCTGCTCGTGGACTTCTTCGGAAATCACGCCGAGGTCCGGCGTTTCGGCGACGAGCGGACCGGCCGCGCGCGTCGCGTTCTCGGTGAAGAGCAGCGCAATCGTTTTTGCGTCTGGCGACCAGGCGGGCGTCGCGAGAAAGCCTTTGAGCTGCGTGAGTTTTCGCGCGGCACCGCCAGCCACGCTCACAGTGTAGAGCTCCTGCTGTCCGGGCTTCGCGGCGTCGGAGAGAAATACGAGCCGCTTGCTGTCAGGCGACCACGCCACATCGCCCTCGGAGTGCGATGTGCCTCCGATTCCTGCGGTGATTCGGTGTGGGACAGCGGGATTCTCCACTTCGGCGACGTAGATTGCAGAGTTCGCAGACGCCGCACCATTCGCTTCCGGGAGATTTTCGACCCAGGCGACTTGCTTGCCGTCCGGCGAAATTTCGGCTTGCGCAAAAGTGTGCACAGCAAACATCGCGGCCACCGCTTTTGCTTCGGGCGTGCCGGGCAAAATTTGCGGCATCGCGGATGCGGCTGGCTTTTGGCGAGTGGCCTGCGCAGGTTTGGCCTGAGTCGCGCGAGCAGCGGGTTCAGCGGGCGCCTGTTCCTGTGGCCGCGCCGTCAGCGCCGTGGATACTGCGAGGAGCGAGGCGCAAATGAGCGCATTTCGAAACAATTTATTTCGAGCAAATTTATTTCGAGACAATCTATTTTGAACCAAGGTCTTTCGAAACATGTCGCGTGCGACTCCCATTTTGTTCTCTCGCGTGATGCGCACGAAATACTGAACCGCGGCGATGCCGAAATCAAGGCCTTCGCTCTGACAATCGCGAGCCGCGGCGCACAGTGTTCGCGAGAAATCTTGCGTCGCGTAAATTGGGCCGGGCGTGGATAATGCTTAACCGGAATTACACAGCATTCATGAGAGGTCAGCTTTGAAAGCAATTAATCGCCGAAGTTTTGCCGTCGTACTTGCCATACTTTTTGTTTTCGCGGGCGCAGCGCGAATCGGTAATGCGTCGCCTGCAATTCACCCTGCGCAAAGCGCCGCATCCAAGCCACTGCCCCCAAAATTCAGGCTGCACAAATTCGAGCAACCCATCGGAGAAGAAACCTACAGCGAATCTGTGCAGAGCGCCGGCAGTGGAAGCCAAATCTCCTGTGCCATCGAATTCAAATTCACAGATCGCGGCACTCCCGTCCCTCTGAAGGCGAGTTTCACCGGAGATGACGAGCTCAATCCCGAAAATTTCGTGATCTCAGGCAGAAACGCGCGCACCGCGGCGATTGACGAAGAGGTCGAAGTCCAGCGGGACAAAATCCGTAGCCGGATTGACAAGACCTGGACCGAAACGCCACGCCCCGAAAAATTTTTCACCATCGCAGGCTATGCGCCAGCAACGATGCAAATGCTCCTCGTCCAATACTGGAAGAAGCACGGTTCGCCGGAATCGCTGAAGACTTTTCCGGGCGGCGAGGTGCGAATCCATCCGCGCGGGCGAGATGCGATCACCATCGAAGGACGCACAGAGCAACTCGATCGCTATACGATCGAGGGCTTGATTTGGGGCCGCGAGACGCTTTGGTTCAATTCCGATATGCAGCTTATCGCTGAAGTATCGGTGGACGCGGAATTCGATCACTTCGAAGCGATTCGCGAGGGCTACGAGCCGGCGCTCGGCACTTTCGTCTCGCATGCAGGCGAAGACGGAATGGCCGCGCTCGCGGACCTCGGCAAAAGTATTTCTGGCACACGCAGCGACAAGTTTGCAATTGTCGGCGGCACGCTGATTGATGGCACCGGCAAAACTCCGGTGACTGATTCAGCGGTGCTAATCGAAAACGGAAAAATTGTCGCCGCGGGCCCGCGCGCGGAAGTGAAAGTGCCGAAAGGCACAAAATTGATTGACGCGACGGGCAAGACGATTCTGCCCGGCCTGTGGGATATGCACGCTCACTTCGAGCAAGTCGANNGGGCTTGGTCCGCGCATTCTCGCGGCGGGCATTGTGGATGGCGATAGCCCATATGCAATCGGCGTCGAACGCGTGAACAATCCCGAGCAGTCTAAATATTGGGTGGACCGTTATCACAGCCTCGGTTTTCAGCAGATGAAAATTTATAGTTCGGTGAAACGCGATAACGTCGCGGCGGTGGCCGCCGAAGCGCACCGGCTTGGCATGACCGTGACGGGCCACATCCCGTTCGGCATGACGGCGTACGACGGCGTGAATGCTGGCATGGATCAGATCAATCACATCACCTACATCGCCGACATTATGACGAAGCCGCTTCCAGCCGATGCGAAGAGAGAGGAGCGGCTTCGCGCTGTGGCGGACATTGATTTTGCGTCGCCCGAAGCGCAAAAGGCGATAGAGTTCCTGAAATCTCACGGCACAGTGCTCGATCCGACGCTTGTGGTGTTCGAATCGTTTACAGCCGGGCCGGACAAACCGATTGACAGCTTCGAGCCCGGTGTTGCGAAAGTCGCGCCGGAATTGAGGACGCAGCTCGAAGAAGGCGGAATGCCGGATCAGATGTTGGGTCCGTATCGAAAAGCGTTTGCGAAGGATGTGGCGATTGTCGGAGCGTTGCATCGCGCTGGAATTCCCATCGTCGCGGGAACGGACCAGACTGTGCCGGGCTATAGCCTCTATCGCGAAATGGAGCTGTATGTCGAAGCGGGCTTCACGCCGATGGAAGCGATTCAAGCTGCGACGATTGTTCCCGCGCGCGTGATGAAAGTTGACAGCGAGCTCGGCACCGTCGAAGCAGGAAAGCGCGCGGATTTGATTCTCATTGACGGAAATCCGCTCGAGAATATTCACAACATCCGCAAGGTGAAGACCGTGATTACCGGCGGGACGGTTTACGATTGTGCGGAGCTGTGGCGCAGCGTCGGATTCCAGCCGTAGCACGGCAAATTCTTCCTCTTTAAATTTTCGCGAGCGCGTTCACTCGCGCGCAATCGGCAGCCGCAAAATTCCGCGCGATTGCGAAACTTTCCGCGATAATCATCAAATGGACAAGGCCAACGTCGTCATCATCGGCGGCGGAGTGGTCGGCTGCGCGATTGCTCGTGCGCTTTCCGCGCGATGGGACGATGTGTTCGTGCTCGAAGCGATGCCGCGCGTCGGAATGGGAGCGAGCACGCGCAATAGCGGCGTCATCCACGCAGGAATTTACTACGTGCCAGGATCGCTCAAGGCTAGGCACTGCCTGCGTGGGAATCGGCTCACGTATGAATTCTGCGCGGCGCACGGCGTGCCGCACCGCAACACCGGCAAACTCGTTGTCGCCGTGAACGATTCGCAGAAGCCGCAGCTCGTTGCGCTGATGGAAAATGGACGGAGGAACGGCGTCGAGGGCATGCGAATCATCGATCGCGCTGCCATTCGGGCGCGCGAACCGCACGTCGAGGCGATGGAGGCGATCGATGTGCCATCGAGCGGGATTGTATCTAGCGAGGAGCTGGTGAAAGCGTATGCGCGCGTCGCGACGGAGCAGGGCACGCACATCGTGACGCACGCGAAAGCGGAACGAGTCGAAGCGCGCAAGGACGGCATCCGCGTGGTGAGCGCCGCCGGCGAAATTGAAGCGCGATGCCTGGTGAATTCAGCCGGGCTTTTTGCCGACGAAGTGGCGATGATGATGGGGTCGAGCCTCGCGCGACATCGCATCTGGCCGGTGCGCGGAGAATATTGCGAGGTCGTGCGCGCGAAATCGGATCTCATTCGCGGGTTAGTTTATCCCTTGCCGCACGCGGATGGATTGAGTCTCGGCGTTCACTTGACGAAGACGCTTTGGGGTACGGTGCTGGTTGGGCCGACGGCGCGCTACGTAGATGACAAGAACGATTATGAGTGCGACCGCGAGCCGCTGGAAGATTTTGCGAAAAATGCGAAATGCATGCTACCCGAACTCGAAGTTGCGGATTTGGTTGCGGCGTATTCAGGCATCCGCGCGAAGCTGACTCCGCCGAACGAGCATGGCATCGCCGATTTCGTCATCACGCGTGATCCTGAACTTTCGAATGTAATACAGTTGATCGGAGTCGATTCGCCGGGGTTGACTTCAGCGCCCGCGATTGCCGAGCAGGTGCTTGGCCTCACGCAAGAAATTCTCAATTGAGCGTTTTGCTTCGAAGCCGCTCCACTTCAGTTATGTCCGGGCAGTAATTCACTTAAGAACGTCGGACACAAACACAAGATGAATACCGCGCGCTTCGAGACGCGGCAGGCCTTCGCGCAGCGCCGCGATCGTGGCGGCGTGAGGATGGCCGATGGTGACGGCCCAGCCTTTGCGCTTTGCGTCTGACGCAGCGCGATCGAGCTGCGCAAGAATGGCGGCGCGCGTCTCGACATCGTCGAGGAATTGCGCGCTGCGAAACGTTGCCGGAACACCGTCGCGTTCGGCGGAGGCGTAGGCGACAGTTTCCACGGTGGTGCGGCTATCCACAAAAAATAATCCGCGCTGCCGCAACGCCGGCATGAGCGCGTTCATCAGCGCAGGATCGGATGTGGCGCGCGAGCCCTGATGATTGTTGACGCCGGAAGCGTGCGGAACAGATGCGAGCATTGAAGCGAGCATTTCGCTCACCTGCCGCGGCTGCATGCCGACGCGCAGCTCGACAGCTTCGGACTTTGCGCCTGCTTCCGAAGCTTGCATCGGGAAATGAAGCAGGATTTCATCGCCGCGGCGATAAGCTTCCTCCGCAATTTCGGTCGAGTTGGATAGATTCGGAATGATGGACACCGTGAGGGGATACGGCAGCTTGAGCAGCTCGCGCGCGGGCGCAAGATCTTTGCCAAGATCATCCACGATGATGGCGAGCCGCACGGCGTTCGGAGGAAGTTGTTGGCGAGGATGCGGCGCGGCGGCGACGGACTCGACGATGCGAATCGTGTGGGTGCGCTGTGAATCGCGGAAGAGATCGAACCGATCGCCGCTTGAAGAGATTGGCCCGCGAGTGAGATCGTGCTTACGAGCGACGGCGGCGAGAGCTTCAACGAGCGCAGGCTCGCGGCCGGTATCGCTAAGCGTTATGTTAAGTTGATCTGCAGTGAAACTGGCGCGCCGGCCGTTTGCGGGCTGCGTTTCAGGCCGAATAGTGACTTGCGTTTGGTGGCCGCCGACACTCTGCGCCGCGGCAACAAGTTCTTCGGTTATTCCATGTATTTCAGCGCTTGTGAGCTGCTTTTTGCGGCAACCAGCGGCGAATATCGCGAGAACTGCAACGACGGCGAGAAGTAACCGGCCAGCAGGAAATATTCGCGGAGTTGTTTGGTCCGGGTTTATTTGGGTAGATTCACGCGCGAAGAAACGCGAGCGCGAGAACCGATCGGAAGAATTAGGCGGATCCGCAAGGAAATCGCGAAGCCGTTTGTCGAACACGTACCCGCTACGCAGCCTTCTTGACCGCCCTGCCTTCGAGAACCTCAATCGCTTTCTTGAGCAGCGGATCTTCCGGCGAAGCCGCCTGGCCCGGCGGCGGCGCGTTCGTTTGCTGCAAATCATTCAACGCAGCCATATCGTCCGCCGTTTCCTGCATCGTTGGCGCAACGCCATCGGTCGCGATGGACTTTCCAGCCGGCGTGTAATAGTCAGCGACAGTAAGAATTAAGGCCGCGCCGTCTTCGAGCTGAATAATCTTTTGCGAGGACGCTGTGCCGAACGTCCGGTCGCCAATCGTTTCGCCGCGGTGATTATCGCCGATCGCGCCCGCGAGAACTTCCGCGGCGCCCGCCGTCCCGCCGGAAATCAGGAGCGTCACTGGTTCTTTCCAGACGACCTTTGAGGCATCGGCTGTGAATATTTGCTCGGCTACAGTTTGGCCCTTCAACGACGTGATCGTTCCGGACGGCACGAAGAGCTGCGCCGCAGAAACGCCGTCGGCCGGCGTGCCAATGGCACAATCGCGCAGATCAAGGACGAGCTTGTGCGCGCCCTTCGACTCCTCTAGTACGAGCTTCTCGCGCAGGCGACTTACAGCTGGGGTGTCCAGCGTCGCAAGGCGCAAGTAGGCGATGTCGCCGTTTATGCGATCTTCGACGATTTTCGGATCGGGAGTCTTTCCGAGCACGATATCGACGTCTTCGGGCTCAACTTTCGTGCGGCGAATTACCGCGAGCTTTACGGTTGAGCCGGCCGGGCCGGTCAATAGCACCTGCGCCTGTCCAATAGCCATCTGGCTGGTCGTAAAACCGGCGATGGATTCGAGGTAGTCTCCCGTGTGCAGATTCGCCTTTTGTGCCGGGCTATCGGGGAGAACTGAGATCACGATGATGTAGCCGTTGTGCTTCGAGAGCGCGACACCACCGCCGGCTTCGGCCTTATTCTGGATTTTCTCTTTATAGTCCTGATATTCGAGAGGGCTCAGGTAGCTAGAATCGGGATCGAGCGCATCGAGCAGTCCGTGAAGCGCGCCGATGGTGACCTGGCGCATGTCGGGGTCTTCGACGTAGTCCTTCTGAACATGCTCGAGGACTTCGCTATAAACGGTGAGCGAGCGATAAACTTTGTCGTCCGTCGAGCGCCCGAGGACGTATCCGGCGGCCACGTAGGCCATCACTAGGATGGACAGTGCTAGTGCGATTTGTCTTGTCAGACGGCTCATGTCTTATCCTTCGGCCTGCCCCGGCTGGCTGGAATAATGAGATGCTTTCGCGACCGCGAAAGAGGTCCCCATTCACCTTCCACCAAACCACCATTATACCATTCCCGCTGGCACGGACCGCCCTAGTTCCGATGCTATTTGTGCGCGAAGGTTTGCTGCGCCTCGCCCACCTCGATCGAATCGGACATGTCGAGGGGCAGCGTTTCGGTCACATAGGTATGGGACATTCGATCATGCCAGGTGAATCGGTCGTCGTCCCAGAGCGCCCAAAGAAAGCCCATCATCAACGCACCGCCGGAGAACAGGTAGCCAAACGACCGCCAGAGAAGCTGGCGCGTATCGGCGAGGCGGCCGTCGAGGCGCACAACGTAAAGGCCGCGCAGGAGCATGCCTGGGGTAGCGCCGCCGAAGAATGTGAAGATTGAGAAATAGATGGTGTAAAGAAGGAAGAACGTCGCTGCGAAAACGACCGCGTCCACTTTTGTAAACGACAGGCGCCCTCCGAGAGAGTGGAACAAGGCGCCGAAGCCGACGTAGGAAACCGCCAGAAACGCCGCATCGAGCAGGCCCGCTTCACGGCGTTCTCGCAGGCTCGCGACGGGTACGAGCGCTGTTTGCGGATGGGAGCGGTCGTCGGACGCGGCCGAGAAATCGAGTTCGGGCTGAAGGATGGAGATTTCGACGCGATCCGGCGCCCTTGGAGGACTCAATTTTCGCGCTGGGCGTGCGAGAGCTTCCGTGGGCTCGGCCGGTTCGCCGCGCACGTCGGGATCGTCATGCGAGTCGCCCTGGAAAGGCAGCGGCGGCTGAGATTCGTCCGGCTGGTAGCGCCGGCGGCGGGCGCGATAGATCTCCATGCGGCGGGCAACCTCAACACGCCAGTCCGGTTCTACGTCGGTTGCAGGGACCGTCGCGTATTCTTCTTCTTCGGGAGCCGCGTGAAGGGATGCGTCACAGAAAGAGCATTTAACGGCGTCTTCGAACAGAAGAGCGCCACACTTCGAGCATTCGTGTATCACCAGTCCGTTTTGCGCTGCGGACGTTCCCGGTGACAGGGAGCAAAAACATCGTAGCACAAGTAGGAAGGAGTGAAGCGCATCAACAACCGCCAGGTTGCCAAGCTCGAGTGGATCGCAAACGCGATACCGTCGTCGATACTGAGGTCTCTGCGGCTGTGAGCGAGACCGCTCGTTGCCTGAACTTTGGACGCCGTGCTACGCTCGGGTCTCTTTTCCGCGACATGCGAGACTTCGCAGCGGCTTCCACCATTCGCCGAACCGCGCAAACTTTAATTGCACTCTTCGCCATATCGTGCGCGATTGCGCAATTGGCACAAGCGCAGACGGCATCAACCTCAGAGTCAATACCGTCGGCACAGACTACATTTTCTCCAGAGGCAACATCTCCCGCATCGCCCGGCTGCCAGTATTCAACTGAAATGCGCGAACCAACCGTCGCGACGCTCGAAGCTGAGACGCAGCACCGCACGGGCAACATCACTTACGCCGACGGCTGCGTCGAAATCCTCTACGAGAATTTTCGTCTGCGCGCCGATCACGTCGAGTACGATGACACAACAAAACAGGCGACCGCGCGCGGGCACGTGGTGATCGATCATTTGGCGCAGCACGTCGAGGCGGACGAGGCGACGTACAATTTGCAGACCGAGCGCGGCACCTTTCATCACGTGCGCGCGACGATGCAAATGCAGCGCCGGCCGATTCCCACTCTGCTGATCACTCCGAATCCAATTTATTTCGAAGCTCGCGACGCCGAGCGCATTGATGAATCCACGTACAAAGTGCACCACGCGTGGATTACGGTGTGCCGCCCTGACAGGCCGACATGGAAGTTCTTCGCGCCGCAAGCAACAGTCCGGCTCGAGAAAAACGTGCAGTTGGTAAACTCGCACTTTCAATTGCTCTACTTTCCGATCGTCTACTTGCCGTACGCCACATTTCCCGCGAGCCGCCAGCGCGAATCCGGTTTTATGATTCCCGATCTCGGCAACTCTTCCGTGAAGGGCTACTTCTTCGGCGATTCTTACTACTGGGCGCCGAATGATTGGTCGGATCTCTCGATTGGCGCAACATATTTGAGCTTGCGAGGCTGGAGCCAGAACGGCGTGCTGCGGATGCGGCCGTGGACGAACGCGAAGCTGGAGGCGAGCTATTACGGCGTGATTGACCGCGGTTTGCCGGAGCCGACCGGGCCACCACTGAAAGAAGGGGGACACGAAGCTCGCTTCTCCTTCGACTCCCCACTGCCTTACGGTTGGCGCACAGTCACAGACTTGGATCAATTGACATCACTCACGTTCCGGCTCGCATTCGCCGAGACCTATTCGCAAGCGGTGAACTCCGAAGTGCGGAACACCGCGTTTGCGACCAATGATTTTTCGGGCTATAGCCTGAATATCGCGGCGATTAGCTACAAAGATTTTCTCAGCGATTCACCGGACACTTCGGTGACGCTTCGAAGCGCACCCGAAGTGCGTTTTGACTCAGTGGAGCGCGCGCCTTTCGAGCACCTGCCATTCTATTTTTCATTCGACGCGTTCACCGGCGCGGTTCATCGCTCCGATACAGTCACGGGATTCGACAGCGGCAGTTTCGTTTCGCGGAGCGAAATTGCGCCGAGCGTGACGGTGCCGCTGCGCTGGGGGCCGTGGATCGGTGTGACATCAACTTTCACGCTTCGCTCGACGCGATACGGCGAGCAACTGGGGAATTTCGGCGAGCTGCTTAATATTCCGCTCGTTCGCACGACGGAAGAAGTGACGATAGATATTCGTCCGCCGGTCCTCGAGCGCGTCTGGCAGAGCGCGAACGCCAAATGGAAGCACACGATTGAGCCCGACATCGTTTACCACTACGTGGACGGCGTGAATGATTTCGGCCGCTTCATTCGCTTCGACGAGGACGAGACGCTCACCGACACGAACGAAGTCGAATATGGCATCCGGCAGCGGCTTTTCCGCAAGGTGAATGACGATGGCGACGCGGTGGAATTTCTGAGCTGGGATATTAAGCAGAAATATTTTCTCGATCCGACGTTCGGCGGCGCGCTGGTGCCCGGCGTGCGCAACGTGTTTGAAACGCTCGATGCGCTAACGCCGTTCGCGTTTGCAGATGAGCCGCGCCGTTTTTCGCCGATCATCAGCGATTTTCGCGTGAGTCCGGGCAGCCACTACGACGCGCAGTTGCGCGTGGATTACGATACGGTGCGCAACGAACTCACGGCTATCGGCGGGCTGCTCAAATTGAAGCCGTATCGCGAATCGTTCGTCACCGTAGCGGATTTTTCGACGATCAAACTTCGGCCGGCTGAGCCCGCGCCGAATTTCATTTACCAGCCGCGGTCGGACCAGGTACAAGCGCTAGTCGGATACGGCGAGATGAATCGCCGCGGATGGAATACTTCGATTGGGATCAGCTACGATCTGACGCAGCACGACTTCCAGAACCAAGTCGCGCAGATTACCTACAATGGCTCGTGCTGCGGCATCGGGTTCGAATACCGCAAACTCTCTCTCGGAACGGTGCGCAGCGAGAATCAGTACAGGATCGTGCTGCTCATCGCCAATCTCGGTTCGGCGGGGAATTTGCGGCGGCAGGAAAAGATTTTCTGAGGATTTGGAATCTGTGCCGGGCGCGAAAATCAACGAGCTGCTTTCGTTCGACATTCACCACGTTGCTTCTCTGATTCGCGCGCGGAAGATATCGCCCGTCGAGTTGCTCGAGGCTGCTCTCGAACGAATCGAAGCGCTCAATCCAGAGCTGAATGCATTTATTACCGTCGCGGTCGAACAGGCGCGCGACGCTGCGCGAAAAGCCGAGCGTGAGATTCTGCGCAAGCGATACCGCGGCCCATTGCACGGAATTCCGATTGCGCTGAAGGACAATATTGAAACGAAAGGCCTGCGCACGACGGCCGGCTCGAAAATCCTTGGGGATTTCTTGCCCGATGCGGACGCCGATGTGGTGCGGGCGCTTCGGCGCTCCGGTGCAATCATCGTTGGCAAAACGAATCTTCACGAGTTCGCCTACGGCATCACGACTGAGAATCCTCACTACGGCCCCACGCGCAATCCGTGGGACCTTGAACGCGTCGCGGGTGGTTCGAGCGGCGGTTCGGCCGTTGCCGTGGCAACTGGAATGGCATTTGCGGCGCTCGGAACCGACACTGGCGGCTCGATTCGAATTCCGGCGTCGCTCTGCGGAAACGTTGGCCTGAAGCCGACGTATGGACGGATAAGTTGCCGAGGTGTCATTCCGCTGTCGCGGAGCCTCGATCATGTGGGTTCGCTTGCTCGAAGCGCAGAGGATGCCGCGCTCCTCCTCGAAGTCTTGTCGGATTCTCGGCGTGCGTTTCATTTTCCTTTCTCAACGCCCGCATCTTCAACGAGAACATCGCGTCGTGCCGCATTCAAGAAGATAACGCTCGGACGGCCGAGCGAGTTTTTCTTCGATCGCGTGAATGAGGAGGTGCAATCGGCGATTGAAGCCGCCATGAATCTTTTCGAAAAGGCTGGTGCGCGTATTGTAGAAATTTCATTGCCGAACGCTGCAAAGTGGGGTGAAGCGGGGACACAGATCGCGCTGGCCGAAGCACGGCGTTACCACGAATCGCAAGGCTACTATCCTACGCGGGCCGAAGATTACGGAGATGACGTCCGAAAGCGCCTCGAGCAAGGCGCAACAGTGCGGGCGATTGATTATCTGCAAGCGATGGAAACACGCCAGCGCGCCGCGTCCGAATTTGACGCCGCATTCGGCCGCGCGGATGTGATCATCGCGCCAGCAACGCCGGTTGCTGCGACGCGGATTGGCGAGAGTATGGTGAACATTCGCGGTGAAGAAGAGACCGTGCGCTCCGCGATGGTCAGGCTCAGCCGCCCGACGAATCTATCAGGAAATCCCGCGCTCTCGATTCCGTGCGGATGGACGAAGAACGGACTTCCGATCGGTCTGCAACTCATCGGCAAGCGCTGGGATGAGGCGAGGCTTCTGCAGATCGCGGATGCAGCGGCCGAAGAACTGAGCGATGTAGTGGCCGCCGGATTCAAAGCGTCTCGGAAATTCGCGGCAAACCGCCTGCGCGATTGACCAGCCGACTGCCAACTGCAAAGCCTATCGCGCCGGTCAGCGTTCCTGCCAAAACATCGGCCACGTAGTGATACCCTCCGTAGACCGTTGCAACCATCATGCACGCAAAAAACGGCAGGCACAGCCAGAAAAGCCAGCGGCGATAACGCCACGACGCCAAGATCGCCACCATCGAGCCGGCAACGTGCGCCGAGGGAAATGCTGCGCCGTGGACGCGGCCGAAACTTTCGATGAAGTTAATCAGCGCCGTCGAAACGCCGCCCGTGAGATGCGGCTGCAGCGCAGCGAGAGCGAAATGCGGGCTTTCGACGGGAAAGAGAATTGAAATCACGTACACGCTGTAATGTGCCACGGCGGTTGACGTCATCACCGTCCAGAAAGCACGAAACTCGCGGCGCATGTAAAGAATCGCCGGCAGTGCGACGAGATAGATGAAATAAGTCATGTACGAAAACTGCATGAAATCATTGAGCGCGGGATTCGCAAAACGCGTCAGCCAGATGGACGGGTCAACGTGGCCGATCGAGTAATCGAATTGAATCAGGAACGCGTCGAACCACCGCGGAAAAATCAAATGTACCAGGCTGCGCAGCTCTTCGAAAAAGTAGATGTAGAGGGGCAGAGCATACCAGTGGCGCACGAAACGCAGGCGGGCGTCGTTCCATTTCGCAGCTGACCAGCAAATGATGAGAATCGCGGCGGCGATGCACTCGTGGATGACGATGTAAATGGAGGCAGCGGGAAGATTTGCGCGGAACGCCACGATGAGCGTGTTCACGATTGAGAGGTAGAGAAGCGTCACCCATTCGAACGCGCCGCACGCTGCAAACACGGAGTCGCGCGCGCGAACGATCGTCGAAACTCTCGCGGCGTCGCGGCTGCCCGTTGCCCCCTCACAATTCACAGCTCCGAGGCTCCCTCCTCGGGGAACACGCGCGCCATATTTCCGATCCGCCCATGGCAACGCGCGCGAGGCAACAGCTTCGGACGCGTTTCTGCTCGTGTGCTTCATCGGCGGTCTCCGGTGCGCGCGACGATGGGATCAGTAGGAGAGCAACGAGCTAAATTCGCGGGGCGCCGCGAGGCTGCTCGCAGTTTCCAATATTCGATCGTCCAGTGATGACCCGCTGCTATGCGACGAAGTCGAAACGACGGATTGACGGCGCGAGGATTGCCGACCGACTCGAGCATCGCTGAGTCGGCAGAGCTGTTGCCATAGGCGAAACTGTGCGCGAGATCGAGATGATGCTCGACGGCGACTCGCCTGACGATGTGCGCCTTGGTTTGCGCATTGGGCCACGCGCTCGCGAGATGCCCCGTCCAGAAATCGACTGCGATGCCGTGTTCTTCGCCTCCTCCACTCGAAACCAAATCAAGCTCGGTCGCGTAGATTTCGGCTGCGAGCCCAATCTGTTGCGCGAATGCGCGCGCGAGTGGAGCGAGCGTGCCGCTGATCAATACAATTCGATGTCCTTGCGAGGCATGCCACTTCAATCGTCGCAAGCCATCGTCGAAAACCGGCAACGGGCGCGATAAATCCGGGAGCCAACCATCCACAAGAGAAGTCGAAAGACCGGAGAGATACATTCGGTTACCGCTCTCAAGTGGAACGCCCACAGCTACATTGCTGAGTAGCACGCCCAGAGCGATGCTCACGCTCTGCGCCGCAGCTGCAGGACCGAGAATGTCTCGCGACGCGAGGTACGCGATGAAGCGCCACTCGAGCGACGGCCAAGGGAGCAGAGTGCCATCAATATCGAAGAACGCGCCGACCTGCGATTCGGCTCTCATCGAGAAACTCCAAATGTTCTCGCCGGCATCGGCGCAGAAGTTGCGAGGAACCGGCGGCCCTCCCACAGAACCGGAACCGCGCGCACGAGACAAAAGAACACGGTAGCGCCCACTAGCGAATGTGCGACAGCACGCAGACCGAACGCCGCGGCGCCAGATAACGCATCACCGGACGAGCGCTCGACAGTCCATTCGAGCCCGAGCCAGCAGAAGCAAACGCATTTGAGCGTCGCGTAAGCAACGCGGCTCCCGCGCGATGCCACGAGCGCGCTGCCCCACCGCGTCTCGAGCATCGAGTTTCTACCGAAGCCGCTACGCCCGGCCTTCGCTGCGGCGCTGCGCAGAAAATCCGTAATTGTCCCGCGCGCGAAGAAGAACACCGGAACCCACAGCGTGATGAGCCCGGCTGTCGCGAAAAACGTGAAGAAGAGATTTTCGATGATGCGATCGCCGAGGATGTCAAATTGAGCTCCGAGCGGCGTCGCGAGATTTCTGATTCGCGCAACGTAGCCGTCGAGAGCATCGAGCGCGATAGATGCAACGATCAGCGCGATCGCGCCGAGATCTGCCCATGTCTGGCGGCCGAACAGCGCGAAGATTGCTACCGCGAGAAATCCTGCTGCGACGCGAGCGGCGGTGACTTGGTTCGGCGTCATGAAATCCTCCAGTGAGTAGTGCGGGCCCGCGGGAACGGACGGCGAAAGTCCTACCGCCCCGGCGTAACTCCCGCATGGCCGCACGCTTCGGAAATTGCATGGCGATCACCAATTAACTGCTGCGATGTAAGTCGTTGTGGCGGAGAGAGTTGCGAGATATCGCTCCAAGGCTCATCAAGCGCACGCGGAGGGTTCTCCTGGCACCTGGAGTGTTTGCGTTACCAGTAATCGTTCGGTGCGCGTCTAATTTACGGTGAGCCTTCGGCTAGAGAAAGACCCGGCGCATGCGGTGATGTTGTGAGAAAATATGATTTAAGCGGGAACTTCATAGCGGCAAGCGAATCCAATCGAGCGCACATCATTATGAAGAGAAAAATTGGGTGACGTATCCATTCTCGCGGCTTTCCTTGCAGGGCTTGTCTCGTTTCTGTCGCCATGCGTGCTGCCGCTGGTTCCCGGGTACGTTTCAATGCTCTCGGGGATCGGCGTTGAGCAACTGAGCGAGGGCGAGGGGAACCGAGCGAGCGTGCTCGGCTCCGCTTTTGCTTTTGTGCTGGGATTCTCGATGGTCTTCATCACATTTGGGGCGTCCGCGAGCGCCGTCGGCGAATTTTTGCTTAAGAACCGCACGCTGCTCGCGCCAGTTGCCGGCTCTTTCATTTTGCTTTTTGGGCTGCACCTGACGGGCGTCCTCGCGAAAATCTCAATCGTTCTCGGCGCGCTGATCGGGGCTGCTCTCGTCGCGGGAGGCGTTCTCGTCGCGATGAAGCCGGGACTGCTGGGCGAGCGGATTCGCCCCGTGCATTTTTTTGCGGTGTCCGTGATTTTCTTTCTCGGGCCGTTTTTGACGCGCTGGTTGAATCGCGACATTCACTTCAGGACGCTCGGTGGCAAGCCCGGCGCTTTTAGCGGCTTCCTCCTTGGGTTTGCGTTCGCCTTCGGATGGACGCCCTGTATCGGGCCGATTCTCGCTGCGGTGCTCGCGATGGCCGCGACGAACCAGACGATCTGGCAGGGCGTGTTTCTCCTGGCGGTTTATTCGGCTGGTCTTGCGATTCCGTTTCTTCTCACCGCGATCGGAATCGGCAGATTTCTTAAATTCTACAAGCGCTTCCGGCGCCACATGCATGTGGTGGAAGTATGCAGCGGAGTCTTATTGCTTGCGATCGGCGGGCTGGTGTTCATGAATCGCCTCACCTGGCTCTCCGGCAAGCTGAATTTTCTGAATCGGTTTTCGTTGTGACGGGAGTCAGCCGGATGAAGAAGTATTTTCCTTTCTTATTGCTGGCATTAATTCTAGGGACCGTGACAGGCGCATTTTCGAGCTGCGGGAAATTCGCTCACAAGAGCTCCTCCGTGGAGGATGATGACGAGCCGATTTCAGGGCCGCTCGGGCCCGCGCCGAACGTGACGTTCAAATCGCTCGACGGCAGCGAAATTTCGCTCGAGAGCTTGCGCGGCAAAGTGGTGCTCGTCAATTTCTGGGCCACATGGTGCGAGCCGTGCAAAATCGAAACGCCGTGGATGATCGAGTTCCAGAAAAAATACGGCGACAAAGGCTTCACGATACTAGGCGTGGCGATGGACGACGAAGGCGCGTCGGTGGTGGGCCCGTTCGTGGCGAAGGAAAAATTCGACGTGGAGGGCCAATCGCTGCCGATTCCGTATCCGGTTGTGCTAGGCAACGACGACCTCGGGACGAAATTTGGCGGCATCATGGGGCTGCCGACAAGCTTTATCATCACGCGCGACGGAAAAATTGCCACACGCGTGGTGGGCGTCGTGAGCCACAGCCACTTGGAAAAAGCGATTCAACACTCTTTATAAATCCGGGCGCGCTATTGCAAATCACTCGCGGGCTGGCCTAATCTCAAATTGCCATGATGGAAACGCAATGATGGACGAACAGGAATTTCNNCGTTCGAATCGCTGCGCCGCCGGCTGATGGAAATCGGCGACGAGCACGATTTCCAGGTCGAGGGCGGCAGCGGGAAGCTACAAGTGGAATTCGAGGATGAAGACGAAACGCGCTTCGTCATCAGCCCGAATACGCCGGTGCGGCAAGTATGGATTTCCGCGCTGGCCACGAGTTTTAAACTGGT
>PMAA01000073.1:0-814 GCA_003152355.1 Acidobacteriota bacterium | reverse complement strand
TTGCTTTTTCATTCGGCGGCACGCCACAGATCGCGGCTCAAACCGATTCTTCACTGCCAAGCGGCGCCTCCGTCGCGAAGCCACGCGCGTATGTTTCGCTCGATGAAGTTCCGGCCGGGCACCTCTTCGAAGTCGCGATCGTTGTGGATATTCTCACCGGCTATCACATGAATTCCCACACTCCATCGGAGGAATATCTAATTCCGACCGGAGTAACACTCGCGCCGACGCCCGGATTTCGCGAGACGGGCACGACATATCCCGACGGTCAAATGTTGCAGTTCGATTTCTCGAAGGAAAAGCTATCGGTGTATTCAGGAAGCGTAACGATTCGCGTGAAGCTTGCGGCGGACGCTAGCGCGGCTCCCGGTGANNCTTTGCGATTTCAAGCGTGCAACATGTCAGCTTGCTTGCCGCCAGCGAAAGTTCCGGTGCCCGTGAAAGTAAAGGTGGCGGCAGCCGACACCAAGCCGCACCCGGCCCATCCCGAAATCTTCAAGAGCTAGTCCAACTAACGCCGGCGTTCTTCCGAATTANNACGCGCGTGGCGTTGATCAGCAAGCCGGCTTTAACGCCCTCGGCGGCGGCCAACTGGCGCAGCGCCTGATCGCACGCGTCGTGATTCCAATCGGGCAACGCTTCGAGAGCGTTCGCCAACTTTTCGAGCAGGCCGGGCACTTTCTCGTCTTTCCAGAATTTCTCGCGCGCTTCCGCTTCGTATTCAAAGTCATCGGTGAAAAATGCGCGCGCCCAAGTGATGAAATCAGGCAGGAGCCGTGTTCGCGGGCGAACCAAATCCACGGTGCGCGCGAAC
>PMAA01000151.1 GCA_003152355.1 Acidobacteriota bacterium | reverse complement strand
AGGTTTTGGCGAACCACAGGAGTCGCAACATCAACAGGCACTGATCGCTTACCGGCTATCCATACAGCAAGCGTTCGGGGACGTATCGGACGCGCTGATCGGCTATCAGAAATTCCATCAGGTCCGGGTTCGCCAGGAGGATACCGTCAAGGACTTGCAAGAATCCGTTCGCTTGTCCGAGATGCGTTACAAGGGAGGCACCACCACTTATCTCGAAGTCCTCGATGGCCAACGGTCGCTCTTTGCCGCGGAACTCACACTGGCGCAGGCGCGCGGCACCGAGTACCAGAGCCTCGTCCAACTTTACAAGGCGCTCGGCGGTGGCTGGAAGCACTAATCAGTGTGCATTTCGCCTCTAGTTAAAGCCGACGCAAAATCCTTCCCCTGCTGAAATCGCGGTTGAGCTACGTCCAGGCACGGAATGCAGTAATTGTCGCTATTGTACGTCTGAATAACTGGAGTACTGTGATTGAGAAGTTGGAGCGCCTTAGAGAAAACTGGCGGTCTTGTTTCTTCGGCGGCGCATCGGAACCACAGCGTCAAGTAAGAGTTATCCCGATTCTAGCAAGGGTCGCCGATACTTCGTGAATAGTCGACAGGAAATCGTCCATCCTTAGAATACCTAGTTCTTGTAAGACATTACAGAAGCACTTTTGGTTTCACATGCTGAGCGGCTTGTATCAGATTGTCCGGCCTGCCAAGATCACACCAATAATATTCATCGGCTCGAAAGGCGAGGATTTTTTCCCCGGAGGCAGCGAGACGTAGATAGGAGGTGATGATGGAGAAGATGCCTTCTTCATTCATCATGGCAAAAAGACGAGGAGAAATAACGTGAATGCCGGAAAACGCTAGCGGCTGGACGCGCTGTGAAGATCGAACAAATTCATTTTTCTGAGCGTGTCCGGATCGACGGCCGCAAAGCTGAAGCTGCTCGTCGAAGAGCAGGTATCGAGACGTCTCCCGATCTTGCACTGCGAGAGTGGCGAGAGCCTGATTTTCAGTATGAAATTGCACCATGCGTCGGAGATCAATTGTGCTGACGACGTCAACATTGTGCAAAATGAACGGCCTTTCGAAACTGATGGGAGGGTCCTCAAGGAAAAAATAGGCAGCCTTTTTCAGGCCGCCCCCGGTGTCGAGCAAGACCTCCTCGCGAGAAACTTCAATATGCATGTCGAAGTTCTCGTTCACTTTCAGATATTCGAGAATCATGTCAGCAAAGTGATGCACATTGATAATCACCTCCCGAATATCAAAAGCGCGCAAGCGCGCGAGCGTGATCTCCAGCATCGTGCGGCCGGCGACATCCACCAGCGCCTTGGGGCGATTGTCGGTGAGCGGTCGCAAGCGCGTACCGAGTCCAGCGGCCAAAACCATCGCTTTCATTTGTTCACATTCTCCAGCCCAAGATGCCGCACCATCACCTCTACTCCGTTCCTGCCGCTTAAACGTTTCGCCAATTGCTCCGCGAAGTAAACCGAGCGATGCGCGCCGCCCGTGCAGCCGAACGACACTGTCAAGCTTTTAAAGCCACGATGCTGATAAGCGTTTACGCTGGCATCCACCAGCGACATTACGCTCGCGAGAAACTGATGCACGCTTTCTTGCTGATTGAGATAGTCGATCACGGGCGCGTCTTTGCCCGTAAGCGTTTTGAATCTCTCTTCGCGTCCTGGATTCGGTATGCTGCGGACGTCGAAAACGAATCCACCGCCATGCCCGGTCTCGTCTTTCGGCATACCCCGGCGAAACGAAAAACTGAAGATCTGTACGATCAGATTTTCTTCCTTGGAAACCAGGCTCTGCAATTTCTCGGAGGCCGCCATGCTCGTGAACGCGGTCATTAGCGTGGGCAGCGCGATGGGTAGCTCGACATGCTGAAGCAGCCAGCGCAAATTGTTCAGCGCGTATGGCACGCTTTGCAAAAAATGAGCTTTGCGCTCATAAAACCCACGAAATCCGTAAGCGCCCATCGCCTGCATGATGCGGACATAGACGTAGGCATAGTAGTGGTGCATGAATACTTCGCGCTCAAGGTCGATGAAATCAGCAAGTCGGTCGATATAACGATCGAGCAATTGCTGGCGTAATTCTGGCGGCAGATCAGCCTTGGCATCGTACAAAAGAGAAGCGATGTCATATTGAAGCGCACCCTTTCGGCCGCCTTGATAATCCAAGAAAAATGGATCGCCATCGCACAACATGATGTTGCGCGATTGAAAATCCCGATAGAGAAAGTAATTGAGGTCCGCGCTCAACAAGAACTTCGTCAACCGATTGAAATCGTCCTCCAGTAATTGTTCGTTGAAGGGTATGCCAGCAAGCCTAAGAAAGTAATACTTGAAATAATTCAAATCCCAAGCGATGGACTGCCCATCGAAGATGGTGCGCGGATAGCAAACTTCATAATTTAAGTCGCGGCCCGCTTCGATTTGAAAGCGTGGCAACACTTCAACAACTTTGCGATATGCTTCAACAGCTTGTCGAGAAACGTTTTCGCCGACACGGGTATTCGAGAGATAGTCAAAAAGTGTTGTGTCCCCGAGATCTTCTTCGAGATAAGCGCCTTGGCTCAAGTCCTCAGCATAAATTTCTGGCACCGGCAGACCGTGTCCGCGAAAATGCCTNNTTGGCAAGCCGGATGATCTTACGCCCAGAACCGCCAAGTCGGCCGTGGACTGGCTGCACTCGGCCGACCGGTGAGTGGAAATGCTCTTCAAAAATCTTCTTGAGAACGTCCATCATGATCCCACGCCGTCCTTGGGGAAGAGGGGACCAAGACACTTACCTTCAGCGGCAGCCTTGAGCCGGCGCATCAACTCCTCCCAAACCTTCTTACACGAGACAAAGTCATTCGTTTCAGCCTTCCAATCGGCGTGCGTGAAACCAAGTTGTGTTTTCCCGCTCGTTTCCGTTAGTTCGAACAACAATCTCGTGCCAGTCCATTCTTGACCCGCTTGGCACATCCACTCCGTCGTCCAAGAAGTTGAACCCTGGATTGGCTTGAAGCGGTAAACAGACGCACGGTTGAAAAATGCGACTTCTATAATTCCCGTTGAATAGTCTTCAATCACTTCAGCGGCCCACCACCGGGCAAATCCACTTCCAGACGCGATCAGTGGAAACACGCGTTCTCTTGGAGCATCGATGGTAATCAAATGTCTGATGTCGGCCATAGTCTATGGCGTCCTTTTCGCCGAATTCCGTTGCCGCAATCACGGAGTTTGGGACTCAAGTCCGAAGGTGTCACGCAAGACAAGTCTAGTCGCTCAGAGGTCACATGACGAGTCGCTACCCATAGAGAGGTCGAAAAAGGTACTTGTACGATAAACGCGGCGGTCTCAATGGGTCGACGCAACACCAGCTCAAAGTCCACGTGCGGGAGTCTACGAAGCTAAATTGGTCCAGGGGCGTTGATGTGAACGGAAGACTGCCCTGTTTAGGTTCTGATTGAGTACAGCCTTATAGATCGGCTCCCGAGAGGAAGTATTGTCGCATCAACTGATTAGAAGGTGTTGCATCGACCCATTGAGACCACTGCATTAATCGGAAAAGTGAAGTGCCAGTTCAAGTCTCCGATTACCCGACTAATCGGGAGTTGGTTCGCTGCGCTTAGAGCACCGTAAGATCGACGGCACCGTTGATGTTGAGAAGATAGCGCATGCAGTGCACGATGATCGGATTACGAGAGAGAGACAGCGAAGTTTTAGCGCGGCACCACGTGGTCGTACCAGGAAAGGCCGAAGAGTCCCTTGTGAACGGTAATGGTGACGGCTTCGCCTTTGTAGACACTTAAGAACGTGGGCCCGCTGACAATCAGTTTTTCCTGAGTCCTTCCTGGACGCCAGGACGGTGCGACGGTGAGGAAGTCGTTCGAGAAGCGACCGCTAGAAACCGATTTCAACGTCACAACTGCATAGACTTGCCTCGCAGGAGACCTGTCGAACGCACGATTGGCAAACAGAAGCACAGGGAGTGATCGGACCGGCTTTTTTAT
>PMAA01000124.1:262-3317 GCA_003152355.1 Acidobacteriota bacterium | reverse complement strand
CCCGGCGCTACAAGTGCCGCTGGCGCAAAGTGCCGGTGGCGCGGATTTTCCCGCGGTGGTGATTGCCGATTTAGTCGGATTTTCTGGGTCGGTTCGACTCCTCTTCTAATTTTCTGACGACTTCTGCTTTGTGGCGACATGTCCGTTAGTACAGGCTTGTCCGCATGCGTTGCTTCACTGGAAACCTCTGCTCCATTTTGAGATTGCTAACTGCCGCTCACGGGTCTAAATTTGTTTTCCCCGGCCTCAAAAACAGGCGAGCGCTGTTGCCGTTCGGTTTTAGTTGGGCCCAAGGAGGAAGTATGTGGGGAGAGAAGAAACCGGCAGCACCGGCGAAACCCACTTCGAATGTGCCGGAGCCGCCTACGCCGGTAACGCCGGAGTTATACAAACCTAGCACGGCGAGCGCACCGCCGCCGGTGGAGGCAAGAAAAATGAGTCCGCTTGAGACGAGCTATCCAGCTACAACTTCTTCGGGCGCCACAGCGCGTCTGGGACAGAGCCTGCATTTCAAGGGGGAGATCTCCGGCAACGAGGACCTTCACCTCGACGGCAGCGTCGAAGGATTGATTCACCTGGAGGACCGCAAGCTCGTAATTGGAGCAAGCGCCAAGGTCACGGCCGATGTGATTGCACGTGAAGTGGTCGTGTACGGGAACGTGAAGGGGAATTTGCAGGCGCGCGACCGGATTGAGATCAAGAAAGACGGCTCGGTGGTGGGCGATCTGACCACTGCACGAATCATGATCGAAGACGGCGCTTACTTCAAAGGCTCCATCGAGATCGAGAAGTCGAGCGCGGCGGGCGACTCCGAGGGTAGCGATTCGGAAAAGTCGTTCTCCCGTGCGACGAAGAGCTCTACGACTTCTTCTTCGTAGATTTTAAATTTCCTAGCACCGCTATCCGGCGGGCAAACGCGCGGCCACGGGGCTGCGTGGTTGCCCGCCGCGCCATTTTTGGACGACCTTGCGTGACGACCGTGCGTGCTGTTGCGTTCTCTGGAAAATCTCGCGCTGTTAATTATTTACGAATGATGATTTCGACTCTGCGGTTCTTCTGGCGGCCATCGGGGTTATCGGAACCATCGGGATTTGTGTTGGGCGCGACCGGGTTCTTGGCCCCGAAGCCTTCCGTCACAAATTTGATGTTTTGAATTTTGGCGTCTTTGATGAACCAGACCTTCACGGCTTCGGCGCGACGTTCGGACAGCTTCTGGTTGTAGGCGTCGGAGCCTTTGGCGTCGGTGTAACCATCGATGCGCACCTCGCCTTTTGCGCGATCACGAATAATTTGCGCGGCCTGAGTTAGAGTTTGCTGCGCTTTGGGCAGGAGGTCCGACTTGTCGAAATCAAATAAGACATCGGTGGCGAGGTCAATGCGCAATTCGGTCGGGGTCTCTTTGATATCGAGATTCTGAACGTTGCCGCCCATGTCATCGACGCGAAAGACCAGGTCTAGGACTTTGGATTGCAAGTCGGAGACCTTGCCGCCGACGTCTTGAGCCGAAATGAGGCCCGGCAGCGTCAGCGTCGCGAGTGCGATCAGGGCTGCGCGGAGGAAATAATTTTTCACTTCATTTCTCCCGATGCCGAGTTAGCGCGTGAGCGGAACGTCTTCGAAGGGAATGAAGTGTGGAATTTGAACGGTAATCTTCTGCACGTCATCGGGGACCGGCGGGTACTTCACCCAAAGCGCGACGGATGAATTGCTCGGCATGTCGGCCACCTCATCGCTGCAGAGGCACTTTCTGTCGCTATCAGCCACTGCGAAGTATTTCTTCTTGGAAGCGGTGTCGATGAGGTGGACGCCGGCGAAGTTGCGGTAGCCTCTGTAGGGATCCTCGTCGAAGGTGCCATACACTTTGAACGTTGTGGCGGAGTCGTTATAAAGCGTGAACTTCAAGGTGACCGAACTTGACGTGCGCTTCAATTCGTTGATCGCGACGCGGATGCCCGGAATATCGCCTTCTGTGGCGGCCGACGGAGCGCTTGGAGCGGCAGGCGCGGCGGCGGGCGCTGGAGTTGGCGCGACNNCGGCAGGTTTCGATGCGGGCGCCGGAGCCGCTGGCTGCGCCGCCCCTTCTTTGGTGCCGCATCCAATGATTATCGTGGAGAGAAGAAATAACGCAGCCGTTAAAACGGGGCGTTCGAACCTGAACATGAAATACCTCCTCGCAGAGCTCTTAGGGGCCGATTCCTTGAATGCGCGGGGACCTGAATACGTGGCGGCATTATATTCCGAGTGTCAAGCGGAAGGGCCACTGGCCATCGGGCAAGACCTGACGGGGGAGTTCGTTGACAGGATTTCNNGGGAAGTGGAAGAGCTGGCCGAGGGCAAAAACTGGTTAGTGATTGATGCGAATGGGCAGGTGCTCGGCCGGTTGGCGACGCAAATCGCGCGGCTTTTGATCGGCAAGGACAAGCCGCAGTTTACGCCGTACCTTGATTGCGGAGATCACGTGGTGGTGATCAACGCCGAGCGCGTGCGTGTGACCGGAAACAAGGCTGACCAAAAAATTTACCGGCACCATAGCGGTTTTCCGGGCGGACTGAAAGAAGTACCGTTCCGCCGCAAGATGCAGCAACAGCCCGCGGAGATCATCCGCGAGGCCGTGCTCGGGATGTTGCCGAAGAACAAGCTACGGGCACGCCGCGCCCGCAAGCTGCGCATTTACGCGGGCGATAAAAGTCAGTTGCGCCACGCTGGACAGAAGCCCCAACCGTTTGCGCTTTAACCACGTTCTCCTGTTCGAATCGTTCAGGAATCGGCGCAGCGTTTGAAAGACATTTGTCGNNTGGGTGTGATTTTTTGGCACCGGCGCGAAACTAGGGACATCCTTCGGCCTGACGTGGCCTCAGGGTCCCGATTAACGGGGGATTAATTTGAGCTCGACATCGACAACTGCCGGCGGTGCCGGAAAGAAAATTAACAGCACGGGACGCCGCCGGGAAGCGGTGGCGCGCGTATTCGTGAAGTTGGGCGCGGCGCGGTTCACGGTGAATGGCCGGCCAGTTGAGGAGTATTTCAAAAACGTTGCGTGGCACACGGCCGCGGT
>PMAA01000124.1:0-147 GCA_003152355.1 Acidobacteriota bacterium | reverse complement strand
GCAAGAAGTACGGGCAAAAGGGCGCGCGGCGACGATTCCAGTTTAGCAAGAGGTAGTTGGAGTTTGGCGGGCGCGGAGATGTTGTTCTTGTAGAGGCCGGATGGGCCGCGCAGTTTTGACACGAAGAGCGAAGATGCCGGGCTGAAG
>PMAA01000222.1 GCA_003152355.1 Acidobacteriota bacterium | reverse complement strand
GCGTATAGGTTGCTTGAGTGGTTACGGACACGTAATTAACCCAATGGTTTCCGGTCGAACAGTTAACGCAAACCGTCTGGGTCGCGGTCTGATCCGTTCCATCGGCACATTCGCATCCATAGGTTGCCACTGGATATCCAGAGACCCAGCACGTCTTGCCCCGGACGGCAGTACAGGCAGTCGATATGTTTTGGGCTTCGTTTTTCGCGGCAAGTTCCATCCCAGGGATGTCTGTCAACGTGATCGCATTTTGAGCACCATATTGGGCCCCGGCACGCGCCGCGTTTGTCACTTCGATCGAGATATAGCAGGCGGTCCCAAAATCAACTGCGCCGACTATCACGATCATCAAAAGAGGGATCGCCACGGCGAGCTCCACCATCGCTTGCCCGCCTTGTGATCGACGGCGGCCCGCGCCAAACAAGAATCCCATACGGAGGAACCGACGCGATGAGTCCGATTTAGGCTGTGATTGCATGGCCACTCTCACTGTATGAGTACCGCAGTGCCCTGGGCGACAGGGGAACCGTTCGGCAACGTCGCATAATTATTTTTGAATGAAAAGCTCCAGAACCAGGCGATGTCCTTCGCGACAAGGAGAGTGTAATTAGCGCCATATCCAAAATCAAAGTCGAAGTTTGCGGTAGCTTTCGGAAAGTAGTAAGCACCTTCGTGATAGATGTTTCCATTATTCAGGGAAACATTCGCGCCGAATACTGCGTTCTGGGTATTCAAGGGATCCTGCCAGAAGAGAATCCCTTCGTATGGACCCGTCGTTGGAGCAATCAATCCGCAGTTTCCGCCGCAGAAGCCACTGCTGAAGTCGAAATAGCTGGTTATCGCACCGTAGCAAGTGGGGCAAGTGGCGATCGTGACCGAGCCCCCAATGTTACCGCCCGTCCCCNNGTCCCCGTGTTATAGAACGTCACGCCATTTCCACTGGCAAGTGATCCCTTACCGGCGGTCTGATTGCCCGTCAAAGTCAGTCCGCCACCGTATAAAATGAAGAGCGCGGTGCCTCCGCCAATATTGTAGTTAACAGTCGATCCGAAGGAATCATTGTCGTTAATTCCCCCAACGATAGCGTACTGGCCGGCCCCGAAATAAACCTGAGAGTTTCCAAAAAAACCTTTACTGTGAATCGAGATTCCTCCGATTTTACCACCGGTAGTGCCCACAATGACGTAGTTGCCCGGCGCAAACAGTACTTGAGAATTTATGATCTCAATGCCGCCGCAATAGGTCCCCGGATTGATGGTATAGGCCGTTTGACCGGTGATTACCAGCGGCGTCGCTGTTTGGGAGCAAAGATTACTCGTGATCGCCGGTGGAATCGGCGGCGGATTAGAATTTAAATAATTTAATGGATCAGGTGCCGGAGTTTTAATAACAGTGGGGGGATAGGGCTGAGTAATGTGGCCGCCATAACCAGCAAAACCACCTCCATAAGAGCATCCGCCGGACGTTTGCCCTGTGATACTGCCTACCATTTCAAACGACGGCGCGCACAATCCGGCTTGTCCCACATTAATGGTGTTATCGAGACCTCCATCGTCGACGATGCCACACGCAGAGTGTACGTCGTCAATGCCGATCGTAAAGAAGAAGATGCTGATCCCTTGGAGGGACATCGTACTGGAGGTCGAGTCCAATCCGTAGATGCAATTGATACTGCCCTCAGCGACCGCGGTGGCTGAAAGCGTTAGGTTCTTGGGCGCACCAAAGTTCTGTGAAAAGAATGTCGGCACTTTAGAGTCCGTAATAGTTACCTGTACACAGGTAGCGCAAACGGGGACGCTGCTCCCATTTCCAGACAGGGATGTGGCTGGGCACGTGCCGCCGTTCAACGCAGTGCCTGGAGGCGAGCACACAGACACCGTGACGCCGGGAACGCTGGAGCCGAAACTGTCTTCGGCGGCGCCGGCAATAGCCGCCGTCGTGATCGAAGTAGGAGTTTGGCCGTTTTGACCGCCCGAGAACGCGTACGGAATTTGCATAGCGCCGGCAAGTGCCGCATTGTCGGCGGCTGTTTGAAGCTGGCGCTGCATGTAGCGAACGTATCCCATGTCAATCGCGAGACCCAACATCGCGATCAGCGCAACCATGCTGAATGCAACCATCAATAGTGATTGACCGGCTTGTCTGTTCCGCGTTGTCATTTTCGCACCTTATGATGCACGGCTCGCAGGGGACAGCTGCGAACTCTCAGCGAAGTAATTTCAATATTGCCCAGGCAGCAGAGCCGGGCGTTTGGAGCGCTTTGGAGCGCCTGAACCTGCTTGTTCGTTGATACTCGAAATGCGATAGAACGTCAACTCAATTTACCGGCCTGGTGGATTTCCCCGTGCGTTGGCTATACCGTATAGAACTTCCTGAAAATGAAGCCTTTGACGGCTGCGCACAGGTAAGTATTTGCTCAAAAAATGTCAATGTCTTCAACCCTGATATGCAATTAGCTTCACGTTCCGCCAGGGGTCGCTCAGAAATTTCGCGATTAGCAATTATCCCACTCTTAGGCATCCTGTAACTCGTTCACAAATATACAGTTATTGGTCTCCACAGCAATCTGACGGTTGTCCTGTCATATTCCTCGGCAGGTCAAACTCCATGAATCGCCCGCTCGCTGATTGTTGTCGCAATTCACATGCCAAATTGGAAGAAGGCTCTGTTTGCGGCGATGCCGCCCTCGGGAAACCTTTTCGTCAAGGACGCGAAACCGAGATTTCACAAACATATTCTCCGAAGCGAGTTTGCGATGACGCAGTCGCCGTCATACACTTCTACTATGAAAAAAACACGTGTAATCACTGTCGCTCTTTGGGCAAGCACTGCAATTTTCGCCGGCAGCGCCCGTGCACAGCAATCCGCAACCGGCAGCGGTCAAGAACCCCTGGCGGGAGCGTCCTCTCAGACTGCGCCCGCGGTTGAATCTCAGCCGGCCCCGGGGCCGGATGCTGGTCAATCAACAGCCGCGAAGCGGCCTGCGGAGGCTCTGACCCTCAAGACAAACAAGGATAAGCTTAGCTATGCCATCGGAATGAATGTGGGGCGCCACTTACATGCTCAATCGGTGGACGTTAATCTTGCGATTCTGTTGCAGGGTTTGAAGGATGAACTTTCTGGCGGTACGACGCTGCTGACAGATATGGAAGAGACTACGGTGCTTGCGCAGTTGCAACAAGACGTGCGCAAAAAGGCAGATGAAACGAGGCAAGCGATTAGGGAACCAAATAAGAAAGCCGGCGATGCATTCCTCGCAGCAAACAAAACAAAGGAAGGCGTTGTTACTCTTCCGAGCGGTCTGCAATACAAGATCTTGAGAGAAGGCATAGGACCGAAGCCCTCGGTCACAGACTTCGTCGTATGCAATTACCGCGGATCCTTGATTGACGGAACAGAATTTGACAACTCCTACAAGCGCGGAGAGCCCGCAACGTTTCCTGTGGGGAACGGGATCAAGGGTTGGACCGAGGCGCTGCAGCTAATGCCCGTAGGCTCAAAGTGGCGGCTCTTCGTGCCGCCTAATCTTGCTTATGGTGAGACGGGCGCGGGACCCGATATCGGTCCCGACGCAACGCTTATCTTCGAGGTCGAGCTGATCTCGATCAAGGGCAAGCAGTAATCCTGAATTAGCGGGAAGCCTCTCCTCTCTACAGACTTGACGGGATCGGGTAACTACTGTGGGATTTTGTTTCATGTAACTATCCGCTGCATCATTGACGGACATTTTGTATAACCCGCCTTGCTACGCGAATGTTAGGGTGTGGCAAACGCTTCAAGACTTCTTCGCTTGTGCTGGACGAAATTGGCAAAATGCGCCACAAGCCCTCGCCAATTGACTAATTCCTTGCCCCCGCTGTAGGAACCAATTCGTCCTGGCCGTGGAAACTACCGAGGAGTTGAATCGTTGATATGCTGCTCATGCACGATTTAAACATTGCATGTGCCGCTCAGTGCGATTCAGACGAGCCAAACGAAAAATCCTTTAGTCTTGGTTGTTTGATGAATATGTCTAGCTTTGTGGCAGCGCGCATACCGTAATGAGATAGTCTTCGACATCATCCCCCAAGCGGGCACGCGCGCGGACATGGTGGACCTGAAGATCTCGCATTGTTCCGCAGTCTTGACAGCGCCAGAAGTCGCGCGCAAGTATTTCGCGGCACAGCTGGCGATAGGCTTCGGGTTCAAGGCTTAGTCGCGGACGCTTCCGTTTGAACCCGTTCAACGCTGTTCCTCACGATATCTAGCAACTGGAGTTTTTGCGCTACGGAGAGAGCGTTGATGAGCCGAACCAACGCCAAGAATAAGGAATTCTCGATGCCAGCTTCAAAGTTCGCACCCGCCAGAAAATCGGCACAGATCATTTCGAGGCAATTTCCCCGAGACTTGTCGGTCCCAAGCATGAGCACGGCGACCTCGAGCGCCTGCTCTATTACCGCAAGTTGGCTCTTGCAAATAAAGAACGCGCCTATCTCGAGCATCCAAAGGCAGCGTCTCTCGCGTGAAGTGGGAGACGCTGCTTTTCATTTGGGGGTGAAGAATTTGAGGGCAGCCGCTACGTGCGAACTCAATCTCGCGTCGTCCCAGTCCCGCATCAGGTCAGTCAGTAGACGAATCATCGTCGTCCGATTTCGCGGGTGATTCGGACGGCTTGCCGGAAAGAATTTCTTGGACGATCTTGTTGGCTATCTGGCGGCTCGTGGGGCACGCTGTGTCGTTGATCCGGCACTGCGCGAGTGTTAGCCGGCAGCCGCACGTGCACGATTCCGAGTTCATGCGCTTCAGCGCAACCTGTTTCTGCGCCGGAGTCAATTTCGATAGGTCCACTCCAGGCAACTCGGTCGCATTCTTGGCGTTCTTGAGGAAAATCTGCCCGGTATCCTCGAACGTTTCGATCTTTGCATCAACGGACATTCCCGCAAGCGCGCGAATTTCCCGGTCGTACACTGCTACGGGGTAAAAGCCGACGTGCTTCTGGACGATCGCGCCGTCTTTATTGATCACGAATAAAGTGGGGAGCGCTGGCACGCCTCCGAAATCGGTTTCAATCTCCGCGGTCACTTTCATAATGGGATAGTTAATGTGCGCTTGCCGAGCGAAAGCCTTCAGCGCCTCCGCAGGTGCTTCATCTTCGGAGATCGCGAGGACTTGCAACTGATCTTTGTATTTGTCTTGCAGCTTGATGAGCTCGGGAATCTCTTCGCGGCACGGCGGGCACCAGGTCGCCCAAAAGTTCACCAGGACGACCTTCCCCTTGTACGCGGCGGTGGAAATCACGTTGCCGTCCAAATCGTGAGCCATGAATAGCGGAATGGGCTCCGGATTCTTGACGAAGCGAATTACCGCTTCGTCGTTGTCATCTTGCGTGCTGGAGCTGTCCGCGGCTGGCTGGGCTGCTTTTTTGGGCTCAGTCATCGCAGCATGGACCGCCGCCGCAGGACGATAGGAACGAACCCCGCCGAACGCTGCGGCGAGCAAAGCCAGCCCTGCGCATCCGCTCGCGAGAAGTATTCCGATTCGATTCATAGAGTATTTGCACTCACAGCAAACATTATCGCGCTGAACACGGCTTTCACCAATAGGACCGCCGGGAGCGGTGTCGCGATGTTGCCGCCGCCACTAAAGCTTAGATTCGAGAAGCGTCGAAATGGTGCGCGCGGCTCAATGCTACTCGTTGCGAGGTTTTCAGATCCGGCGATCACATCTATGAATCGCGCTCGACATTTGGATAGAAGCGCCATCAGCGCCCCACACCGGGATAGGCATTCCCGATTTGGCGCGAACAGGAGCAGTTCCCAATCTGCGCCGTTCGCTAAGCGTCACAGTTGCAACAACATGATTTCCAAGCGGGAGCCAGGAGGTTGGGCCACACACTTGCTCTATTCGCGGTTGCGGGTCGCGTTCCGAACGAAAACGATCCGCGGAGCGAAGTGAGTGAGGAGGAAGGGGCTTGCTCACTACGCGATGTGGGTCGTTCCCACCTGCCTCTGAGAGGGAAACTAGGATGGATGACCCCATGACCCGTTCACGCCTAGACCGGGTCAATGGAACGCGACCTTTAGGGGCCCCCGATCCCAAGCGGGGGCCCCACTATTCTTTCCGCTATTGCGGTGTCACCCGCCTTAGTACCGGAATCCGAGCGCTTCTCAAAACGTTTTCAACCACCGTTTCTTTTAGCCGCGAAGCGTCGTACTCGAAATGTAGAAGTTTCTTGTCTTCCTCGAATCGAAATCGCTGAAGGCCATACGTGTTCGCGAATTGTCCCAGCGCCTTGAATTGCTCCGGCTGGAGCACGTGCTGCAGTTCGTACGTCACGGTCATGTAAGTCATGCCGGGAATTATACCAAGTTGCATCTCCCGTAGGCATTCGTAGCGCCGGCATCTTGCCGGCGGTTTTTCTCGCTAAAGCATGAACCAAAATCGCCGGCAAGATTCCCGCACCAAGACTTCCTAATTAGACGCGGTTTGTGTTGATTCACAAATCTGCCCGGCGCAGCCGCAACGCATTCGTTATCACCGAAACCGAACTGAACGTCATCGCTGCACTCGCGATAATCGGGCTCAGCAGCAATCCGAACCATGGATACAGCACACCCGCCGCGATTGGCACGCCCAGCGCGTTATAAACGAACGCGAAGAAAAGATTCTGGCGAATATTTCGCATCGTGGCACGGCTCAGACTCCGCGCTCGCGCGATACCGCGAATATCGCCCTGCACGAGAGTGATCCCCGCGCTCTCGATGGCGATGTCCGTGCCGGTTCCCATCGCGATGCCCACGTCCGCCTGCGCCAGCGCCGGAGCGTCGTTGATGCCGTCGCCGGCCATCGCGACGACGTGCCCGTTTGCTTGCAGCTTCTTTACAATTTCGGTTTTTTGTCGCGGAAGAGTTTCCGCGAATACATCGTCAATTCCTAGTTCCTTCGCGACGCTTCTCGCCGTTGCCTCACTGTCTCCCGTCACCATCGCGATTCGGACGCCCGAGCGATGCAATTGAGCGATTGCCTCTGGCGTCGAGGCTTTCACTGGATCGGCCACGGCTATAATTCCAGTAGCCTTATTATCAACCGCGACCAGCATCACGGTTTTTCCATCGCGGCGCAGCGCCCCTACCCGCTCGGCCCACGCATCGAACGAAATCCCCAAATCTACGAAGAGTAAAGCATTGCCGAGCGCGACGCGTCTTCCAACAACCGTTCCGACCACGCCTTTGCCCGGGAACGCTCGAAAATCCTGCACGCTCGCGAGCCCCAGGCCCTTTGCGCGCGCGCCGCCCACGATTGCCGCTGCCAGCGGATGCTCGCTCGCCCGCTCAATTGACGCAGCGAGACGCAGCAAGTGATCTTCGCTTTGTCCGGTTTCCGTCTCGATTTGTTCGAGCTTTGGCCGGCCTTCCGTCAGCGTCCCTGTCTTGTCCAGAACGACCGTGTCAACTCTCTCGAGCATTTCCAGCGCTTCCGCATTTTTGATCAGCACTCCTGCGGTCGCGCCGCGGCCCGTTCCGACCATAATCGCCATCGGCGTCGCAAGTCCGAGCGCGCACGGGCACGCGATGATGAGCACTGCCACGGCATTCACGAGTCCGTGCGCCAGTCTCGGCTCCGGGCCCCAGACCGCCCACGCCGCGAATGTCAGGATTGCAGCTAACACGACCGCAGGCACGAAATAAGATGCGACCACGTCAGCGAGTCGCTGGATCGGCGCGCGAGTTCTCTGGGCCTCGCTGACCATCCTCACGATTTGCGCGAGCAGAGTCTCCGATCCAACCCGCTCCGCGCGCATCAAAAAGCTTCCCGTACCATTCACAGTCCCACCGGTAACGCGACCGTCCGCCACTTTTTCGACGGCGATCGGCTCTCCGGTTACCATGGATTCATCCACCGCGCTCGATCCTTCGATGACGACTCCGTCCACCGGCACTCGTTCGCCCGGACGAACGCGCAGGGTGTCGCCCACCGCGACGCGTTCGATCGGAATATCTTCTTCCCGCGCGGACGAAGTACCTGCGCCACGGACGATGCGCGCTGTCTTCGGCGCCATTCGCAGTAGCGACTGAATAGCGCTCGATGTGCGGCTTCGCGCACGCAATTCGAGCACTTGGCCAAGTAGCACCAACGTGGTGATCATTGCCGCAGCTTCGAAATAGATGGGCAGATCGCCGCCACTCGTTCGAAATGCGCCAGGAAACGCGCCGGGGAAGAGGACTGCGGCGACACTGAATACATACGCGGTTCCGGTTCCCAGCGCGATAAGCGTGAACATGTTCAAGCTGCGATTCACGACGGATGCCCATCCGCGCTCGAAGAACGGCCAGCCGCCCCAGATCACCACCGGCGTCGCCAGGAGGAATTCAATCCATGAAATCGCGCGCATCGAAAGCGCATGCTGCACTGGCTGTCCGGGTATCATGTCCGACATAGAAAGCAGAAACACCGGCAGGCTCAGTGCGACAGATATCCAAAAGCGGCGCGACATCATGGCGAGCTCAGGATTTTCTTGCATGTCGATCGAAGCCGTTCGCGGCTCGAGCGCCATCCCGCAGATCGGGCAAGCCCCGGGCCCCGGTCGCACGATCTGCGGATGCATGGGACACGTGTACTCAATCTCCTTCGTTTCAGAACCGCGCGCAGAAGAATGCCCGCGTGCGGCCGGCGCTGCGCCAAGAAACTTTCCCGGCTCCGCAGTGAATTTCGCTGCACAGCCTTCGGAGCAAAAGTAGTATGTCTTTCCGCCGTACTCGCGCTTCGCCGCGGCCGTTTCAGGCTCGCTCGCCATTCCGCAAACTGGATCTCGCTGCATCGTTCGCTCTTTCATTTGCCTTTCGGGGGAGATTTCGTACTTGCCCTCGGCTCGCTACGCTTCAGGGGTGCGAGATCGCGGCCGATTTGGAATCAAGTCCGAAATCTCAAAGTTAAGATCTTAAATCATCTCGCTTTTACCTCGCGTGCGTGTAAATCAATCGTAGCAACTCATCGAGCGTCGCATCCGCCTCGCTCCGATTGCCCTTCCGTATCGTCTGCGTGACGCAGTGCCGCAAATGATTTCGCATCAGTGCCTGCCCGACAGCTCGCAGCGCTTCTTGCACCGACGAAAGTTGCACCAGGATGTCGGGGCAGTAGCGGTCATCGTCCACCATTCGCTGCAGCCCGCGAATCTGCCCCTCGATTCGCCGCAGCCGGTTCAAATTAGCCGTCTTAATTTCCGGATCTACCCCGGCCGCTTTTCTCGGTCGGCCATGCGCTTCGCAGCCGCAAGCCGCCAATTGAAGAGTCTTTGCGCTCGGCATCGTGTATACCCCCCACGGGTATATTGCCCTTGCCAGGTCTCGATTGTCAAGTTGCGCAGGCGGAGGCGCGGTCTCGACCCCATAGATTCGCTCGCGACAAGTAATCAATCCTGTTTCGGTTGCAACTCCTCGCAGTTTCGCTTGCCCATTCCACGTTTGCTGATATATTCGCGAAACGTTTCAAGCTTGGCCGCTCTTGCCCGGAGACGAACACGAATGGGTTTGTTCGCCACCAAGTCTCTCGACCGGATCCTGCAGGAATCGGGGGGCGAGAACGAGCTTCGCCGGACGCTCGGACCGGCCGCGCTCGTCGCGCTCGGCGTCGGTGCCATCGTCGGCGCGGGAATCTTCACGCTCACCGGCATCGTCGCCGCGAACTTCGCCGGCCCCGCGATCGTCATTTCCTTTGTGTTCGCCGCGATCGGCTGCGTCTTCGCGGGCCTGTGCTATAGCGAATTCGCGACAATGATTCCGATCGCCGGCAGCGCCTACACGTATGCCTACGCAACGATGGGCGAGTTGATCGCATGGATCATCGGATGGGATCTCGTGCTGGAGTATTGCGTCGGCTCCGCGACCGTCTCCATCGGCTGGTCGCAGACGCTCCTTGCGCTGCTGCATAATCTCGGCGTCGACCTTCCGCGGCGCTTCGTCGCCTCGCCATTTCAACCTATGGCGCTGCCCGACGGAACTTTGATTTACGGCATCATCAATTTGCCGGCGGTTTTTGTCGTCGTTTTCGCGTCGGTCGTCCTGATACTCGGAATTCGCGAATCGGCGGGCGCAAACGCCGTGATTGTGTTCCTGAAAGTCTCGGTCATCGTGATCTTCATCGCCATCGGATGGCGGTACATGAATCCCGCGAACCACACGCCGCTCATTCCGCCGAATACCGGCGTGTACGGCCATTTCGGCTGGAGCGGCATCGTGAGCGGAGCCGGTGTGATTTTCTTCGCGTTCATCGGGTTCGACGCCGTTTCAACCGCGTCGCAGGAAGCCAAGAACCCGCAGCGCGACATGCCGATGGGAATCATCGGTTCGCTCGCAGTTTGCACCGTGCTGTTCATCGCCTACTCCTTCGTGCTCACCGGAGTGGTGAATTACAAAGATCTCAACGTTGGCGCGCCGCTCTCTGTCGCGCTTACGCACATCCCCATGCCGTGGCTCGCCATTGCGATGAATTTGGCCGTGTTGGCGGGACTCACCTCCGTCATGATCGTTATGCTGCTCGGACAGTCGCGAATATTTTATTCGATGGCGCGCGACGGCTTGCTCCCCAAGATATTCGGCGATATCCATCCGAAATTTCGCACGCCCTGGCGTTGCAATCTAGTTCTGATGGTTTTCGTCGGCCTGTTCGCTGCGTTCGCACCGATCGCCGTGGTCGGCGCGATGACGAGTATTGGCACGCTCTTTGCTTTCGTGCTCGTCTGCGCCGGAATTCTGATTATGCGCCGGACCCATCCGAACGCGCCGCGCCCGTTCAAGACGCCGCTCGTCCCACTGGTGCCGATTCTCGGGATCTTGACGAATTTATTCCTGATGTCGGGTCTGGGATGGTCCAACTGGGCGCGCCTAGTCGTCTGGCTCGCGATCGGCCTGATCATCTACTTCAGCTACGGCCGCAAGCACAGCCACGTCCAGTCCGCGGCACCCCGTTCGGGAGTACGAGCGTAATCGCGGTTAAACGCAGGCGAGTTCTATTCGGCTTCTTTCTGAGCGGGGAAGCCCCCGCCTCCCGGAGCGGCGTTCGCAATGTTTCCTTCGTGACCCGGCGGCCGGAACGTTCTGCGGTGTTTCTCGGGGGAGCCACTTGCACCGCGCATCACTTCTGCGCGAGCAATCCCTGCATATACGCCGAGATATCGCTGTCGTTCCAATCCTGCTCGCCGACAATCTTTCGCGCGATACGCCCGTGGCGGTCAATGATGTAAGTCTCCGGATACATCGCGGTTCCGTATTCAGAGGCAAGTTTTTTCGTAGTGTCGCGGTAGGTTGGATAGCCCACGCCGTACGCCTGCAGGAAGCGTTCGTAAGCCTGCTCGTCCTCATCCATGCTGACTCCGAGCACCGTGCCGCCCATCGGCGCAATTCGCGTCTGCAATTCGCTCAATGACGGCGTTTCGTCAACGCACGGTGGGCACCACGTAGCCCAAAAATTCAGCACAACAACTTTTCCGCGCAAATCGGAAAGATGCATCGGCTTGCCGTCGAGCGTCAGCGCAAAATCCTTCGCGGGCTTGCCCATCGGGCTGGCCTCGCCCTGGCGATAGTCCGGCATCGCAAACGCAACCAGCAGCGCGACAATGCCTCCCAGCACCAGTACCGTCAGCAGATTCCTCTTCAAGTCTTTCATCGCTACCATTATAATACTCTCGTTGTTTGATTCTCCGGCGAGACCCTTTCCTACCTCTACCGTCAGGACCCTGACTATGATCTCAGCCATCGTTCCGGCTCGCGACGAAGAAGCGAGCATCGCCCGCGTCGTTGAGGCTCTCGAGGCTCAACCCGAAGTGTGCGAAATCATCGTGGTCAATGACGGCTCGACTGATCGGACGGGCTCAAACCTCGCTGAATTGGCTCTGCGCATCCCTTCCCTTCGCATCCTCGAAACCGACGGCGTACCCGGCGGTTGGATCGGCAAAAACTATGCCGTGACTGTCGGCGCGCGCGCGGCACGCGGCGATTGGCTCCTCTTCGTTGATGCGGATACGATGCTCCAACCCGGAGCGGCGCGCCACGCCCTTTCCGATGCGCGCGAATATTCGGCCGCCCTCGTCTCGTACTCGCCGGAGCAGGAAATGAAGACGTTCGGCGAAGAAATTTTGATTCCGTTCGTTTACACGCGCCTCGCCGAGCATTTTTCGTTTGAGCGCATCAACGATCCGCGCTTGCCGGACGCCGCCGCAAATGGTCAGTTCCTGATGATTCGCCGCGATGTGTACGAATCGATTGGCGGCCACGCCGCAATTCGCTCGCGTATCCTCGAAGACGTTGCGCTCGCGCACCTGGTGAAAAGTTCCGGTCAAAATATTCGTTTCGCATCGGGGCAGGGAATCGTGCGCACGCGGATGTACCGTTCATTCCGGGCGATGTGGCAGGGCTGGACGAAAAATCTCTATGCATTAGTCGGCGGCACTCCCGGCGCCATGGCCCGCGAGCTTTTAGAGACATTCCCGTGGCTCGAAATCGCTTTACTCGCGCTCGGCATCATCGAAGCGCGGCACGGCCGCTGGCTAGTTCTTATCGCCGCCGCACTCGTGCTCGCCGGCAGCCATCTCCGCTACGCTCACGCGCTTCGCCGGAATCGTCTTCCGCGTTCAGTCATCCAATATTACTTGCCAGGAGCAAGTCTCTACGGCACGGCACTAATTGCTTCGTACTGGAAGACAGCGCACGGTTCGATTGCTTGGAAGGGAAGAAAATATCCGGCAGGTACGCCCTGACATGGCCCACGTCCGCATCACACGCAAAATCGAATTCTCCGCGGCTCACCTCTACCACAATCCGAAATTTTCGGATGAGGAGAACCGCCGGATTTTTGGCAAGTGCAATAATCCGCACGGCCACGGACACAATTACGTTCTCGAAGTCACGATTGCCGGCGAACCGGATCCCATGACTGGCATGGTTCTCGACCTGAAAGAGCTGAAAGACATCCTCCAGCGCGAAATCGTGGATCGCATGGATCACCGCTTCCTGAATTACGAAGTTCCCGAATTGTCGGGCCAGATCCCGACCTGCGAAAACATCGCGCGCGTCATCTGGAAATTGCTCGACCCAAAAATCGTCCACGGACATCTCGATCGCGTGCGTCTCTACGAATCACCAGATCTTTTCGTGGATTGCACGGCTGGAGACAGCGCGTGAATCTGACGCTCAATCGCCGCTACGCCTTCGCCGCATCCCATCGCTTGCACAGCCCGCAATTGAGCGACGAGGAAAATCGCCGGATCTACGGCAAGTGCAATAATCCCTATGGCCACGGCCACAACTACGTCGTCGAAATTGGCGTGTCCGGTCCCGTCGATCCTGAGACGGGAATGATCGCGAATCTCAGCGATCTCGATTCCTACGTGCAGCGCGAAATCTTGGACGCCTTCGACCACACGTATTTGAACGAAAAGGTCCCCGCATTCAAGAAAAGCGTGCCGACCACCGAAAATCTTTGCCGCGAAATTTATCGCCGCCTCGAAGGTTTTCCAAGCGCGCGGCTCGAGCGCGTCCGCATCGAGGAAACGAGTTTGAACAGTTTTGAATATGCCCGCGAGTCCCGGGATACCGCAGGAGGCAATTCCAGATGAAAGAGTCCATCGAAACAATATTGAAAGTGTCTGAACCGGAAGAAACCATCGCCGATCACGTTCGCAAGATTTTGGTTCAACTCGGCGAGGATCCCGAGCGCGAGGGCCTGCGCCGCACGCCGGAGCGCTTTGCGAAAGCTCTCCAATACCTGACGAGCGGCTATCGCCAGGATCCTGACAAGCTTTTGAATGGCGCGGTATTCAGCGTTTGCTACGACCAGATGGTCGTCGTGAAAGACATCGAAGTGTTCAGCATGTGCGAGCACCATCTGCTTCCGTTCTTCGGAAAGTGCCACGTCGCTTACATTCCGTCGAAGAAAGTGATCGGTCTCAGCAAAATCGCGCGCCTCGTGAACATGTTTGCGCGCCGCTTGCAAATTCAAGAGCGCCTTACGAGTCAGATCGCGAAAGCCATTCAGGACAAGCTCAGCCCGGAAGGTGTGGGCGTAATCATAGAGGCGCGGCACCTCTGCATGGTGATGCGCGGCGTCGAAAAGCAGCACTCATCGGCGATGACGAGCGCTATGCTCGGCGCGTTCCGGGAGAACAAGCAGACTCGCGACGAATTTCTGTCGCTGATCCGCACTCCAAAGTCCTGAGGAAACGATGCCGGCCGAAACCGTTTTGAAGCCGCCGACCTTCGACGATATTGTCGCAGCTCGTACCCTGATCGGCCGCCATCTACACAAGACTCCTTTGATCTACAGCCCATCGCTTTCCGAGCAGTTGGGCTGTGAGTACTACATCAAAGCGGAAATATTCCAGCCCACCGGCGCTTTCAAAGTCCGCGGCGGAATCAATTTCATGGGTTCGCTCGATGAGCGTGAGAAGCATAATCAATTCGTCTCCGCGAGTGCCGGAAATCACGGCCAATCGCTCGCTTACGCCGGGCGCATTTTCGGCACGCGCGTCGTCATTTATATGTCTGCCGAGAATCCGAATCTTTTCAAGGTCAACGCGATTCGCGGCTTTGGCGCGGAAGTCCGCCTGCACGGCCGCAATACCGACGAGGCCGTCGCTGAAGCGCAGCGAGTGTCGCGCGAGGAAGGCCTTCGCTACGTCCACCACGCCAACGAACCGAAGCTGATCGCGGGCGTCGGCACTATGGCGCTCGAAATTTTCGAAGATCTCCCTGGCGTGGACGTCATCATGTCGCCCGTCGGTGCGGGCAGCGCGGCTTCTGGAGCCTCCATAGTTGCGCGGCATCAGAATCCCAACGTGCGCGTCATCGGCGTGCAATCGGATCAAGCTCCAGCCGTCTGGCACGCGTGGAGCGAGGGCCATCTGCACAAGCATTCGCTTATGAAGACCGAGCATGAAGGCATCGGCACAAGCGTTCCCGCCGAGCTCACCACGCCGATTCTTCGAGAGTTACTCGCGGATTTTCTACTCGTATCCGACGACGACATCAACGAGGCAATCCGAATGCTCGCGGAACAAACGAAGTTGCTCGCGGAGGGTGCAGGCGCAGTGTCTCTCGCGGGCGCGCTGAAGATCCAAGATCAGCTCCGCGGCAAAAAAGTCGTTGGCATTCTCAGCGGCGGAAATCTCCCGCTCGAGCGTCTTGCGCGCGTTCTCGCGCGTGTCGCGGCCGCTTCGTAGAGAAATCGCGCTCCGTCTGGCCGGGAAATTTCTTTCTTTGCCACGATATTTTGTGTGTGCTACAGTCATTCCTGTAGACGAAGAGACCAAAGAGCAGAGATAAGGTGCGCGTCACGGAAGGGGGAATGCGTTGAGCGAGGCCAAGTTGGAAATGATCGAGCAGTATCGCCAGCATGCCAAAGACACGGGCTCTCCAGAAGTTCAAATTGCCCTGTTGAGCGAACGAATCAACTATTTGACCACGCATCTCCGTTCCCACGTCAAGGACCACGCCTCACGGCGCGGGTTGATCATGATGGTCAACAAGCGGCGTCGGCTTTTGGATTACTTGAACCGTCGCGACCCGGATCGGTATCGCGAGATTGTCGAAAGACTTAGTTTGCGCAAGTAGTGCGGCATTCCTTAGCGGCCTTGGCCGCAACCGCCTCCCTGTTTGCTTAAGCAAAGTGTCTAGCCCGGTATCGGGCAAGGCGGTAGTTTATTCGTAGCTGCCGCAGCGCCTGGCGACTCCGCGCGGTTTCTCTCCTTCTTTCTCTTCCTACACTGCAAGGGATTTTCTCCCGCAGATTTGAATTGCGTCCGGATTGGTCCGGGCGCGGAGGATTCTAAAGTTTATGTCGCATCAAGTTAGTGTTGAAATTGGCGGCCGCACGTTGACGTTTGAAACGGGAAAGATAGCGCGCCAGGCTCATGGCTCCGTCGTGGCCAAGTATGGCGATACGGTATTGCTTGCCACAGCCTGCATGGATTCGAGAGCTACGGAGAAGGATTTCCTTCCTCTTACCGTGGATTATCGCGAGAACACCTATTCGGCCGGAAAGATTCCGGGCGGATTCTTCAAGCGTGAAGGACGGCCATCCGAGCGCGAGATTCTGACGTCGCGCCTCATTGACCGGCCGCTGCGCCCGTTATTTCCCGAAGGCTGGTCCACCGAGACGCAGATCGTAGCCATGGTTCTCTCGGCCGACAGCGAAAACGATCCCGACGTGATCGGCGTCACCACTGCGTCGGCCGCTCTGTATTGCTCGAACATTCCTTTCCATACGCCGATTGCCGCGGTTCGCGTCGGCCTGATTGACGGGAAGCTCGTTTGCAATCCGACCGTCGCCGAACAGAAGACCAGCCTTCTGAACATCGTGGTCGCTGGCTCCGACGAAGCCATCGTCATGGTCGAGGCGGGCTCGCTCGAAGTTTCCGAGGACACGGTAACCGATGCTCTCGCCTTTGGGCACGAGCAGGTTCGCAAGATCGTTGCCGCGATTCGCGAGCTTCACGCCAAAGTTCAGCCGAAGAAGCTAGCCGTCGCGCCGCCGCCATTTGACGAAGCGCTCGCGAAGCAAATTGAACAGAAATTCGGCGCGCGTCTCCACGATTCTCTCGATACGGCGAAGTATCCCAAGCTAGAGAGCTACGCGCTTGTGGATGCTATCAAGAAGGAAATCCTCGAAGGCATTCCCGAAGACGACGAAGACAAGCGGAAGCTCGCCTACCGCGCGTTCGAGCGTTTGC
>PMAA01000140.1 GCA_003152355.1 Acidobacteriota bacterium | reverse complement strand
AAATCCGCGGCCATCGCCGGACTTACATTGGCGCTCTGCCCGGGCAAGTGATTCAGAACATTCGTCGCGCCGAGACGATGGACCCAGTGCTCATGCTCGACGAAGTGGACAAGCTCGGCCGCGATTTCCGCGGCGATCCAGCGGCAGCGTTGATGGAAGTGCTCGATCCGGAACAGAATTCGACGTTCCGCGATCATTATCTCGACGTTCCGTTCGATCTCTCGAAGGTCATCTTCATCGCCACGGCCAACTGNNCTGGATGGATCCGATTCCGGAGCCGTTGCGCGATCGCATGGAAATCATCGAGCTTCCCGGCTACACCGAGGAAGAGAAAATCCATATCGCCAAGCGCTTCCTGATTCCGCGCCAGACAACGGAGCACGGATTGAAACTCGGCGACCAAATCGAGTTTTCCGACGAAGCCTTGCGCGCGATCATTCACAGTTACACGCGCGAGGCGGGTGTCCGCAATCTCGAACGCGAGATCGCCAACTTAATCCGCAAACAGGCGCGGCGCATCGCCGAGGGCAAGTTGGAAAAGCAAATCGTGACGCCCGAAGTGGTTCACGCCACGCTTGGCGTTCCGAAATACCGGCTTGAGAAGGAAGTCGAGGAGCGCGTTCAGAAGCCCGGCGTTTCCGTCGGTCTTGTCTGGACGCCAGTCGGTGGAGACATCGTCTTCATCGAAGCGACGTCAATGCGGGGCGGCAAGCAATTCACGATGACCGGGCATCTCGGCGAGGTGATGCAGGAATCCATGCGCGCCGCGTTGAGCTGGGTCCGCGCTCATGCTGAAGAATACGGAATCGATCCCGATTTCTTCCGCAAGTCGGACCTCCACATCCACGTTCCGTCGGGCGCAATTCCCAAGGACGGCCCGTCGGCGGGCGCAGCTATGGTCACCGCACTCGTCAGTTTGCTCACCGGGCAGCCCGTTCGACCTCGGGTGGCGATGACGGGAGAAATCTCGCTCACCGGCATTGTTCTGCCGATCGGCGGCGTGAAGGAGAAGGTGCTCGGTGCCAAGCGCGCCGGCATCCGTGAAGTAATTCTGCCGTCGGAGAACGAGCCGAACTTGAAGGAAGATTTGACGCCTGAAATGCTCGAAGGGCTGAAGATCCACTTCGTTCGCACGGTCGAACAGGCCATCGAAATTGCCATCGGCAAAATCGAGAAGCCGATTCGCCCACTCACTGGCGGCGGCCGCCGCGGCGAAGTCGGCCCGGCTGTTCCTCCGGTCCACTAATCGCCGTAGTTCGTCGCAAGCATTGTTCGTAGGGCGGGTCTCAGACCCGCCCTTTTTTTTGTCTACATCACCTGCTGAAACTCAGGCCGGAAAATTTCTTGCGCGGGTGGCGCGAATCGCGTACAGCTAGGAATTTCGCCATGCGATTCACTCCACGGCAAATTGTGGTCCGCGCGCAAGAGACGGCGTATCAGTTGCTCGCGACGCTCGATCGCGAAGCGCTGGTCGCGCGTTTCCTGCAAGCCTATGCGAAAGATCACAAACGCACCGGAGTAATCACGCAACCGGCGCTCTATGGCGATCTGATGGCGTGTGTGCGCCGGGAAGCGCTGCTCGCGATGGTCACGCATGTGGACGAAGCGTTGCCGCGCCGCCTCGGACTTGGCAATCCCGCATCCGCAACGCCGAAGAAAAAAGCGCGCAAAGTGCCAGGGAAACGTGGCGCTCGCGGATCACGCAAGAAAGTTTCAGCGGCCCGGCCCACCGCAATGACCGGGCGCGAACTAGCGGCGCACGCCGCCGTGCTGGATTTATTCCGCGAAGAATTCATTGTGGCGCTCGGCCGGGCTCTCCGGTGGAGCGAAGAGGAATCCGGCGAATTTGCGCGCGACTACGACTTGTACGAAGCGACGAGATCGCGGGCGGGCGCGGAGCGGTCCGGCGGCGGCACGAGGAATATTTCCTCGGGACCATTTGTGGACCGCTGCGGGCTGCTTCTCGATCCATCGATGCTCGAGCAGGCGCGGCGCGCCGCCGGGCGATTTCAGGCGCAGCTCCAAAGCACGGCGGAGCGTGTGCTGAAAAAAGTTTTCTCAGCGCAGCGCGACAATTGATTTTGCGTACGCTTGCCGCGAAACCCATGTAGCTTTCGCGCGCCACGAGCGCAGCGACGCCCGCGTTAAGGCCGCGCTTCGAGAACGATGTTGAACGGCGTCTGTGCAGCTTTGCGAACGCGCTTGAAGCCCGCTGCCTTGAGAACGGCCGTGAGCCGCGCTTCGCCAGCCTGCGCGCCGAGCGCCAGTCCAACTTCCTGCGAAAGCGACGCCGGGGTGCAAAGCGTAGTTGACGCGGAATAGAAAACGCGGCCGATGGGATTGAGATTGTCTTCGAGCCGGTCGTTCGCGAATGGCTCGACGATCATCCACACGCCGTCGCGGCCGATTGATTGCAACACGTGGCGCGAAGCGCCTTCCGGGTCGCCCATGTCGTGCAGGCAATCGAAAAACGCCACGAGATCGTAGTCTTTGCCGGGGAAATTTTTCGCCGCCGCGATCTCGAATTTCACGCGGTCGCTGACGCCGGCACGCGCCGCCGCCTCGCGCGCGAGCTCGATCGAGCGATCGTGGTAATCGAAGCCGATGAACGTCGAGCGCGGAAACGCTTGCGCCATCAGAATCGTCGAGGTGCCGAGGCCGCAGCCGACGTCGGCGACGCGCGCGCCCGCTTTCAACTTCGCCTCGACGCCCTCAAGCGCAGGAATCCACTCGCCGATCAGATGCGCTCGATAGTTCGGGCGGAAGAAGCGCTCGGTGCCGTGAAAGAGATCGTGGTCGTGCTCGTGCCAGCCGAGGCCTTTGCCGCTCCGAAACGCTTCCTCGATCTTAGGCACATCTTTTATAACCGCGGAAACAACTTGAAAAAAACCTGGTAGAAAAACGGGACTATCTTCGATCGCCAGAGCGAATGCTTGCTCCGGTGGTAGCGTGAATTTCTTAGTCGCGGCATCGTAGGTGACGAAACCTCCTGCCGCTTGCGCGGAAAGCCATTCGCGGACGTAGCGTTCGGACAATCCGGTTTTCTTGGCCAGTTCGTCCGAGGTCAAAGGCCCGGCGTTAGCCATTCCCTTGTAGAGACCGAGTTTGTCACCGATGAGAATGAGCGCCGCGTTGATCGCCGCACCCATTTCGCCAATGGCTTGACCGAGGAATGCATGCAATTTTGCTTCGTCAATGGGGACTTGAGCAGGGGCAGACATTGTGTTTCCTCCATGGGCTGAGTTGGAACAGAATTTAGCAAAAGTGTAGGTTCGTGCCAAACCCATGTCAAGGAATGAGCCCCGACGACTGCCCTGAATCACTTCACAGGGCATGTGTTACTGCGCATTCCACATGACCGTGCCTACGTAGCTACAGGCCCGAGCGGCGCGCAATCCGCAAGATGTTTCAAGGTGATACTCTGGCTGGAAATGCTGCAGATCTTCTACATCCTGGTCTGCCAGCAAATCCTCCAGGGGCTTTATTCGCTTTGGAATGGATTTGCGTGGCTGGGCATGGTGCGCCGGCGGCTCGCCACGCACGCGGGTTTCTACAATCCTAAAGTCGCGTTGATCTGCCCGTGCAAGGGCGCGGATCCCGGGCTCGAAGCGACGCTGATGTGCCTGACGCACTTCGATTATCCCAACTACGAGATTTTTTTTGCGGTCGCTTCAGTCAACGATCCCGCGATGAAAGCGATCGAGCGAATCAAGACTTCGACGCAGAGGAAAATCAACGTCGTGATTGCAGGCCCGCCGCTGGACCGCGGCGAAAAGGTGAACAACCTCTCCAAGGTGATCGATCAACTGAATGAGGCGTTCGAAGTAATTGTCTTTACCGACGCGGATACGCTGCCGAGCCGCGGCTGGCTCATCAAACTGATTACGCCGCTTGGCGACCCGAGAATCGGCGCGGCCACGACGTATCGCTGGCTGCTTCCGATGCGCGCGCCGAAGAAAAGTGCGCTGGCGAGCGCGCTGGGATCGGTCTGGAATGCATCCATTGCGACGATGCTCGGCGACCACGCGCAGAATTTTTGCTGGGGCGGGGGAACGGCAATTCGCCGGATGACATTTCTTGAAATCGGAGCCGATAATTTCTGGCGCGGCGCAGTTGCCGACGATCTGGCGCTGACGAATGCGGTTCGAGGCGCGGGCATGCCGATTGTTTTCGTGCCGGAGTGCATCACGCCGACACCTTACGCGGCGACATTCAGCGAGCTTGTCGAGTTCACGAACCGCCAGATTATTTTGACTCGCGTTTATTCGCCAAAGATCTGGCTGAGCGGCGCGATCGCACATTTTTCCTACGTGATCACTTTCTTGACAGCTCTGGCGATCACGTTCTCCAAATTTGTGTCAGGCGATCCGTGGATTTCTCTCGCGGTGTTCACGCTCTTGATTCCGCTGCTCGCGGCGATGAAAGGCGCGCTGCGAACGATCGCGATCACCGAACTTCTGCCGGAGTGGAAGGTGAAAATGCACGAGTGGAGTTGGAGCTGGACCGCTCTTGCGCCCGTGGTGCCGTTCCTTTTCTTCTGGAATTTCTGCGTGTCGCTCGCGACGCGGCAAATTCGCTGGCGCGGCTTGCGTTACCGCCTGGTTTCCATGAATCAAACCGATATTCTGAGACCCTGAACGCCTTTCTCCCGGCAGATACTTTCAGAGAATCCCGATTGCAGCCATCTGGCGGCCGGTTATTTTTTCGCGGCGATAACTGAAAAACAGATCGGTGCGGCAGGACGTGCAAAAGCTGCTCGCATCAATATTCTTTGCGAGAACACCGGCGCCTTCAAGAATTGCGCGGTTCGCAGCATGCAGATCGAGTTGAGCGCGAGGCTCCGGCGGCTGATGTCCCGGCGGCACCATCGAGAGCCATGGAAGCGGATTCGGATCTTCGCCCGAGACAAGTGCATCGTATGGCCCATCGAACCAATCACGCGCCGCATCAAACTGGCTCGCGAACTCTTTCACCACTTCGGGACCGACTTCGTAGCAGCAGCGGCCGATCCCGGGCCCCAGCGCCGCGATGATGCTCTCTGGCCGCGAACTAAAAAGCATCCGCATGCGGCCGACTGTTTTTTCGGCAATGCGCTTGAGAGTTCCGCGCCAACCTGCGTGAATTGCGGCGACCACGAGATTTTCCGGATCGGCGAGAAGAATCGGGATGCAATCGGCAGTTTGCACGGCGAGTAGAAGCTTGGGCGTTCGCGTGATGAGCGCATCGCCGCGCAGGGGACCGCCAGGCGCGGAGTCGATCACGTGGATGAGGTCGGAATGAAATTGCCGGAGAGGCACCATTTTCATGCCGGCGGCGCCGAGGGCTTTCGCGAAGCGGAGGCGATTCTTTTCAACACTCGCGCGAGCGTCCCAATCGGAAAAGCCGAGATTCAAAACGGCGGGACTTTTCCGCGAGCTAGCCCAAGCCGGGAGCGAACTCGCGCCGCCGGCTCGCGTGCTGAATCCGTGCGCGAGCCACTTTTGTTTGCTGAGGGCGGCGGACTGAAGGACGCTGACGCGCCCAGACTTGCGAATCGCCCACCGCCGATCCGAATTTGGCGAGCGTGACGCGCTTGTGGCACGGCGTTTCCGGCGATTTGTCTTACCGCGAACGCGAGTGCCGATCATTGTCATGATTTCATGCTCGCGCGACGGGAAGCGGCCGCGCATGCGCACTTTCAATTATAGGTATAATTCCATCGAGCCGTGGGCGCACGATTGCCGCGGTGCGAAGAGGATGCGCGTGATCGTCGGGATGGGCGTGGACATCGCGGAGATTGACCGGATCCAAGCGGCCATCAAGCGCAATGGCCGCCGCTTTATCGAGCGGATTTTCACGCCCCTTGAAATCGAATATTGCGAGCGGCACAGGAACCCCTTTGAGCGCTACGCCGGGCGATTCGCCGCGAAAGAAGCGGCGATGAAAGCGCTCGGCACAGGATGGGCGCGCGGGGTGCGCTGGGTGGACATCGAAGTGACGAATCTGCCCGGCGGGAAACCTACGTTGCGCCTCAGCGGCGTTGCCGGAGAATTCGCGGCGCGTATTGGCGTCAAAAACATTTCGCTTTCGATCACGCATAGCGGCAACATCGCATTCGCCCAAGTGATTTTCGAGAATTAATGGCCAATCGCCCGTGCGGTTGCGAGCGCACCGTCGGGTCCAACGCGCACGTCGAGCCATGTATTTGCAGGCCAATCGCCCGCGACGCGCACCTTCAAGTAATTCCCCGAGAGCGCTTCCGTCCAGCCTTCGCCTTTTCGCCTCAGCGTCAAGGCGCGCACGACGTAGCCCGTCTGCGCGGCGCGAAATTCCGCCGCCTTGCGCTCGCCAAGCGCGCGAAGAGCGCGTGCGCGCTCTCGAATCGCCGACGGCGCAACTTCGTTCCCCAAATTTGCGGCAGCAGTGCCCGGACGCGCGGAAAACGAGAAGACGTGGAGATAAGTGAAGGGCAGGCTCTCGATGAAATCAAAGGTGGCGGCGAAATCCTCGTCCGTCTCGCCCGGAAATCCGGCGATTACATCCGCGCCAATCGCAGCCTCAGGCAGCAGCTCCCGAATAATTTCGACGCGGCGCTGGTAGTGCGCGGCGCGATACCACCGATGCATCGCTTTTAGGATGAGATCGGACGCCGATTGCAACGGCATGTGAAAGTGTCGCGCGAACCGGCGTTCCGACGCGATCATTTCCACGAAATCGCGCGTTACGTCCATCGGCTCAATCGAGCTGAGCCGCAGTTCATCGAGCGAAGTCTCCGCCATGACGCGGCGGAGAAGCTCCTCGAGCGAGGCGCGAGGCGCCAAATCCCGGCCATAGCTGCCGAGATTGATTCCGCTCAAGACGATTTCGCGCGCGCCCGCTGACACAAGGCGTGCAATCTCGGCGATTACCTGGTCCGGCGCAAGACTTCGGCTTTTTCCGCGAACGAAGGGAATCACGCAGTACCCGCAGCGGTTATTGCAGCCATCCTGAATCTTCAGGGTCGGGCGTGTTCGTTCGGACTCGTTGCCGTCTACCGGCGCTACCATGACTTCCGTTTGCTCGAAAATATCACCCGTCAAAATCTTCGCAGGCCCGCGCTTAAGCGAAAGGTTGCCATCTCCGAGAATGGACGCAGGGAAAAAATCCGGAGCGCGAAGTACTGCCCGCGAGACCGCACTTGCGCTGCAAAAAACCAAATCCGGAATAGCCGCCAAATCCGGAATCGCGGATTGATGAGAATTGCCGACAACCCATTCGACGCCGTCGAGACTCGCCAGCTCCTCGGGTGCGCGCTGCGCATAGCAGCCGGTGACCAGAATGCGAGCGCCGCGATTCGCCGAGTGAATGTGGCGGATCGCATCGCGCGCCTGCGCGTCCGCCGCGGCGGTGACTGTACACGTGTTCAGCACGACGATTTCGGCGTCGCGATGGCCGCTCGCGCGCAGGAGTCCCCGGTCGAGCAACTGCCGCTCGATCGCCGCGGCATCCGCGTGCGTGGCTCGACACCCAAAATTTTCGATGGAGAAAGTCGCCAAAACCGATTCACCGCAAAATTCAGCAATCGAGAAATGATAATAGCAGCGCGCCAAAAACAAAAGGCCGGCTGAACCACGAAGGTCCAGCCGGCCAGCTAGATTCGAAGTTCGCTGTCTATGAAGATCCCTGTGGGTTCTCCATCTTTTTCTGCTTGATCGCCTTCACCTTGTCCACCAACTCGTCGGCCATCTTTTCGTCGGCGTCGTGAGCCTGCGCGGTCAATTCGGTATCGGCTTTCTGGCGATATAGCAGGTTCAGATACGCCATGGCGTCGTCGTAGTCGGGCCGCAACTCGATGGCTTTTTTCAGGTTCGTGACGCCCTCGTCAATGATGGAGCCGAACTTAGTCTGAAAGTCCGTGGCCAGCGGCACCGGCATCGGGTCGCTATCCTTGACGGGCTTCTTCCCCTTCGCGTTGTATTCGGCCCGCATGTCTTTGTTCCCGCGGTACGAGAGAGACCAATCAATCACACCGATCCAGTAATAAGGCTCGGGATCGTCCGGCTTAATCTGGATGTGCTTCTCGTGATAGGTCTTCGACTCTTCGAATTTCTTCGGATCGAAGGGCGTGCCGCCCATGTTATAGAGAATGGCGCCGATGCCATCAATCGCGGAGAGATTATTCGGGTCGACGTCGAGCACTTGCTTGTACTCGTCAATCGCCTGATTTCCCATGCGCACGTTTTCTTCCGAGGGAGCGCCAGGGATGTATTGCGACGAGTAAGCGGTGGCCAGATAAAGCCGCGCGTTCAGGAGGCTCGGATCGAGCTCCTTCGACTGCTTAAAGTCTTCGATGGCCTGATCGAACTGGCCGCCCTTGTACGCCTGAACGCCCTTGTTGAGTAGATCCCGGGCTTTGAGCTTGCTGCAGCCCGCCGTGGCGGCTAGCGCGGCAAGAAGCAGTACGAGGGTGTACCGACTGCAGGGCTTGCGCTCCATTCCAATTTCTCCTTGAGAATTCTCGGCCGGCGTCCCGCCGCGAACGCTACTTCTCCCGCAAACAGAATTCAGTTTCGCGATAGAAGAAGGCTTTCGAACACACCGCGACTACTGACCCGCTTCCACCTTCGCGGTAATGAGACCGACTTTGTCGACGCCGTTGGCTCGCATGATGTCGATCGCGCGCGCCACTTCGGCAAAGTCCACGGAATCCTCACCCTTGACGAACGCCACTTTCTCGGCGCGCTGCTTAAAGATGTCGTCAATCCGCGGTCCGAGCTGATCCCAAGTGGTTTCGTCCTGGTTGATCAGCACTTTCCCGCTCGCTGTCACCTGAACGACGATTGTCTTCGCCAATAGAGCGGGATCTTCTTTCTGATTCGGAGGCGCGGGCTGAGGCACAAGAGCGTCGAGGCCCTTCGGCACCGTCGGCGTGATCACCATGAAAATGATGATCAGCACCAGCAAAATGTCGATGAGCGGCACGACGTTCATTTCCGCCATCGCGCCGCCTTTACTTCCACCAACTGCCATCCCCATGGAGGAGCTCCTTTAACGCAAAACTTTACTGTCCCGTCGGCGGAGGAGCAGGCGCTTTGCGGCCCGTATCGAGCTTATCGGTCAGCAAACCGAGATTGTCCACGCCGGCAGAACGGACCTCATCGACCGCTTTGACGACTTCGCCGTATTTCGCGCGAGCGTCGCTCTTGACGAAGACGGTCTTGTCGAGGCGGTTGGCAAGCAGGTCTTTCACCTTGTTCGTAATGTCATCGAGGCTAATTTGAGTTGTCCCGAGGAAGTAGCGTCCGTCCCGAGTCACCGCGATGAGAATGGCATCATCTTTATCGGCGTCCCGCATGTCTTCGGGATTTTCCACTTTCGCCATATCCACGGAGACGCCCTTCTGCAACATGGGCGTGACCACCATGAAAATGATGAGGAGCACGAGCATGATGTCGGCCATCGGTATGACGTTCGGAGTCGACATCACCGGTGGCGCTTTGGGCTTGTAAGCCATTTGCTACTTCTTTCCGCCCCGGCGCGTGATGAAGTAGTTGATCAGCTCCATTGAGGAGTTGTCCATCTCGACGTCGAAGGCTTCGACCTTGTTCGTGAAATAGTTGAACGTCCACACCGCGGGCACGGCAACGAGCAGACCGAGAGCGGTGGTCACGAGGGCTTCAGAAATACCGCCGGCCACAGCCGAGAGACCCGTCGCTTTGCTGCTCGCGATTCCTTTGAAGGCGTTGATGATGCCGACGACCGTACCGAAGAGGCCGACGAAGGGAGCCGTCGAACCGATAGTCGCGAGGCCGGAAAGGCCGCGCTTCATTTCTGCGTGCACGATGGCCACCGAGCGCTCGAGGCCCCGGCGTGCCGCCTCAATGACTTCCTCATCGCTGACCTGTGCCGATGCCGCTTGAAATTCTGATAAGCCGGTGGCAACAACCTTCGCGATGTGGCTCTTCTTATTCCGCTCGGCGATCGAAATCGCTTCGTCGAGCTTATTGTCCTTCAGCGCGCCCGCAACCTGCTGAACGAATACGCGGGACTGCTTACGCGCCGCACTGAACATCAACGCGCGGTCAATCATGATACCGACCGACCAGGCCGACATGACAAACAGCAGAACGACGACGGCCTTTGCCGGGATGCCCATGTTGTGCCACATGGTCACCAGGTCCCAGCCGACGTCCGCGTTTCCGCCGCCTTGCTGAAGCATCAAGAAACTTGCCCATAGAGTGTTCGCTAGCATGTCCTTCAATCCTCCTCAGAGACTTTCAAAATCCGATATTCGGCAGCGAAACTCTGCCGGCAACCCAAGCGTCGTACCCAGCACAACTCCGGCGACGCCGGAGCCGCGCCGGCCCTACCCACCGAGTGTAAAGATCACGGAAATCGTAGTTTCCACTTCCACCGGTTCGCCGTTCAGCAGCGTGGGCTGATATCGCCACTCGCGGACTGCATCCTGCGCGGCCTTCATGAGCAGCGGCGGTCCGGAAACATAGGTGAGTTCCTGAACCGAACCGTCCTTCGCGATGATGGCGTGAAGGAGGATTGTCCCCTGTACGTGAGCTGTCTTGGCGATCTGCGGATAGANNAAGGTTTGAGCCGGTCCCGCCGATGATTCCGCCTAGCACTCCACCGGCTTGGCCGCCCGCAATGCCACCCGGAACGCCGCCTACGACACCGACTGCACCAACATCCGGCGGCAGCTCTTCTTCCTTAATCATCGCAACTTTTTTCGGAATGACCGTCGGCGCCATCATTTTGCCGGCCTGAATAATGCGGGCGATCGGCTTCACGATTCTCTGTACCGCGGCGGCTGGCGGCGGAGGCGGTGGAGGCGGAGCGGGCGCCACCAGGAACGTCGTGAGCAACTGCTTCGGCAGCGCCTCCGTGTATATCAGTGGAATCAAAATTAGCACGAAGAGAATCCCACCCTGGATGATCGCGGAAAGTAGTACCGTCCAACTTTTATTCGTTCTCTTCGCGACAGCAGTTGATTCAACCAGATCGTCGAACATGGCTAACCCTCCC
>PMAA01000004.1 GCA_003152355.1 Acidobacteriota bacterium | reverse complement strand
AACGCATTAATCGGAAACTACACTGTCACGCAAAATCCGATTGCGCCTGTTGCCACGCGCTCCGCACCGACGGTTCCAAAGGCTTGCCCTGGCGCTTTGGAACGCCCACGAACGATACTCTTTAGAGCCCCAATCTAAGCCCACATTTCCGAAATGAAGTCGTTCCAGCGAGCCTGCGGGTGCTATCTTTCATCAGTATTTATGCGGGTTCAAACGCAGTGAAGACGCCTCGGAGGTAGACACCCCGTGGGTGAGAAACAAAATCAGCCATTTCAGCTATTGTTCAATGCTTCCTTGAAGGTCGATTTCCCAACGGCCGTTATGACGACAGTTGAGCGGGTAGAGGAGAGCGACCAATGCCCTTGAAACGGGCTGAAGTTGCCGCACTTGCGCTCGCGCTGGCTTCAAGCGTCTACGCCGCCAATCCGTTCATTGGTAAGTGGAAGATTGACGAGGCAAAAAGCCACTTGACCGGTGCAACCGATTCCGTTGCCGCAGCGGGACCGAATACTTGGAGTTTCCAGGACGGCGCGTTTCCCTGGAAAGTCAGAGCGGATGGGACTGATCAGCCAACAGCATTCGGTACCACGGCTATGAAAGTGGTGAACGCGACGACTTGGGAGTTCACTTACAAGTCGAACGGCAAGACGACAGGTACCGAGACCTGGGTGCTCTCCGCCGACGGCCAGTCGATGAAGCGCACCTTCAGTGTTCCAAATGCAAACGGCGAGATGTCCAGCGGCTTCGAAACTGTGAAGCGCACGGCAGGGACCTCGGGCTTCGAAGGCAAATGGGAAGCAACCGAGGTCAAGATGACCTTTACTGAAGTGGATGTTGAGCCCAATGGTGACGATGGAGTTACGTTGCGCCTTCCTGAAGACGGAACGCACTATTCGCTGAAATTCGATGGCAAGGACTATCCCGAGGAAGGCCCCAGACTTCCCGCCGGAATGACGGTTTCCGCGAAGATGACCGGACCGCGCACGATTAGAGCTGTCACCAAACTGAACGGCACCGCGTTTGATACAGAAGACTGGGAGATTTCGGCAGACGGACAGACTTTTACGTACACGCAACGCGACGTGGGCACGACGAATCCGGCGGTGATTGTCCTGCGTCGGCTGACGGATCATCGCTGAGGGATCGGCGTTCGGATTCCCTGTGACCGGCACGTTGCGAAAATCCCTTTTCAATGCCTTTGTGATCGCGTTTTAAAGGAAAGCGACATGTCAAATCGCATTTCCAGGCTAAGACCTAACGACAGAGTGCGACGGCGGCGTATCAAAGGGGCGCCTTCTCGGTAGGTGCAAGTCATAGATAACTCGGGGCCGAATGCCTGCATACTCGACCGTATCAAACCATGTGTTTTGATACTCGCTTCCGTAGCCTGTCCCAAAACCCATCCCTGCCCAGAATCCCTATTTTTCTGAGAGCGCAGAACCGTTGAAAATTCGCTTGCCCAAAATTGCGCCGCGGCCACCTCATAAAGAACTGTTTCTGCGCACTCCGACAACGTCATACGCGGAGAGCTTTCTTCCTCGCTGAACGAGGCGCGGATTTTGTTCGTGGATGATGTAGACTAGCCGCTTGCAGAGCTGTAAGAGTTAGATCGCGATCTCGTCGGCATCGACACGAACTTCGGTATCTGAAATTGGAAGTCGTTTCGGACGCAACAGCGGGTGCAACTAGTTCACTTGCAACGTCATCAATAGGCCGTGACTGAGGTTGTTAGCCGTTTGAGCTGTGAACGTAAGGTTATAGCTACCAGCGGGTGTACTTCCTCCGCCGGTCGAGCCACTACCACCCGAGCCACCACCAGCACCGCAACTGGACAACGACAAAGCCAGTGTGACCACCACCAGTGCTCGCAGAATTGGCAGACACTTGTTCCGCTTGCCGAGCTTGCTCGCTAACATCCCTGAGAGCAACACGAGCAACGGAAAAAGTAACGGTCGAAGCACCGTGATTTGGTGCGGCCGCCATCCGTCTGCTTTCACTGAATGTCCAGCGGGCGAAACCATCGCGGAACCCGTCGTTGTAATCGTGACCGTCGCGGTCGCATTTCCATCAAGCGTGAGATTGGGAGGCGAGATACTGCAATTCGCACCGGGCGGTGCGCCTGTGCACGTGAACGAGATGGGTTCGTCGAAGCCATTTATCGAGGATAAGGTGAGCGAGACGGTTGCCGTCTGTCCCGGAGAAACAGTCTCGATTCCAGGCATTCCTGAAAACTCGAAATCCTGACCAGTACCCGATAGCTGCACGACGTCGGGCGTAATGGTGGCATTGCTAGAGATTTCAAGGTTGCCGATTTCGGCCGTCGCGATTGTGGGCGTGTAAGTGACTGTGATCGAGCACTGCCCGTTTGGCGGCACCGGTGCCGTGCACTGACTCGTTTCGGAAAAATCGCCGGATATTGTGACCCCGGTTACATTCATCGTTGCGTTTCCGTTGTTCGTGACTTCAACCGTTTGCGGGGCGCTCGGAACGGTCACAACTTCCGGAGCGAATGTGAGACTCATTGTGTTAAGGGCAATTCCAGGCGCCGGCTGATTCAAAAACTTCGCGATGAAGTAATTCTGAAAACCGCCTAGATCGGATTGAAGGGGATCCACGGTTGGGAAGTCGGACGTCGAAGTCGAACCCAGGACGTAAATGTTTCCTGACGGGTCCACCGCTATGCCAGTACCGCCAGACTGGCCCAATCCGCTGAAGCCACCACCGAGATAAGTTGAAAAAAGCAAGTTTGTTCCGGAACTGTTAAATTCGGAAACGAAGGCGTCGGACACTCCCGTGTAGACGGGCTGGACGGGCAATTGCAGCGGAAAGTTAAGGGATTGGGTGCTCCCGGTGATGTAGGCGTCGTTCGAGGAGTCCAAGGCGATGGCGGTGCTACTGCTTATGTTCTGGCCGCCGAAGATGGCTGAATACACGAGCGATGCTCCTTGTGTATCAAACTCGGTGGCAAAAATCCCGCCCTGGCCCTGGAACGCTCCGGGAGTGACAGGGAAATTAGGTCCTAAACCGCCAGTCAGGAAAGCATTTCCGGAACTATTGACCGCGATCGCGGCCGCTTGACCCCCGAGGAGCAGGGTCGAGTACGCTAAATTCTCGCCGCTGGGACTGAATTTCGTGAGAAAGCTTACGCCGCCCTCCGCAGCGGAGTAGGTCGTTTCGTAAGCTCCCGGAGTCGTCGGGAAGTTCGAGGAATAAGTAATCCCGGCCACGTAAGCGCTGCCCGACGAGTCGAGGCCGATGCCTAGCGCTTCATCGTTGCTGTTACCGCCAAGGTAAGTGGAATAGACGAGCGATGAGCCGTCCGCGCTAAACTTTGTAACGAAAGCATCCGTATCGCCGTTGTCGGCCGCGTGGGCGGACTGGTAGGGATTCACGACAGGAAAATTCGTGGCCAGCGTCCATCCGGTTAGTATCGCTTCGCCGCTGCTATCGACCGCGATCCCTTGTCCTGAACTTTGACCTGTTCCGCCGAGAAAGGTTGAGTAGACCAGACTCGAACCGTCCGGACTCAGCTTGGAGACAAACGCGGAACCCCCTGGGTTCGTCGATTGGTAGGGATTAGAGAGTGGGAAATTGGCCGAGGTCGTCTCACCGGTGACGTACGCATCTCCGTTCGCGTCGACAGCTATACCGCCCGCGGAATCCGTGTTGCTGCCCCCGAGATACGTCGAGTAAATCAGCTTTGAACCATCTCCGCTCATCTTTGTGACGACAAGATTGGTTCCCCCGGCAAGCTGCGACTGAAAGGCGCCGGCCACAACCGGAAAATTCGTCGAGTTGGTTTGTCCGACAAGATAAATATTGCCGCTAGAATCCAGCGCGATTCCCTTCGGCTGATCGTCGATATTGCCCCCAAGAAAAGTCGAGAATGCCACCACAGGGTCAATTACAATCGACTGCGAGTGATCGTACTCTGGCAGCCTAAACGTAATTTGCGCGCGGTGTCCTTCCATGGAGTTGATCACGAATCGGCCCCCTGATAGCGTCGCGCAGTGGCCATTCCGCTGATCGCGAAACGAGTCCGTCGCCGCGTCGCAATTGGCTCCTTGATACAGGCGCGGAGCACGCATAATTAAATTCTCATTCATGTCCGCGACAGCCATTTCCGAGTACGCGCGGTCTATCGGCACTGTCACGGGAGCTTGAAAAGTTCCGTCTCCATTACCGTAATAGATTTGGATGATATTAAAGGATCCCAAACAGGCAACGATGTCGATATTCCCGTCACCGTCAAAATCCCCGGTAACAATTACTTGAGGCAGCACGCCTTCCTCCCAGCGCGTGAATCGCTTCGATCCAAGATTCAAGGAGGGCCTCGACTCCTTTTCCATCAGCGCCCGCGAGTTCCATCAAAACCTCTACCGCGTCATCACAGCGGCTTGCCCCGAGCGCCGCCACAACAGTGCCTATTTCATTTGGCCGAAACCGCAAATCAGAAAGCAGCTCGCGGATTTTCGCGACGCCCGCCGCTGGCTGCTCGATAAACGCCGTGACAGAGAGGCACCGTGCGAACAGCCATGCATGTTGGTTGTCGTTGTGTATTCCCGAAGCCCGAACCTCCTCCATCACCGGATCGAGAATTCGCAGCGCTTCTTCCAGACTAAAACGCACTCCCCAAAAAAGCAGGCTCTCGAGCGCCCCTACCCTCGTCCAGCCGTCAAATCGCCCCGGTAACTCCATCAACTCCAAAACCAGCTTCGCACATCGTTTGCCATCGAGTGAGGCCAGCGCGCCTCCCAATAGTTTTAGTCGGTGATCGAGCCCGCGGCCCGCCTCAGGATCGAGCTGAGAACGGTCGGATGCCGAGACCGCTCTTAAGACTCTTCTTGCTCCGTTTCAGGAATTCCCGTTTGTCGCAGAAGAGGATGTCGCCGTACACATTGCCGGTATTTTGACCGCCATTCAGCGTCGAACGCTTGGGGCATGTCCGATCATTGGGTACAGCGCGCCTGCGCAGCGGAGCGGGAAATCCTTATTGGCAGAATCTGTTGCCATCATCGTGACAGGGAAGCCCGCTCCAGCGACAGCGGTCTCCAGAGAGCCAGAGGAAATACGAAAGGCCATCACATCGGCGCTTCGCGAGGGACACGTCATCATCAATCTCGACAATATCGAGGGCCCGTTTGCTTCACCGGAACTTGCAAAAGCGATCACACAGTCGGAATACCAGGATCGCCTGCTAGGAGAGAGCCGGATGCTTCGGTTGCCAACAAACGTGCTATGGACGGCGACAGGCAATAATCTTGTTTTTCGAGGGGATTTGTCCAGCCGCGCGCTGCTTTGCCGAATTAACTCCGGACTGGAGCGGCCGGAGTCGCGGAGCTTCAAGATTTCACACCTTGATGATTTCCTGAGAAATAATCTACGGCAGTTGGTTGCCGCTGCGCTGACTATCCTTCGGGCCTATCACGTTGCCGGCCGTCCTCGTCAAAAAGTCCCGCCCTGGGGCGGATTCAATGACTGGTCCGCATTGATTCGGGAGCCGATCGTTTTGCTGGGCATGGCCGATCCTTGCAAGACGCGCGAAATAGTTTTGGCAGATGATCCCGAACGAGAGGAATCTCTCGCTGTTTTGGTCTCTTTGCACGAAGCGTTTGGGGATCGCGAGTTTACCGTGAAGTTGATAGTTGACCGTTGCGGGACCGACGGCACTCTAAGGAGTTCCATCCTCAGTGTGGCCGTCGGACGTCAACAGAGGCTTGAGATAGATTCCCGGCGCCTGGGGCGGTGGTGCAGGAACCGACGGGATCAGGTTCTTGGTGGGTTGCGGCTATATCTCGTCGGAAAAACATCAGGGGTCGCTTGCTGGCGGGTCGGCGAAGTCCCGTCCGGTGGTCATAGGGNNTTTTAGTGGTCATTTTGGGGTCGTTGGAGAAGCTTCAGAGGGCGTGAATCGGCCCCCCGGGCGTGGAAATGATGTCAGACATGGAGGAAATGACCCCCATGACCCCCATGAGCACCAAAGAACCCCGGACGACCACAGTGACGATGAGGTGGTTGTATGAGTGCGGTAGCCGACATTCTGGCAGAGCTATCGACTCGTGGAGTGGCGGTTCGCGTGGATGGCGAAACACAATCGAAGTTGCCGAAACGTTTTCGGACGGGGAGTTCGGCACACCGAAAACTCGAAGCAGCAACCGCGTGATACCTATGAGCTCGGCTCTGCGTGGCATGCTGAATACCCATCTCGCCGGCGCAATTCGGACAGCGCCGGACGACTTGGTTTTCTGCACGCTCAAGGGAACGCCGCTCAACTCGAAGAACCTCTACAACCGTGAGCTTGCACCTGCATGTGATGGGATCAAACAGCCACGCGTTTCGTGGCATTCGTTTCGACACACACATGCGACGCAGCTTGCAGAGTTGGGCGAATCGATCAAAATGGCGCAAGCGCTCCTGGGCCATTCGGACCTTGAGACGACGCTCAATACTTACACGCACGTGATCCCGGAATCCCAACGGCGTGCTGTTGATCGCGTCGCCGGGGTTTTGTTCTCAGATGTTCTCAACCTGCCTAGCATCAAAGAAGAGAAACGTGTCAACTGATTGTGTTTTCGACAGTTATGAAATAAGTGGTGGGCCGCGCAGGACTCG
>PMAA01000168.1 GCA_003152355.1 Acidobacteriota bacterium | reverse complement strand
ATGGCCAAGGCGCGCATCGGCCACTTCGCCGAGGCACAGGTCCTGCAGAGCCTCGAGGTGGACTACGTGGACGAGAGCGAGGTGCTCACCCCGGAGAGCTGGGCCAACCACATCGACAAGTGGGACTTCAAGGTGCCGTTCGTGTGCGGGGCGCGGAATCTCGGCGAAGCACTTCGGCGAATCGCGGAAGGCGCGGCGATGATCCGCACGAAGGGCGAAGCCGGATCGGGAAATATCGTCGAGGCCGTGCGTCACATGCGCGCAATTGTCGGGCAGATGAAAAAACTGACCACGCTAGGCGAAGAGGAACTTGTACATGCGACGAAGGATCTGGGCGCGCCCTTTGAGCTAGTGGCGTGGGTGGCGAAGCACGGCAAGCTACCCGTGCCGAATTTCTCGGCTGGAGGCATCGCGACGCCCGCGGACGCGGCGCTCGTCGTTCAGCTCGGCGCGGAAGCCGTCTTCGTCGGATCGGGAATTTTCAAGTCGAGCGATCCGGCAAGCCGCGCGCGCGCGATCGTGAAGGCGACGACGCATGCGCGCGATCCGAAGGCGGTTCTCGAAGCCTCCGAGGAACTTGGCGAAGCGATGAAGGGAATCGACGTGCGGCAGCTCGAAGAAAAGGATTTGCTGCAAACGCGCGGCTGGTAACCGTCGTCGTAACGAGGCTAGAGAAAAGTCGTCATCCCGAACGAAGTGAGGGATCTGCAGTTCGCATGGAAAGGCGCTGTTACGTTTAGGCTGAGTGTAGCGCTGTGCCGACCTGGCTTCGAAGGGTTTCCGATGAGTAGGCAACGAGAAAAATGAAAATCGGAGTTCTCGCAATTCAGGGCGACTACGAAGCGCACGGCCGGATGCTCGAGCGGCTTGGCGTTGAGCCGGTCTACGTCCGTACGCCCGCCGATCTCGCCGGCTTGCGCGGGCTGATAATTCCCGGCGGCGAGAGCACCACGCACATGAAGATTCTCACCGAGGAAGGCCTGCTCGAAGCGCTTCGAAAATATTCCGCCGAGGGCGGCGCGTTTTTTGGAACATGCGCCGGAGCAATTCTGCTAGCTCGCGAAGTGCATAATCCCGATCAGGCATCGCTTGGCTTCCTCGATATTTCCGTCCTGCGAAATGGCTACGGCCGCCAGCTCTCGAGCGACGTTCATCTCGGCGCGTCGAAGCTCAAAGATGAGCCTCTTGAGATGGTGTTCATCCGCGCGCCGATCATCGAGTCCGTTGGCCCTGGAGTGAAAATCCTTGCCGAAGATGCCGGCCATCCGGTGCTCGTCGAGCAAGGCCGCATTCTCGCGGCGACATTTCATCCCGAGCTTACCGGCGATTCGACAATCCACGAATATTTCATCAAAATGGCCCGCAACGGCCACCAATGACCCAGCCAAGTACTCCATTAAAACGCACGAGAGTCTTATTCGTATGCGTCGGTAATTCCTGTCGCAGCCCGATGGCTGAAGCGCTGGCGCGCCACTCGGCCTCCGACGTGATCGAAGCCACGAGCGCGGGAATTTCTCCGCTCGGACACGTTGCCGATCTCACGCGAAAAATCCTATTGGAGAAAGGTGTGAATGCAAGTGGCCTCGAATCAAAAGGGGTCCGCGAAGCCGGCGCTGTGGCGCCAAACCTCCTGATCAACATGACGGGAATTCCGGGGCGCACGATTTTCCCGGACATGATTGTGGAGGATTGGGACGTCGAGGACCCTTACGGAGAAGATTTGGCAACCTACCGCCGCATCTGCGAAGATATCGAAGGTCGCGTCGAAGAATTGGCCGAGCGATTACGCCGGGAAGCACGATTGGCCGGGCAAAACTCCTAGATTGTAATCGGTGTCACGAGGAATTGTGCGCAGAGAAAAAACCAGCGTGTCCCAAGAGGATTATCTGAAGGCGATCCTCGAGACTCTACAGGAAGACGAATTGCCGATCAGCGCGCGGCTGGCTGAGGACCTTGGCGTCACACCACCAGCCGTGACGGCGGCGCTCAAGCGTATGGCCCGCGGCGGTTACGTGCGTGTGGGCCGCGACGGGCGAATCGCGCTGACTGTAAAAGGGCGCTCTATCGCGCAACATCTCGTGCTGCGGCATCGCCTTGCCGAAATGCTTCTCACTGAAGTGATCGGCCTTGAATGGACGCGCGCGCACGAAGAGGCCGAGCGCCTCGAACACGGAATCTCGCCCGAAGTCGCGGCTCTTTTGCTGAAGCGATTCGGCCACGGCAGCAGTTGCCCGCACGGCGTCCCGCTTTTCGGCGGAATGACCAAGCTGCGGCGCGAGCTAGGCGCGATTCGGCTTTCGGATTCCGCGCTCGGACACACGTATCAAATTCTTCGTGTTTATGAAAAAGACCCGAAATTCCTCGAGTTTCTTACCGGCTTGAGCCTCAAACCGGGGGCGCGCGTGCGCGTCACCAACCGCGAATATGACGAAACGATGACGCTGTCGCTTACCGGCGCGCCCGGCAAAAAGATGCACGTCGGAAAGCCCGCCACCGAGCGCATTTGGGTGCGTCGCGTTTCCGCCGCTTGAATCCTCGCCGAAGCAAGAGTAACCTTGAGTAGCATTTCGGCGGTCCCCTTCCTGCCGGCCGGGGGTCTCAATTACGACCTTCTCGATCTATAGCCAATCCAGAATGTCGCTCGCGCGGACGGTGATGTATCTTCCAGCACACCGCCAATGGTTTGAACCGCCTGCGCCTGCTAATCTAAACACCTGAGGTGATGCGAATGCGCACTACGTTCTTGGTTTCACTGTTGCTCGCAGTCGTAGTTTTGTCTATGCCGTCTGCAACCGCAGCTCAGATCGGGGTTTCTATCACTATCGCTCCTCCGATACTCCCCGTGTACGAGCAGCCGATTTGCCCCGCTCCCAATAACATTTGGACGCCGGGATACTGGGCCTATGGACCGGAGGGGTACTTCTGGGTGCCGGGAACGTGGATCGAGGCACCGCAGGTGGGTTTCCTCTGGACTCCTGGATACTGGGGCTTTGTCGGCGGCTTTTATGGCTGGCATGGCGGTTATTGGGGACCCCACGTTGGTTTCTACGGCGGGGTTAACTACGGCTTTGGCTACGGCGGCGTGGGCTTTTTTGGCGGGCGCTGGGAAGGTGGACACTTTGCCTACAACGCCGCTGTCATGCATGTAAACACGACCATTGTTCACAACACCTACATCGACAGGACGGTGATTCGCACCACCGTTGTCAACCGTACCGCCTTCAACGGCCCCGGCGGCGTCAATGCCAGACCCAACGGCCAGGAGCAGGCGGCTATGCGAGGCTCGCACGTTCAGCCCACCTCGGAACAACTGTCCCACGAGAACACCGCCGCCACGAACCGGGCCAACTTCGCCTCCGTCAATGGCGGAAGGCCTGCCAACGCGGCTGTGAGCCGTCCCTTGAGTGGCGGAAACCTCGCCAATCATACGTCGGTTAACAGCAACAACCGCCCGGCGTACAACGCCAGCAACA
>PMAA01000251.1 GCA_003152355.1 Acidobacteriota bacterium | reverse complement strand
CGGCGACTTCCTGAGGGTTGCCCGCTCCAGAGGAAAGTGCCGCCTTCACCTTGGCCGGGAACACCTTGACAGCGCCATACGTATCGGTGCGCGCCTCGTCGGCAGCGGTCACGGTATTCCCAAAAACAGGAGTCTCATATGCGCCAGGTTCGACGATCACGGATTCAATTCCTTGCGCGGCAAGTTCGTAGCTGTAAGCCTCGGCCAACGCCTCGAGTGCAAATTTGCTGGCGCAATAGAAACCCGCAGAAGGAAGCACCACGCGGCCGGCGCCGCTGCTGATGTGCATGAGCACGCCGCTGCGTTGCCGCCGCATGTGCGGAAGCACGGCGCGATTTACGCGAACCGGGCCAAGAAAATTCGTGTCCATCAGGCGCTGGGCTTGTTCGGAGGTGACAGCTTCCTCCAGACCCGATAAGTAGTAGCCGGCGTTGTTAATGGCCACGTCGATGCGGCCGGCTTTGGCGACGGCGGCATCCACAGCCCGCTCGACCGACGCGTCGTCGGTTACATCCAGTTCAAGGACGTATATTGGCAGCGATTCCTTTTCGGCCAGCGTGCGGATTTCGGAGGCATTCTTGGCGTTGCGGCCTCCAGGATCACGCATCGTCGCGAAAACGGTGTGCCCGTTACGAGCCATGGTATCGGCGAATAATCTGCCAAAGCCGGTGCTGGAGCCGGTGATGAGAACCACTTGCTTGGAATTCATGATCATCCCCCTCGCGAACTTATCGGATGCCGCAAGTAAAGAGGGCGGTTCAAGAAATAAATATAATGAAGTGATCTGACGATGGTTTCTAAACGCTCGCTATACCTGATATTCGAGTTTCGTAATACGATTGTCCGGTCATGGACTGTGTAACACCGGCCGCGCCGACGCGGCATCTCCACTCAGTTAGCCTCGCGCGATCATTCGCGCAATTCGAGGTGAATCCGTGTCTCACTACACTAGACGTGATTTCCTGAAAACCGGGCTCGCCGCTGGCGCCCTTGCCGTCACGGGGCGCCTCCGCGTGAGCGCGACGCGCCAGACCGCGACAGATTGGGTGACGCTAGGAAAATCTGGAGTGAAGGTGACGCGACTTGCGTTTGGCACTGGCAGCTTCAACGGCCAGGTGCAGCGCGAGTTGGGACAAGATGGATTTACGAGGCTGGTGCGCTACGCCTACGACCGAGGCATTCGCTTTTTCGAGACCGCGGAATCTTACGGCGACATGCACAGGATGCTCGGAGTCGCCCTGCGAGGCATTCCACGTGATAATTATCGCCTGATGTCGAAGGTAACCACCTGGCAAGGTGTTAATCCGCAAGAGAAATTCGACGAGCTGCGCAAACTCGCGAATACCGAATACTTCGACATTATGCTATTGCACTGGCAACATACTGCGACGTGGCCCGCAGACTCGAGCAGGTGGCAGGATGGAATTCTCGAAGCTCAGTCGAAGAAGGCGATAGTGAGTCACGGCGCGTCGGTTCACGGGCTTCCGGCGTTGCGCCAAGTGCCGGGAAACAAGTGGCTGGACATCGCCATGATCCGGGTAAATCACAAGGGAACCAGGATGGACGCTGAGGATTACAACACCGCCGGACTGGGCAATGTCGGCGAAGTGGTGACTCACATTGGGCAGGCACGCAAAGATGGGATGGGCGTGATCAGCATGAAACTTGTGGGCGAGGGTTCGTTCAACCGTGAGGACCGCAAGGCGGCAATGCGGTTCGCGTTCAACAACGCTGGCGTAGATTGCGTTACAGTCGGCTACAAGAACACGGCAGAGATCGACGAGGCGATCGAGAATGTGAATCTGGCACTCGCCTAGTGGGACCCTCCCTTCTTACATTAAGAGGCAAATGATCGGCTCCTGAACGTGCACTTCAGGCCTATCTCTGCGATTTACGCGCACGAATAGTCGTTCAGTTCAATTCTGAGTGTCTTCAGGCAAAACTGGATCGTCGGCTGTAGCGGTGTCGCCATGTTTGTCGGCGGCGTGGAACTTGCCCGCCGCATCAAGGAAGAATGAGCGCTTTCCGCTTTTGCCGTAAGCTTCAGGCGTCGCGGTAAGCTCGAAGCCCGATGGATTTCCGTCCGTGCCGGTCACAATCCGGTACCGGAAGCGGTAGCCGTTTTGTGTTCCCGACGACAATTGCGCGCTGATCAGATTTGCCTGTTCCGGCGAGACCTGATTTTTTGGCGCTGGACCGAGTTGCTGAAGAGATTCGGGCAGTTGGTCAAACGCGCGTTGATAAGTTCCGATCACGGTCTGGAGATCGCGCATCGAATGGATCGCGTCGTCTTCGCGGTTTTCAGTTTCTTGCTCCGTCCACCGGCCCGAAAGTTGATGGATATCGAAAAGCATCAGGCCGACAGAGATAATTTTCCATCCGCCCGATTCGCGCACCATGCCGACGTCTGAAGTATCTCCGTCTACTGTCTGCAGCGGAATGAACGCGAGATTTTCCCCGGCACGAGGCGAGCCGAAGCGGAATTCGGCGGTCGCGCTGGCTACTTGACATCGCAGGATCGATCGCCCGTTTTGATCTGTTGAGAGGAGCGGGCGGCCGGCATCTTCGGTGAGCGAAAAGCGTTTCAAAATCGCATTGCGTTGGTCGATCGGAAGCGCACGAAAGGCGGTGGCGTTGTCGGCGGTTAGATAAGTCGCAAATTGAGTTTCGTCGTGCTTGCAGGCTGCCGTGAGGGCGGATACGAGCGCGGCGGAAGGATCGGCCTCCTGCGAACCCTGCGCATAGCCGCATACGGGCAGCAGCATGATTAGCGACACGAGCAAGGAAAGCCGCGCGCATCGCAAGAGTGAAATCACGTTCCTCAAGTTTTGGCTCCAGACAAGATCGCGGCGAGATTCGCTGTGAATTTCGAGCGCGGCATCACGTCCCTGCAACCCGCGGCCTTTGCGCTTTCGGCGAGTTCAGTCTGCACATGGGAGAGATAGCCGATTAGCGGCGTCTGGTTGCCTGAAGCGCGCAGTCGTTCGAGAGCGTTGAGTGCGCCGCCGCGCGAATTCAAGTCCACGATGGCCAGCTTCGGGCTCTCCCGCTCGATCGTTGAGATGAACGCATCTCCCGTGCCGCAAATCGCGAGGGTGATGCCGGTCAACCGGGCAGTTTCCACAATCTTGGATTGAAAAAAAAGATCATCAACGAGAACGACAACGTCAACCAATCAGGCCTCCCGCATGTAGGTTCGCAATGGAACTAAATCTACGTCCGTTCAGGGTGTATCACGCGGCGAACCGTCGCTCAAGCCAAACGGGCACGAACGATACGGCCCCGACCGGCACGAGCTCAAACGAGACCATTTCGACAAAATCTCGCCGGTGGGGTAAGGTGCGGTATGAGGAATGAAATCGTCGCGAGGGGTTTATGTCTCCCAAACACAATGAAGACGCTCTGCCAGGTCTTGCGGTTCTCGAGCAGACTCCGATCATAATCGAAAAAATCGTGCACATCGCCACCGATGAGGAGTTGCACTGGAAGCCGTCCATGGAGAGGTGGTCCATCAGCGAGGTGCTGGCGCATCTCGCCGAGGTCGAAGTGGTTGGCTTTCGCGAGCGTATACAGAAAATGGTCGAGAGCGATGGGCCGCAGCTCGAAGCGTACGATCAAAATGCCGCTTACGCTGCGGGACGCTACTCATCGCGAAAGGCTCGTGAGAATTTGCACCTTTTCTGCCACGAGCGGGATCGCAGCCTTTCGTTTCTGCGATACATTCCGGCTAGCGTGACGTCGCGCTCGGGAATTCACACGGCGATCGGCAAAGTTACGATCAATCAGCTCATGAACGAGTGGGCGTTTCACGACCTAGGCCATATCCGGCAGATCGCGGAGTTGTTCCGGTCGCACGTCTACCATCCACATATCGGGCCCTTTCAGCGGTACTACACCATTCGGCCCTGATACAATCATCGCAGCGCCGCCCTCTCCGATGTTCGAGGTAAACGATGAAAGACACTTCCACGAAGATCCTCTCGCTATATGACGAACTGCAGCGCGACTCGCTCGATCTCCACGCGTTCTTCGAGATGGCCGGAGAAAAATCAGCTGAGCAACATGAAGATATCCTCGACGCCGTCGCCGAATTGGTGGGCATCGGGATGCTGCGATCGGCGGAAGGCGGAGATTTTTTCGAAAGGATGGAGGACGGGAGAATTGCCGTTGCGGGTCCCAAGGACGTGACGCTCTATACGCGCGAGGGGTGCCACCTATGCGATTCTGCGAAGATTGCGATGGAGCCGATCCTGAAGGAATTCGGCGCGCGTCTTCGCGAAGTTGATGTAGACCGCGATCCTGTCTTGCAGCGCCGCTACACGGAGGACGTGCCAGTGATTTTTATCGGTTCGCGAGAAGCGGCGCGCCACAAGATCGATGCCGAAGATTTTCGCCGCAAGCTCGATCAGGCGGGGCGCGCGTAACCCTCAGTCTTCCTCAGGCACTTCCACCACGCCGACGGTCTCATCCGGATTGTCGCCTGGGCGGCCTTTCACGCGGTCGTAGACGCTGAACTGGCAGGTGGAACCGATCGCTTCGTTGTAATACGTGGGGACTCCGAGAGCGGTCCGCAATTCTTCGTTAAATTTTCGCATATTGACGAGTTGTGCGCGGTGCGCCGGGAATTTGTGCTCTTCGTGCGTGATTAGGAATTTTTGATAGCCGGCATCCCAGAGGACGGTGAATTGGCCGTTGAGCATGATCGTCGGCAGCACGGTCATGTGGTAGTCATTGTCGCTGCCGCGGCGCAGCTCGGCTCCACAGCCGTACTTTTCGATTCGCATGACGCCGCGGGTGCTGCTGAGCGTAAATCCGGCCGAGGTGAGCTTGGCGACATTTTCTTCAGTGAAGGCTGCGTTGACGTACCACATAGCTCTCAGAATATGAATTCGAACGCCCCTGTGTAAAGACTAAAATCACTGGTCGGGACCGTACGCCCTTGAGACATCGGACGGGCCGTGAGTGCGGCATACTCGCTAGCCCGTCTGCTAAACTCTAGCAACGCTTATGGATGGGTCGCGGACTTGAATCCAGGCGCTGCGCGGCGCATCTGATTGTTTTAGAGAGCGGGCTTCAGAGATCGGTTCTTTCGGTTGGCTTCCGAGGTGTCGGTGGCAGGAAACAAGAATTCGGTGATTGCGGAGTTGCCATCTGTGTTCCAGCGCGCGACACGCGAGAATTTGGTGGATTGTATCGGGAACACGCCGCTTTTGGTTATTCGGCGCGTGGGCCGCGAGTTTCGCGGGATTGAATTTCACGCGAAAGCGGAATGGTTCAATCCTGGCGGGTCGGTGAAGGATCGTGCCGCGCTTCGCATGATCCTCGACGGCGAGCGGCGCGGCGAGCTTTCGGCAGGAAAGACAATTCTCGATTCGACGAGCGGAAATACCGGCATCGCCTACGCGATGATCGGTGCAGCGCGCGGGTATCGCGTGAAGCTCTGCTTGCCTGCGAATGCCTCGATTGAGCGAAAACGGATTCTGGCTGCCTATGGCGCCGAATTGGTGGTTACGCCGGCCGATGAAGGATCGGATGGCGCGATTCGGCGCGTGCGGGAAATTTACGCGAGCGAGCCGGCGAAATATTTTTATCCCGATCAGTACAGCAATCCGGCAAACGTCGAAGCGCACATCATGACGACGGCGCCTGAAATTTGGGAGCAGACGGGCGGACGCGTCACGCATTTTGTTGCTGGACTGGGCACGAGCGGGACGTTTGTCGGGACCGCGCGGCGACTGAAGGAGTTTAATCCGGCGATACGAGCGATAAGTTTTCAGCCGGACTCCGCGTTTCATGGGCTTGAGGGCATGAAGTATATGCCGACTTCCATCGTGCCGAAGATATACGATCCGTCGGTGGCTGATGAGAATTTGCAGATTTCGACGGAAGCGGCATACGCGATGGTGAAGCGCCTTGCGCGTGAAGAGGGGCTGCTGGTCGGCATCAGCTCGGGAGCCGCGATTTGCTGCTGCTTCGAAATCGCGCGGCGGTTGGCACCAAGCGAAGAGGCCGTCATCGTCACCGTGTTTCCGGATTCCGGCGATAAATATTTGAGCGAGCGCTTTTGGGACGAGGGCTGAGTCGAGGCATGCTACGTATTCGCGAGCAGGTTGCTTCCCGCATACGCGACCACGGTGTGGAGACGTATCCGAACGAGTGTTGCGGCGCCCTCCTTGGTTCCGAGAAAGATGGCCATCGCGATGTGGTTGAAATTTTGCCGCTGAAAAATCAGCGCGGCGATTCGCCGCGTAACCGGTTTTCGATTACGCCTGAGGACGTGCGTGATGCGGATGCGGCGGCGCGGCGTTCGGGTCTCGAGCTGCTCGGATGGTATCATTCGCATCCTGATGCTCCGGCGAGGCCGAGTGAATTTGATCGCGAACACGCGTGGCCGTGGTATAGCTACGTGATTGTGAGCGTGCAGTCGCGCGAGCCGAAGGATATGAATTCGTGGCGGCTCGCGGACGATCGCGCGAGTTACAGTGCTGAGGCGATTGAGACTGTTTCGCCCGGCGGCGACGCTTGAGCGAGCTTGCATGACATTGCGTTGGTGAAGGGGAGGCAGAATGGCNNGTTAAGATCATGATTCCGACGCCGCTGCGGGCGTACGTCGAAAAGAAAGATTCGGTTGAGTTGCAAGCAGGCACGGTTGGTGAGGCTTTGGCTGCGTTGACCTCGCAATTTTCGGAACTGCGCAAACACCTGTACGCCGACGACGGCAGGCTGCGGAGTTTTGTGAACGTCTACTTGAACGACGAAGATATTCGTTATCTGCAGAAAGATAAAACGCAGGTGAATGATGGCGATACGATCAGCATCGTGCCGTCAATTGCGGGCGGCGCGACGCGCTAGGGCGCTGGGAGATTCAGAATATGGCAACTAAAACAGTGAGTCCGGTGAGTGCGCCGACAGGGGGCGACGTCACGCTTTCGAAGGAGGAAATTCTTCGATATAGCCGTCACCTCATCATGCCGGAAGTTGGCATGGAGGGGCAGCTCAAGCTGAAGCGCGCGCGCGTGCTGCTTGTGGGAACGGGAGGTCTCGGGGCGCCGCTCGGTTTGTATTTGGCTGCGGCAGGAGTCGGCACGCTCGGTATCGTGGATTTCGACAAAGTTGATTTCACGAATTTGCAGCGGCAAGTGGCGTTCGGTACGAGCGACGTCGGCAGGCCGAAAATCGAGGCGGCGGCCGAGCGGCTTGGAAATTTGAATCCCGAGATTCAGGTCAAGGGCTACGAAACGCAATTGACGAGCGAGAATGCGCTCGAGATTTTTCGCGACTACGACATCATCGTCGACGGCACCGACAATTTCCCAACGCGCTATCTGGTGAATGACGCTTGCGTGCTGCTTGGCAAGCCCAACGTTTACGGCTCCATTTTTCGATTTGAGGGGCAGGCCAGCATTTTCGGTTATCCGGATGGGCCATGCTACCGATGCCTTTATCCGGAGCCACCTCCGCCGGGGCTCGTGCCGTCTTGTGCTGAAGGCGGAGTGCTTGGAGTGCTGCCGGGAATCATTGGGTCGATTCAAGCGATGGAAACTTTGAAGCTGATCCTGAAAACTGGTGAACCGCTTGTCGGACGCCTATTGCTCTTCGATGCTCTGGGCATGAAGTTCCGGGAGCTGAAGCTTCGCAAGAATTCGGATTGCCCGGTATGCGGGCAGAATCCGAGCGTCACGAAGCTGATTGACTATGCTGAGTTTTGCGGAATACGCGGCGAGGAAGCGCCCGCGCCGCAGACATCCGTTCCGGAAATTACGCCGCGCGAACTGAAGGCCCGCCTCGATCGCGGCGACGATCTTTACATTCTCGACGTCCGCGAGCCGCATGAGTATCAGATCTGCAATATCGGCGGGCATCTCATCCCTCTCGGCGATCTCTCGCGGCGGGCGAACGAACTGGATAGCGCGCGCGAGATCGTCGCGCATTGCCGCAGCGGAAAGCGTTCGGCCGAGGCCGCTGAATTCTTGCGCAAGGCCGGATTCAAGAAGATTTGGAATTTAAAGGGCGGAATTTTGGCGTGGTCCGATGAAGTAGACTCGTCCGTTCCGAAATACTGATTCAGTTCGAGAAAGACATTTCCAGGAGAGACCGATGGCACAAGTGAAGATCACCGCGCGTAACAATGGCCCGTTCAGGGTGGAAGCGCCCGAAGGCAGCGTCGAACTGGTGGACGCGGACGGAAACAAGTTCGATATTACCGGCAAGCCTGCTTTCTCGCTCTGCCGCTGCGGTGGCAGCATAAATAAACCCTTCTGCGACGGCACTCACAGCAAGATTGGTTTCGCGGCTGCCGAAGCCGCCGTGAAGAAGGAAGATGCGCAGGGTACTCCCGATCCGGGCGCGCTGCCAAAGTAGGCGGTACGTGTGGGGAGAAGCGCGTAGCGCTGGCGATCCTCGTCCAGCAAGCTCATTTAGTCCTCCAGTGTAACATTTTTACTCCGATCGCAGATTCTTCGTAGGACTTTAGTCCTACTTTCTGAATTCCTAGAAAGCTACGTAGCTTGTTATCAGCATGTTCAACAGTACTATACGTACTAGTCAAACGGTGCCTAGCGTGCTCCTGCATGTGTGGGTTGGAAGCTATTTCGAGGGCATTGTGGGCACGTCGTCAAATTTCTGGGGGGCCGTTCACCGATTCCGAGTATCCATACTCTGGGTGCTGGGCGCGAGCGCTTTTTTCTTTGTTGTATGGACCCTCCGATTCTCCCCTTACCGCTCGGATTTGCTCCTCGACACTTACCTACAGATGGCCGGCGGGCTCATCGCTTTCACGTTTGCAGCGAATGCGCTGGTGCGATTCCGCGGAACCCATGACCGTGTCAGCCTGATTCTGGCGTTTGGGTTCGTCCTGGCCGCGTTAATAGAAGCTGCCACGGCAATGACGGCCTATCGCGAGGCATACCAAGCTCCGACGGGGCCGCTGCACGTCTCGCTCGCGTGGATGGCAGGGCGAACGCTCCTTGCCGTGCTTCTGATCGTAGCGCTCGGCGTCGAGCGAAAGAAGCCAATTGCGCGCGATGCGGGCCGCGAAATTGCCGCGGCCACGCTGCTGGTGGGCGGCGTTGCCTACCTGATTAGCGTGATTTACTTCACTGTGCCGCCGATGCGAATCCACACGGATTCCATCCTGCCGAGGCCGTGGGACCTGATGCTCGCGGCGCTGTTTCTCGTGTCGGCGGTTGGATACAGTTGGCGTTTGAACCGGGTTGAATCGGCATTCGACCGGTCTCTCTATTTCGCGGCCGTGCTGAACGTGGCCTGCCACCTCGCGGCCAGCGAGTCTCAGCAGCCGCTCGATGCTCCCTACATTCTTTCTCATTTTCTGATGGTGGCGAGTTACGCGATCGTTCTTGGCGGGACGCTGCTCGAGAACGCGCATTTGTTCGACGAAGTAAGCCGCCTGGCAAAAAGCGATTCGCTTACCGGTCTTGCGAATCACCGAAGACTCATTGAAGTGCTCGATGCCGAGCTGCAGCGATCCGGGCGCACCGGCCGCCGATTTTCCGTTCTGCTACTCGATCTTGACGGCCTGAAGAAGATCAATGATCGTCTGGGGCACCTCGTCGGCAGCCGCGCGATTCAGCGCGTCGGATACGTGCTTCGAAACTACTGCCGCGCATCGGATACGGCGGCCCGCTATGGCGGCGATGAATTTGCGCTGGTTCTTCCTGAGGCTGGCGAAGACGAAGCCTTGCAGGCCGCGGCTCGGATTTGCGAGCGGGTGAACAACGACGGCGAGAAGCCGGTGATCTCAGTCAGCGTTGGCGTCGCAGTCTATCCTCGAGATGGAACGACCATCGAGCGATTGCTTTCGGTGGCGGATCACAACTTGTACGACATGAAGCTGCATGATCACAGAGGAGTGCGTCACATGCGCTTCGCGGCAGGACAGACGACGTAAAACTTTGGGGGTTCGGGATGGGAATGCGGCTTCGCCTGCGGCGGTCAGAGAATTACAGCGTTTCGCGCGTCGAGAGACGCGTACCGATGGAAGTGGGCGTGCGAATCTCGGGTCATGTGGATTTGCCCGGAATCGAGACGACGTTCACGGATAACGTAAGTGCTCGAGGCGCTCGAATCATCACGTCGCGCCGATGGCGCCCGGACGACCGGCTCATCGTTGCGACGATGACGGGCTCTTTTCACAGCGTGGCCAGGGTCGCTTACTGCGAGTCGATTGCGAGCGCTGGCTATGCCGTTGGTGTCGAATTCCTTGAGCCGGACGGCGCGTGGGTTATCGATCATCGAGCTAGCGCCTAGCCTCGATAGCGCGCGATGCCTCCCTGCAATTCTTTCCTTTTGGACAATCCTTAGACTTGGCCTTAGACAAATCTCTATTGGACGAATCCAACGGTTGGCGCAGGCGTGGGCGTGGGGGCTTCCGGAATTGCGCCGAATTGGGCCTCGTAGCGCGTGACATTCTCCTGAAGTGCGCGCATCAGGCGCTTGGCGTGGCCGGGACTTACGATCAAGCTCGAAACGAGCTTGCCCTGCGGGACGCTTGGAAAGAGATAAATGAAATTCAGCGTGAATTCCTCGGCGTTATGATGAATCATCACCAGGTTTGCGTATTGGCCCAGTAATTCCTTTTCGTCCGCTTTGATTTGTACCTGCTTTTGTTCGTCGGGCATCATTTCCTCCAGAATTTGCGGAGTCCACTATAACAAAGCAGTGGCTCGAATCGCGTCATAAGTGTCCCATTTGGCAACCCAGGCGCAGCACTACCGTTGACTTGCCGATATGTTAAGTGTAGTTTATATTTGAAGTTCAGCATGGTTAACCCATGAATCTCGGACGCATTTCAGAAGCCACTTCAGGGACTCTCGCGGATTCTTCGCCGGCTGCGGCGCGGGCCGAGGGAAGTGTTTCCAGCCGGCCGCGTGAAGCCTGGTGGTTTGTTGGACCCGCCTTCGTCGCTTCCATCGCGTACATGGACCCCGGTAATTTTGCGACGAACATCGAAGGCGGCGCGCGGTTCGGCTATCAGCTTCTCTGGGTGTTGTTGTGGTCGAATGCGATGGCGATCCTGGTGCAGTATCTCGCCGCGAAACTGGGAATCGCGACGGGAAAGACGCTGCCCGAAAATTGCCGGGCGGAGTTCTCGAAGCGGATGACGCTCGGATTGTGGTTTGCCGCGGAAATTGCCGCGATGGCCACCGATCTCGCTGAATTCTTGGGCGCGGCGCTCGGGTTCAATCTTCTTTTCGGCATTCGAATGTTTCCCGCGGCAATACTGACCGGCGTCGTCGTGATGCTCATTCTGATGTTCGAGCAGGCCGGTTTTCAGTGGCTGGAACGCGTCATTATGGGCTTCGTCGCCGTGATCGGCCTCGCGTACGCGTACGAAGTGTTCTTGAGCAAGCCGCACTGGGGCGAAATCGCGCAGGGGATCATTGTTCCGCACGTGCAAACGTCTTCGATCTACATCGCCGTTTCGATGCTGGGCGCCACCGTGATGCCGCACGTTATTTATCTGCATTCCGCGCTCGTGTTGCCGCGCCGCGAGCCGGCCGACCGCGAAGAGCATCATCACCGGCGGATGGAATTGCTGGACGTTCTTCTGGCAATGAATGGCGCGTGGCTGATCAACACGGCGATGCTGATAATGGCCGCGGCGGTATTTTTCGGTCACGGCATGGCGGTATATTCCATTGAGGCGGCGCACGGGACGCTCGCGCCGCTGCTCGGCCGTTTTGCGGGAATTGCGTTCGCCGTTGCGTTGCTTGCTTCGGGGCTTTCGTCGTCGAGCGTGGGCACGATGGCGGGGCAGGTGATTCTGCAGGGGTTTCTGAATATCCGAATCAGCATCTTCCTTCGGCGCGTGGTAACGATGATTCCCGCGATTCTCGTCATCGCGTGGGGCCTCGATCCGCTGAAGACACTCATACTGAGCCAGGCAATATTGAGCTTCTGCCTGCCATTTGCAATGATTCCGCTGTTGATTCTGACGCGGCGTCATAAACTGATGGGCACGCACGCAAACCGCCCGCTTACCAACTTTCTCTCGTATATCACCACCTTCGTCATCCTCGCGATGAACGCGTGGCTTCTTTATTCGATCTTCTCCGGACAAGCGTGAGTGTGAGAGGATTCAGATTGCGCTTCACGTGCACGTGACGCGCGCAACTAATAACGCAAAGCCCGTGACGAAATTCGCGGACGATGAATCCCGCTGACTCCAACGCAGCCAGAGCGCGGCAAAAACGCGCGCGAATTCTCCTCGCCGTCATCGGCGTCCTTCTCATTGCAGCTCTCACCGCATTTATTTTCGCGAACAATGTATCGGATTGGAACGCACCGCCCGAAGCGAAGGTGCTTACAAACCCGCTGCCGCGAGATCCGGCCTTGATTGCGGCTGGCAAAGCGCTTTATCAGGAGAGATGCGCGAACTGCCACGGCGACTCGGGCAATGGGAAGGGAAACGATTCGTGGAAATATTGGGCAAAGCCCGCGGATTTCAGCGACGCGAGCGCGATGAACAAAATGACCGACGGCGAACTTTTTTGGAAGATCACCGCCGGCCGCAAGCCGATGCCGAGCTTTGAAACGAAGCTATCGGAAGATGAGCGCTGGATGCTGGTCGATTATATCCGGACGTTTTCGCAGCCGAGCGCGCCGGCGGATTCGAAATAGAGCGAAACGCGCCGGCCGATTGGCTTTCCTCGAAAATTCGCGATTAATTCGCCTTGGCGAGGGCTTCGGCGACTTCGTTCACATCCGGGACCGTCGGGATGTCGTACTGCTTGAACCAGGCGATGTTTCCGGCGCGATCGATGATCGCGATGGCGCGGCCCGTGATTCCTTTATCGCTCAGGTAGACACCGAATTTGTCCGCGACGGCTCCGCGCGGCTGAAAGTCCGCGAGCAGCGGGTAATGAATTCCCATTTTCTCGGCGAAAGCTTTGTGCGACCACACGCTGTCCACGGAGAGACCCAGCACCTGCGCGTCGAGCTGCTCGAATCGCTTTAGATCGTTCACGAGGCATACGTGTTCGTTCGTGCAGACCGGACTCCAATCCAGCGGATAGAAAACAAGTACAACACGCTTCCCGCGGAAGTCCGCGAGCTTAACTTCTTTCTGACTTTGATCCTTTAAAACGAAATCCGGCGCTGCCGCGCCCACCGCAATGGCCATGATTCCTCCTGGAGTCTCGCGAGTTTCCCGGTGCAAAGAACGATTGAACCGCGAAGGCATTGATGATATCCGAAGCTGGCGCGCGTGACAAACGAGAGCGGCGCCGCGGATCTCCGGCGGGGCGTTCACGCGGCCTGCTTCTGCTACTATACGGGCGGCGATGTGGGAAACGCGCATCAGTCACGAAGAGGCGTATCCGGGAATTCGTTTTCTGCCGAGCAGCCGAAATTGGTGGGCTCGATTGAAGGGTGTGCCAGCCGAGTGCGTTCATCTCGAGGAAGAGCGTCCGTGGATGGCGTCGCTCGTGCCCGACACTTTGTATTTGAGAGGAAAGGCCGCGAGGCGCCGCGAGCCGGTTCGGCCCGAGGTGTCGCTTTGCCGCGATTGTTTTCTCGGCGTGTTCCGGCGCGAATTTGAGGAATTCGCCGGCCGCGGGATTGGGTTCGAACCCGACGGCGAATCGTTCTCGCAATATTTTTTCGTTTCATCGCCGGATTTCACGGCTGCGGGGCTGTTGCCGGAAGTTCGAGCCGCCATCGATAAGCGGCTTGCAGGCGATCCTGGCGCGTGCGCCATCTGCTCGTACCCGGCAACTTGGGACTGGATCTCGCGCGAAGAGGTTGCCGATCTCGGCGATGCAGACGCCATCGTGAACGCGCAGGGCACCAAGCTCTGCGCGATGCACGCAGCGCGAAAAATTTGTGATGCCTTCGAAGGAATTCACGAGGCGAATCTTTATTACGTGAATCTGCCTTATTGTGAGGCAGGCGCGTACGTTTGGATTTGACGATGAGATTGCGGGAAGCAGTCGAAAAATACCTGGCACTGGCCGGCGGCTACGGGCGGCCCGTTGCCATCGCGCAATTCGGTCTATCGCGAGCAGATTCGGAAAAGTTGTTCGGTGCGTTCGACGAGGATTACCACATCAGCCGCTACTTCCATTTTTCAAATGAGGCCGGCGAGGCATTCGACATCAACGGCTTTCCGCAGACGCACTTCTCTGTAGACGCGGAAATTCAATCCACGCTTTAGTCCGGCGTTGTTCGGATTTCGATTTTGACGGGAATTCGAGCGTGCTTATTCGCGGACGACGGCGGCTTTCTGCGTCGCGTGGACAAGCTTTTCGTGTTCCTGGCGCAATTCGGCGGGGAGCCGATCGCCAAACTTGGCGAAAAACGCGCCGGACGATTCGGTTTCCGTGGCCCAGTCAACGGGATCGACATGGAGCAACTCGTTGAGGGTCTCGCGCGAAATATTCAAGCCTTCGAGAGTGAGCGAGCCGGGAGCGGGCACGTAGCCGATAGGGGTTTCGTCGGCATTGGCGCGGCCTTCGATTCGATCGAGCATCCATTTCAACACGCGAACATTTTCTCCATAGCCCGGCCAGAGGAATTTCCCGCTCGCGTCGCGCCGGAACCAGTTCACGTGGAAAATGCGGGGCGGATTTTTGACGCGACGTCCCATCTCGAGCCAGTGACCGAAGTAATCGGCCATGTTGTAGCCGCAGAACGGGAGCATGGCCATGGGATCGCGGCNNGAAATCGGCACGCCTTCCGGATTTTCCCATTCTTTCGAAATCGAGGGCGATTGCGACGCGGGTACGGTGTAACGGGCATTCGGGTGCGCAGCGGTTTCTTTGCCGCCGGTGTAGGTTTGGCCCTTCCAGTTGAGCAGGCCGGTTGGCACTGCGCCATCAATGCCTTCCCACCACGGCTCATCATTCGGCGTCATCGCGACGTTTGTGAAAATTGTGTTTCTGTGAATCGCCGTCATCACATTCGGATTTGTTCTTGCATTGGTTCCTGGCGCGACGCCAAAAAATCCTGCTTCAGGATTTACGGCGCGAAGCCGCCCATCG
>PMAA01000255.1:16208-18938 GCA_003152355.1 Acidobacteriota bacterium | reverse complement strand
TCGAAGACAACAATCTCGATTCGGAAAAGATCGTGCAGATTTGGTGGACGGGCGTGAGATATTCGTACGATCCCAAAACCGATATCACTTTCGCCTGGTATCATCAGCTGCAGCACGACTTCCGTGTTCCGTCCACCTGCTCGGCTTCGGCCGGTTTCCGCGCTTCCTGCGCGGGCACCCTCAATGAGTGGTCGCTCTATGCAACTCATCACTTCACCAAGCGTTTTGAACTTTTTGCCGGAATTGCGGTTTCCGACGTGACCGGCGGACTGGGCATCGCNNTCGCCATTCCTCATGGCCCCGGCGTCCCCTATTTCTACGACACCAACGTTGCCCCGACAATCGGTGGTCGTTTCATCTTCTGATCGTTTTCGCAGCGGGATCGAGATTCTTCTCGGTATCCCTGCCGACGTCGTTAACAACTCGGATCAAAACTCCGCTCTCTTAGCGCGCCATTCCTCGGCAGTGATCTCCCATATTTCCGCCATGAGTCGGCCGGATACGTAGTCGCGCTCCTCGGTGGCGATGACGCGCATGCCCGTCTTCTCCGAGATGCGTCGCGAGGCGATGTTCGCGATGGCCTTTGGCGCGCGCAGAACCGGGAAGCCGAGAACGTCAAACCAGTAATCGTTGACTGCGACAACGGCCTCAGTCATCAAGCCGCGGCCATGCCATGGAAGCCCGAGCCAGTATCCGCGGTTGTCCGAATCTCCTTTGTATAGACCTATGACTCCAATGTGCGAGTCTGGCGATTCCTTCAATCGCAACGTCCACTGCCACTCTTCGCCGCGCGCGATATTTGGAAGCGCTTCGTCGCGATAGTAACTGAACGCTCGGCCGGCCGGATAAGGCCATTTCACTTTCGAAGTAAGGAACTTCACGATCTCCCATTGCGGAAAGAGTCGCTGCGTTTGTTCGGCGTCGGCGAGCTGGAGCGGGCGGAGCAGGAGACGTTTGGTTTGAAGTTCAACTGACATCCAGAGATACTATCGCAAAGTCCGATCATCCGAAATTGAGGCACCACGATAGCCGCGCGCCGGTGGCGCTCCTACCTGATTCTTCGATAGAATGCGCGGTTCAATGGTTAATGCAGCTGGTGAGGAAAGGAAGAAGCGCAGCAAGGCACTCGACTTTCTTTTGTTGCTAGTAGCGAGTTTGTGCGTTGCAGCCGCTATCCCAGCGGCATTTTTCGTCGCCAAGAAACATCACATAAATCCTGAATGGATGTTTGGGGCGTTCGCTGCGGTGCTCTTTTTTCCCGTTGTGGGCTGGGGATACCGAAGCAAATTCCGATCCGCCGCGTTTTTAGCATTTTTTCTGTCATGGACGCTCGTACATGCGGCAGTATTCGTTTTAGTCTTGAATTATCTAGGCCTCTTCTACTACCCGCCGATTGTGGTGGTCGAGCTTTGGATCGGCTATATGATCGCAATTTGGCGGTTCGGGCCCCCGCCGGATCGGGGTATTCGGTGAGTTTGCAGAGTTAATGTTCGTGGAAGACGCAGAAGAGCCCATCAGTTCGCAGAGCAAGTGCGCGTAGATCGAAACTCTTTGCCAGCCCTTACATCATCGAGTATTTGGGACTGCGTCGCAGAGCTTACCACGCACCACGTCGCCCGCAACCTATCTGAAAGCATTTCCTTATCATACGGGTTCTGAGTAGTGGGACCGTCGTCCACACTTCCAAATTGAGTGCCGAAAACCTGCGGTTGCTTAATTGACTGCAAATAGCGATCGAGCGTCGCCGCACAAAGCCAGATGCCACTGTTAAATCCCTTGCTCACCGCCGTGACCGCCAGCACGTGCGCGTAAAGATAATCCGGCGGCGTCTGGCCGTGTTGAAAGATAAAAGCCGCATAATAATAGTCCTCTCCCGACTGAACCTTGCCTTCGCCAACGAGCTGTCGTACCCGTTCTCGACGTTTGCGATCACCACTTATGTCGGTTCCAGTTCTGTCCTTTTGGTCTTCGTCGTAAATCCTTCGAAGAGCACTCTTGCCCTTTTCGCCCGTCTGGGCAGTGATCCCATTTTGCTTTCCGCGTATTGGGCTAGCCAGCAATATCAGAGCGACAAGAATTAGTGCAGTAAGCCAGATGTCGCGAGTCATTTTGCGCTCTCCCATAGGTCGCTCCCTCCTTACTGAACTGCCGCGATGTTATCACTCGGTGGTATTGGCGGTTAATTTCCGCAAAGTTGGATTGTCAGAAACTGAGGGACCACGATAGCCGCGCGCCGGTGGCGCTCCTGCCTTATTGTTCGATAGAATGCCCGGTTGGGTGCTGCGACGATATGCTGCTGTGCGATCATCCGCCTCGTCACCCGCGACCACCAAGGAGACTTCCGATGCCCGCATTTTCCGGAGTCGATTATCTCGACTTCGATTCCCTGCTGACCGATGAAGAAAAGCTCGCGCGCCAGACCGCTCGCCAGTTCGTGGACGAGCAAATCCTCCCGATCATCGAAGAGTGCAACCGCGAAGGCAAATTTCCGCGCCAGCTCGTTCCGCAGCTCGGCGAGCTCGGATTCTTCGGCGCGAATCTGAAAGGTTACGGCTGCGCGGGCATGTCGAACGTGGAATACGGCCTGGTGACGCAGGAACTCGAGCGCGGCGATTCCGGCCTGCGCAGTTTCGTCTCAGTCCAATCGGCGCTGGTGATGTACCCGATCAGCGCTTACGCATCCGACGCGCAAAAAGATAAATGGCTGCCGCTTCTCCAGCAAGGCAAGGC
>PMAA01000255.1:238-16155 GCA_003152355.1 Acidobacteriota bacterium | reverse complement strand
GACGACAAAATTCGCGGCTTCCTCGTCGAAAAAGGCACGCCCGGCTTCAAGGCGTGGGACGTCCACGGCAAATGGTCCTTGCGCGCCTCGGTCACATCAGGATTGGCGATGACGGATTGCAAAATCCCGGCGGAAAATCTTCTGCCCGGCGTCGAAGGCTTGAAGGGTCCGCTTTCCTGCCTCAATCAGGCGCGCTACGGAATCGGCTGGGGCGCCATCGGCGCGGCCATGGCCTGCTACGATACGGCGCTGCGCTACGCCAAGGAACGCAAGCAGTTCGACAACAAGCCCATCGCCTCACACCAACTCGTGCAGGAAAAGCTCGTCTGGATGATCACCGAAATCACGAAGGCTCAATTCCTCGCGCTGCAAGTGGGCCGGCTGAAGGATCTGGGCCGCGTGCATCCCTCGCACATCTCGATGCTGAAGATGAACAACGTGTGGATGGCGCTCGAGACGGCGCGCAGCGCGCGCGCAATACTCGGCGCGAACGGCATCGTGGACGACTACCCGGTCATGCGCCACATGAACAATCTCGAATCCGTTTCCACCTACGAAGGCACGCACGACATCCACAAGCTCATCATCGGCGAGCGCATCACCGGAATTCCGGCGTACTTCTGAGGCGCTGCGCGGTGGCCTTCAATTCGAGAATCGAATGACACGCGGATCGAAGGCCGTAGCCGGCCACGTCGCGGTCTGCGCGGCAATCTTTGTCCTTTTCTGCGCCGCTTCTTTCCTGACTGCAAGCCCGATCGCGGGCCAGCAATCCACGACGCCCCAGCAACCTGCGCCGCAGGAAACCGCCACGCAAACGCAGCCTCCCACCAAAACTTCGGTGCCGGCAAAACCAAAAATCCGCACCATCACAGCGTTCATCCGCCTCGATCCCGCCCTCTACCCGCAACAAATCGCGGACACGCTCGATTTTCTCCACAAAGCGAAAGCCGCATACGAGCAGTCGGGCTACGAAGTCCAGACTCTGCGCATCGCCACGCAGCCATTCCCCGAATACACGCGCGGCCTCACCGAGGTCGAAGTATTCAAATTTCTTCGCACGCTCGATCATCTTGCCGAGAGCCAGGATTTTCTAATCTCAGTTGGCCCCGCCATGCAGAAGCCCGGCGACAACGCCGGATGGGCAGCTCTGCTCGCGAACGCTCTCGCGCCCGCCACTCACATGAGCGGCAGCGTGGTCATCGCCGGCGACGATGGCATTCACTGGGACGCTGTGCAGGCCTCCGCGCTCGTCGTCGAATTTCTTTCCATTCACTCGCCAAAAAGCATCGCCAATTTCAATTTCGCGGCGCTCGCATTCGTTCCGGCGGGCACACCGTTTTTCCCCGCCGCGTTCAATGCCGGCGACGGCCACCAATTCGCCATCGGCCTGCAGTCCGCGAATGTAATCGCTGAAGCGCTCGCCTCCACAAAGGATCCCGCCGCAGCCGAGACTGCCATCGTCGAAAAGCTCGGTGGCTACGCAAAAAATATCGAAGCGACAAGCCAGACCATCGCCGACCAAACGAAATGGCAGTACGAAGGAATCGATCTCTCGCCCGCGCCTCTGAAGCGCGATTCGATCGGCGCGGCCATCGAAGCTTTTAACGGCGCGTGGCTCGGCTCGAGCGGCTCGCTTTCGACGGCGGCGCTCATCACCCGCGCCTTGCAATCCATTCCCGTCAAGCGCGCCGGCTATTCAGGCCTGATGCTGCCGGTAATGGAAGACGCCGTTATCGCCCGCCGCTGGAGCGAAGGTTCGCTCACAATCGATACGTTGCTCTCCTATTCAGCCGTATGCGGCACAGGCCTCGACGTGATTCCGCTACCCGGCCGCGTCTCTCACGAGCAATTGGTCCGCATGATCGGAGATGTGGCCAGCCTCTCCGTGAAATGGCACAAGCCGCTCTCCGCTCGCCTGCTTCCCATCGCAACCAAAGACGTAGGTGATCGCACCGACTACGACGACCCTAAGCTAATAAATGTCTTGCTCCGGCCCTTGCCTTGACCCGCCACACATTCCGCCTCGCATTCCCCTCGAATTTCATTATGATAGCCGTCGCCAAAGAGCCTCCTCGCAAGGAGCCATCATGGAACGCGCACTCAGCCTCGAATTTCTTGCCGTCGTAGAACAAGCCGCCATCGCCGCCGCGCGCACGATGGGCCTCGGTGATGGGCACAAAGCCGACGACGTCGCCGTCCAAGCCATGCGCCATGAAATGGACAACGTCCGCATGGACGGGACCATCGTCATCGGCGAGGGCGAACGCGACGCCGCTCCGATGCTCTACATCGGAGAAAAAGTCGGAATCGCGGCCCGCGACAAGAATGGCCTCTATCCCGCAGTGGATATCGCCGTAGATCCTCTCGAAGGCACGAATCTCTGCGCCACCGGCGCGCCGAATTCCATCACCGTCCTCGCCGCCAGCGAAAAGGGCGGCTTGCTTCACGCTCCCGATCTCTACATGGAAAAAATTGTCGTCGGCCCGTCGTGCAAAGGCGCGATCGACCTTGACGCGCCAGTCGCCGACAATCTTCGCGCCATCGCCAAGCGCCTCGATCGCGGCCTCGAAGACCTCGTCGTAATCGTTCTCGATCGCCCGCGCCACGAAAAGCTCATCGCCGAAATTCGCGCCACCGGCGCGCGCATCCGCCTGATCGGCGACGGCGACCTTTCCGCCGGAATTGCCGCGACTGTAGTCGGCACCGGTGTGCACGCTGTCATGGGCACCGGCGGCGCTCCCGAGGGCGTCCTCACCGCGGCCGCGCTGCGCTGCTTGAACGGCCAGATTCTCGCCCGCCTGGTGGTTACGAAGCCCGAGCACCACGAGCGCCTCGCCAAGATGGGCATCAAGGACCCGAAGCGTATCTACGACACCGAAGACCTCGCCCCCGGCAAAAGAATAATCTTTGCCTGCACCGGCGTCACCGAAGGAAGCCTGCTCCGCGGCGTCCGTTTCTTCGGCGAAGGCACGCGCACTCAATCGCTGATCCTGACTCTCGACGAACGCCAGGTGCGTTTCATAGACACGGTGCATCTCGAGAAGCGTCCCGACGTAAAAGTGCGCTTCTCCTAACCGAGCGTGGTCGAGCGCCCTCGCAGGGAACATTCCGCTCTGTTCGCGCGTACAATAATCAGGAATCAGGGAGAGGTGTCGAATGTCAGCTACGCCCGTTCCTCCTCCGGCGCCACGTCAGAACAGCATCGCCCAGAACAGCCCCGCGCAAAACAACGCCGCGATGTGGTGGATACTCGGCATTGTGGCCGGCGGAATCGCGATCTTGGTGATCGGCGCCCTCATCCTCGTGGCCTTCGTCGTACACAAGGTCCACATCAACCAGAGTGCCGACCGCGTCGAGATCGAAACGCCAGTCGGCGCGATCAAAATGAATCAGGACGAGGCCCATTCCACCGGTATGCCAGTCTATCCCGGCGCGACCCCTCAAAAATCTCAGGTCGCAAACTTCGAAATATCTTCGAATGACACTCGCGCCGGCCTGGCAATCGAGAAATACCACTCAACGGACTCACGCGACGCCGTCAAAACCTGGTACGCCAAACATCTCGGCTCCTCCTACCGAATGGAGACGCCGGACACAAACCGCGACAACAAGATTGACGGCCTGCAGACGAATCTTTCCCCAGGTGACATCGCGTTTGTGGACGATCACGGCAGCGGCGCGCGCGTCGTCGCCGTTAAGGCCGCAGGCGATGGCACTGACATCGTTCTTATTCGCGTAGGTAAGAAGGAACCGCAGTAGCCGGCTCAGAATTGAGTGCAACCGCCCCGTGGCCGTAGGAGAGGGTCTCAGACCCGCCCGGCCTTTCTCTCTGAAGGTATTTGTGGGATTCCGGAATTGAACCGCATCCGATGGATAAATAAATACAGGAGGCCCGGCGGCCGAGTGCGGCTCGCCGGGCTTTCCTTTTAAAATCCCAAAATATCTCGCCCCGAAGCTCTAGCCCAACACTTCTAGCCCAGAACCCCTAACGATGTATCGCGGTCGCCGAACTCCCCGGACGCCTTTGCAGGTGCGATAGGCGGTCCGTCTGGTGCGTCGGCGGCCGAACAGGAGCCGTGGTCACGTTCGACGTGCTCACATGCTCGCTGATGGCTTGAAGCCTCTTCAAGATGGACTGCCACTGTGCCCAATCCAGCTGGCGCAAATACGGGCGCAAGCCCTGAATGAACGGGTCCTCGAGCACTGTTTCGCCGTTCGACTCCGGCACGAAGAAGCGGTTCAGTCCCACTCCCAGTGCCTCGGCAATCTTTTCGAGCGTGCCGAGGCTCGGCGTCATCTGCCCACTCTCAATTCGCGAGAGATAGGATCGGGAGACGCGCGAACGTGCCTGGAGCTGGCTCTGCGTCATGCCACGCGATTCGCGCAACTGCCGGATCCGCTGGCCGATGTTCTCGACTGTCTCGCGGTTCGGCCAATTTTCGAATAGCTGACGGTCGTCGCCCGGCAGATCCTGTGGCGAAGGCGTCGGAATCACAAACGTCACCTTCGGCGGCAGGAGCCGCAGACAACGGCGGCAGTTACCCGTTCGCGTGCGGTACTGCACCAATCCGCAGACCTGGCAGCGGATCACTTCTCGGTCCATATCTACATAAGTGGATGCAATGACACTCTTATCGGACACCTATCTCCTCGCAGACTATTCAGACGCTGCGGAAGGGGGGAACTCATCAAGGGGAAGGCAGAGTACCGGCGCGAGCGACACTTTTCCATAGAGTGACACTTTCTGTCAAGCGATTTCTTATTTTGAGCCAATTCTCCGAAAGCGCGATCCTAGACGTTGTAGGACTCGGCCATTTCGAATGCCGCATTTTGAGACGATCGCGCATGCGCCGTCTTGTACCGCTGGCATCCTGCCGGCTTTTTTCTTCGTCTTTGTCGCGCGATTCTTCGTCTCTGTCGTGCCACTGCCTTGCCTCGCACCTCGCTGGCATTTGAAAATCATCCGCTCCTTTTGCTAGATTCATTCGCGAACAATGCCTGGAGAAAAAATGCCTAGCCGCGACGATGCCTGGAAGCTTCTGTGCGAATACACCTCAGGAGAAAGCTTGCGTAAGCACGCGCTAGCAGTGGAAGCGTGCGTACGCGCCTACGCACGAAAAAATGGCGCGGATGAGGAGCTTTGGGGCAATACAGCCTTGCTTCACGATTTCGATTACGAGCGTTGGCCCAATCTCGAGCATCACGCGACGGCAGGCCACCCTCATGCCGGCTCGTCCATCCTCCGCGAACTCGGCTACCCCGAAGAGATGATTCGCGCGATCCAAAGCCACGCCGACTATTCGGGCGTCGAGCGCGTCTCGCCTCTCGAGCACACGCTTTTTGCCTGCGACGAGCTCTCCGGTTTCCTCACGGCCTGCGCCCTTATCAAGCCATCAAAGAAAATCGCTGACGTCGAAACCGCATCCGTGAAAAAGAAGCTCAAGGACAAAGCCTTCGCCCGCGGCGTGAATCGCGACGACGTCGTAAACGGCGCCGCCGAACTCCGCATTCCGCTCGAAGATCACATCGCCTTCTGCATCGAAGCTCTACGCGGCGCCGCCGATACCCTCGGTTTGTAAAACTGAGCGCCGGCCGCTCAGAGCTTGGCCCCCGCATCTGCTGAAATTGGGCCGCAGCGGCCACGCATGCCTGCGCGCATTTTTTCGCGCTCCTCAGGTGTCATCTGTTCCCAACGCTCTTGCATCCTGCGCCGCCAGGGGCCTCGTGAGCCCCAGCCGCGACCGCCAAAACCGCGCCATCCGCCGAACAAGAGCCAGCTCAAAGCCAACAGGCCCACTGCCTGCCAAAAAGTGATCGCCGGCAAATGGAATAGAATGGGCATCAGCCGGTTCCACAAGTAATGGACNNGTTCTTTAAAGCTGCGTCCCTCGATTTCATGGGCGATGAATACCTCGCGCTGCTCAGCCGGAAGCTCATCCAACGCATTGTCGAGCTCCTCGAACAGCACACTTCGGGTATACGCGGCCGCCGGCCCGCCGTCGGGCGACGGAAGCAGTTCTTCGAACGTAAACATCTCCGAATCCATCAGTGACACCGGCTGGTCCTGCAACGACTCCGGCCTTTTCTTCCGAAATAAGTCCGTGATCCGGTTGCGTGCTACGCGAAACATCCACGCTCCCACCTGTTCGATCGGCTTCATCAGCCGGTACGCCTCAACGAGCTCGTAAAAGACATCTTGTAGAATGTCTTCCGCGTCGCTTCGGTCCGGCACGCGCCTGCGAATGAAATTCCGCAGCAGCGCTTGTTCCTGCGCGATGGCTTCCGAGATCCGTTGATCCTGTTCGTCCACCATCTCGCTTATGCTCAATTCTTGATTCATCTACCTATGTAGACGAATGACGTCTCGCAATATTTTAGGGAATAGTCAAGAATTCGGACATTTCGATTGCAGCAGCTTCGAGGTCTCGTTCTAGTTAAGGCTGGGCCAATCCGAACGGCCCGACGCCGGTAACGCTAGCTACGGGACGGTATAAGGAACGAGGCTTTTTAGGCGACCGGGAATGGGCTCGACCGGCGGACACTCCACTTGACCATAACTCCAATTGAGTGGACGCTCGGGGTCATAACAGTGTAGATAAAACACGAACCGGAGTAAGCCCGTCCCTCGAATGCAGTCGACGTGCCTCGCCAGAACACAGTTGCCATCAGGTGAGAGCAATGCCTCATCGTAGGCGCACTGGAATTGATTTGGATCTCCAGACAAAGATGGCTGACCGAAATCAATTGCTTTGAACCGATCATCGAGGTGATCGATGACGGCTTCAATCAGAACCAGATTTTCGAAGTGTATTCTGGTCGCTTCATCTGAATCGGTCACCTGCCACTGTTCCCGATACACATCTTCCGAAATGTGCGGTTTATAGACTCCTAATACGATGATAGTGGGCGTCGGCACGTGTTCACGGTCCGCGTTGTTTGCACCAGGGCGATTCAGGAAGGAGTCTACATTAGACCGAGTGCTCGCGAAAACTCACGATTAACGCATTAATCGGAAACTGTCCCCCAACACTGCCGACTAAACGCCGCACCCCGAGGCCTTGTGTTAGAATTCCAAATTCCATGAAGAGAATCGGAGAATTTATGGCACCCGCGCTGCGTCGCGCGACGCCGCAGCGCTCATCCTTCGCGTGGCTGGCAGGGACGTGGCCTGCCATTGTCGGTAAGCGCCTTGCCGAGCACACGCGTCCGAGCGACCTCGCCGGCGGCGTCCTTCATATCGCCGTCAGCGGCAAGGAATGGCGCGTTGAGCTTGAGCCCGTCGCGGAGGAATTTCGCGCTCGTGTGAACGAAGCGTGGGGCAGCAACGTAGTTCGCGAGATTCGTTTTTCGGACGATCGAAAGGGCAAGCCGCGGATTCGCCACGAATTCGACAACGACTACACGCCCTTCGTTCGCGACAAGCGCTCGACGAGCCCCGCCGATGCGGACAAGATACACCGCGAGCCGACCTCTCGCGCCATTCAGAGCCCCGAGGCCCCTGCCTCCGGGATTCGGCCGCCCATCACAAACCGCCCAAGCGGTCGAACTCGGCCAACACGACCGCCGTCCGGCAATGATCGAGCGAAGCGCCGATGAAAATCAGCCGAGAGGAAGTTCTCCGCGTCGCCGAACTCGCTCACCTCGAATTGTCTGAGGCAGAAGCCGAAACCTACCGCGGCCAACTCGATTCCATCCTCGAGTACGTGGACAAACTAAACGAAGTCGATCTTTCCGGCGTCGAGCCAATGGCGCAAGTGCTCTTTTCCTCCGACGACGCGATCCAATCAGCTCTTCGCGAAGATGTCGAGCGGCCGTGCGACACGGGAACGAAACTTCTGAATCAAGCTCCCGAAGCGCGGAAGCCATATTTTCGCGTTCCGAAAGTCATTGACCGATGAGCGCAAGCGCAAACTGGACAATCTCGTCCGTGCGCGACGCGTTGACGGCGAAAAAAGTCTCCGCGCGCGAATTAACAGACGATTACTTCGGACGCATCGAGCGAAAAAACTCAGAACTCAATGCCTTTTTAACTCTCTCTAAAGATAGGGCTTACAAACAAGCTGCCGCTGTGGATGGCCTCGTCGCGAAGGGCAGTTCCCTACCGCGCCTCGCTGGCGTTCCGATCGCCGTCAAAGACGTGCTGAGCACGGAAGGCGTCCGCACAACTTGCGGCTCCAAGATCCTCGAAAATTACACTGCGCTCTACGACGCGACAGCCATCGCGCGCCTCGAAGCTGCGGGCGCAGTCCTTCTTGGAAAAACGAACTGCGACGAATTCGCGATGGGCAGCTCGAACGAAAATTCGGCCTACGGGGCCGTTCAAAATCCCGCCGCTCCGGGTCGCGTGCCAGGAGGCTCAAGCGGAGGTTCGGCCGCTGCCGTCGCCGCGAATCTCGCCGTCGTTTCTCTCGGAACGGACACAGGCGGCTCAATTCGCCAGCCTGGCGCCTACTGCGGAATTCCGGCAATGATGCCCACGTACGGCCGCGTATCGCGCTACGGTCTCGTCGCATTCGCATCTTCGCTTGATCGCATCGGTCCCTTCGCGCAAACAGTCCGTGACATCGCCGAGGTTTTCTCCGTGATTGCCGGATGGGACCAGAACGATTCCACCTCTGCGAATGTGCCGCGCCCTGATTACGTCGCGGATATTGATAAGCCCGTATCCGGCATGCGCATCGGCGTGCCCGACGAATATTTTGCGGCGGGCCTAGATCCAGAAGTGCGAACCAAAGTCGAGGCTGGCATTGCGCTGCTCGAGAAGATCGGATGCAAGCGCGTTTCGATTCGCCTGCCGCACACCGACTACGCCATCGCCACCTACTACATCATCGCCACGGCCGAGGCGAGCTCGAACCTGGCGCGCTACGATGGCGTCCGCTACGGCCTGCGCACCAACGCCGCAACGCTCAGTGATATGTACCGCAAGACGCGTCGAAACGGATTCGGTGCCGAAGTGAAACGGCGGATCATGCTGGGCACCTACGCGCTTTCCTCGGGATATTATGACGCCTACTACCTTCGCGCGCAGAAAGTGCGGTCGCTGATCGCTCGTGATTTCGCGGAAGCTTTCGGCCAAGTGGACGCCATCGTTACTCCCACTTCGCCAGTGCCGCCTTTCAAACTCGGCGAGCGCACAGCCGACCCGCTCCAGATGTATCTCGCTGATATATATACCGTTACTGGGTCATTGGCCGGGCTTCCCGCGATCAGTGTTCCTTGCGGCAAGACTCCCGAGAAACTCCCGGTCGGCATGCAAATCGTCGGCCCTCATTTCAGCGAAGGCCGCGTGCTCCAGATTGCCAACGCATTCGAACGAGCCGGCGGCTTCGCGATCTAATTCCCGTCCCATTCCATGCGTGACATCGCTCCCATCCTGGAACATCTCCACGCGACGCGACAGAAATTCCTCGCCACAATCGCGTCCGTACCCGACGAGCGCTGGCTAGAGGCTCCTCGCACAGGCGCCTGGTCCGCCGCGGAGGTCGTCGCGCACGTGACTCTCATCGAACGGGCCGTGAATAAGAATTCAAATCGAATCCTCAGCGCTCTCCCCGTTTCAATACCTCTGCATAAGCGCCTGCATCTTCCGATTGGGATTTCCACCTGGCGCTTGTTCCGCGTGAAAACATCAATCCCTCTGAAGGCCGATTTGATTGGTGACAAAGCTATGCTCATTGCTTCGCTCACCGCCGCACGCAAATTGACGACTGACTTTTTGGAAGCAAATCGCGATCGAGATCTCAGCGTCTACCGCGCTCCTCATCCGTTTCTCGGCAATTTGAATCTCTACAAGTGGCAGCACTTCATCGCTTACCACGAAGAACGTCATCGAAAGCAAATCCGCGAAATTGTAGAAACATCCCAACTCTAGATAATTTTTTCCATTTCAGTACAAATTTTTGGCGCACTCGCATTTTTGCCTCTCCGCAAAAATATGTGAAAAACGGCCCATTTTCATTACTTGTTATGGATTCGATAGCCAGGAAGTTTCATGCGCGTAGAACGGAAGGACTATTGCAGGGAAATAGTTGCGCACCTTAATGTGGATCTAGCATCGAACGTAACTGAGAGGCGCAGACATGCTGACCATCAAATCGAGTCAGAAGCTCTTCACCGAAGATGAGGTCGCCGGCTTGACTGGAATTTGTCTCGATCACTTGCGCAATTTTGCCCGCAGCCGCCATCTCGGATTCATCGCGCGCGCCGCGGAAGCCGCTGGCGCGGAAGCAGATAAGTGGCTGTTCACGAACTCGGACTTGCTCGTTTTGGCCGTACTGGTCGAGCGCTGCGACCACTGAACGGCCCTTGCACTTCGCGAAATCCTACAACTACGCATGGCCGCCACTTGGCGGCCATTTTGTTTTGCGCCGGATTTGTAGAATTCTCCTAACAAGAGCTATTCTCTTCGTTTGCGGCCACTCTTCGGACGCAAAACCGCATCCCAAACAATTGCGTTCGGCTGCGATTTTGTGGCCTCTTGCGTCCAGGGGATTCTTTGGAAATGACTCGGCGTCCATTCGTGCGGTTCACCTCCGGAAATCGCCTTTGGTGTCTGCTTGTTGCCATTTCTGCGCTGCTCTTTTCCACTCCTTCGCAGGCACAGACGCCTGATTCGAAAAAGGCGTCCACCTCTCAATCATCCGTCACCACCGCGCGCGGCAAGAAACTGGTCTTGAAAGATGGCTCGTTTCACATGGTGCGCGAGTACGAGATCAAGGGCGACCGCGTGCGCTACTACAGCGTGGAGCGGTCAACCTGGGAAGAAATGCCAGCTGATCTGGTGGACTGGGACGCAACCAAGCAGGCTGAAGCCGCCGAAGACAAAGAAAACGCGGCGCTTCTCGAGAAAGTTCATAAAGACGAGGTCGAACGAAAAACGATCGCCGTGGATATTGATGCCAGCGTGGAAGTCGCGCCCAACCTCTTTCTTCCCGACGGCGAAGGCCTCTTCCTTCTCGATCATCTTGCCCTAACCGCAATGAAACAGCCCGACACAGACATTACTTTCAACAAGAAGCAATTTCTCAAGCAAGTCCTTATCCCGGTTCCCATTGTTCCAACGCGCCATACGGTCTCGCTGCTAGGCACCCGCGCTCCGGTGCGCATCACCAACACTCAGCCGGAGTTCTACCGCCGATCCAAAGACGGGCATGAACCCGAGATCTACCTGATTCGTGCACGCGTTCGCAACGGCAAGCGCGAGATCGAAAATATCGACACACTTTTCAATGTCGAGATGGCCAAGCGGAACCCCATCTCGATTCAAACGTGGGAACTGGTGAAGGGTGTATATCGACTGACTCTCTCTCAACCTCTCACACCCGGCGAATACGGCTTCGTCGAGGTGGTGAAGGAGGATGAGGATTCAATCTACGTTTGGGATTTCGGCGTGGATCCAAGCCCGAAAACCAAATAGCTGCAACTTTGCATCGAAATTCGTGTTAGCTAAAACTGAGGGCGAGTGTCTATAATAGTACTCGGTGGACGGCTTCGTAGTGATTCCCCCACTTCCCGTGCGAAGCTGCTACAGAGACCAGATGAGATTCGTCGATGAAATTGAACCAACAACCGCCACGGTCTATCTGGATCAAGCCGTAGTTCAGAACTCGAATGAACTGGGAAACGGATAAAAAAATGCATACCTGCCCGCGATGCGGCAGTGGAACGGTTCGGCGGTCTGTGCGTCAGGGATTTTTGGAAAATTTGATTTACCGGATTATGTCGCTCGGGCCTTACCGGTGCTCGGATTGTGACAACCGATTCATGGATCGCAGCACGGGATCGAGTAAGCCGGGGACAGAGCCGATCGGAACTCCGTAGAGCACCTCCAGGCTGCGAAGGCCGTGCACGGGTTATTTCAAGCTATCTTGACCGGCTGCGCTTCAAGAACTTCCGTCAACACCGAGGCTAACCCCGAAAGCTGGAACGGCTTCTGAATCGCGCGGGCGCCGAGCGCTCGATAACTATCGATGGCCGACGCGTCGAGCATGTCGCCGGTCATGAAGATGAAGCGCGCGGGCGTCGAGCCAAGGGCGCTTAGCCGCTGGAAAAGTTCCTCGCCATTCATTCCCGGCAAGTTATAGTCGCAGAGAATCACATCGAATTGGCGGATCGAAAGAATCGCCAGTGCTTCCTCGCACGACGACACCGTTTCGACGGCCATCCCGCGTGCCGCAAGTCCTTCCGAAACCAGTTCCCGGATTCCATCTTCATCGTCCACGACGAGTACGGAGTGCCCTTGCAGACTCGGGACCACCTGCCGTGCTTGAGCGGAAAGCGCCGCGCTATCCGTCGTTCCGAGCGCGAAAGCCACAGTGCTGGCCACCGGCAAAATCATCTTGATCGAGGCGCCGCGGCCGGGCGCGGAATGCGCTTCGATCGTGCCGCCGTGCTCGCGAATAATCGCCATCGAAATCGTCAAGCCCAATCCGGTTCCGCCTCCCGGACGCTTTGTCGTAAAGAAGGGATCGAAGATCCGGCTCAGGATTTCCGGCGGGATTCCCGGCCCATCGTCATCGAACGTCACCACGACGTTGCTCTCGAGGCGAATCGCCGTGATCTGAATCTTGCCGTGATCGCGGACCGCTGAAATCGCCTGCTCGGAATTAATCACCAGATTCATGAAAACTTGCAGCAGAAGGCTGGCGTCGCCCTGAACCGGCGGCAAATCCGGCGTCGGCTTGAATTCGAACTCGATGTGTTTTTTGTTGAGCGTACCGCCGTGAAGCTGCAGGACGCGCTCAATCAGTTGCTCCACCTGCACCGGCGTGCGGCCCGGCGCCGCGCGGCGCGAGAACGCCAGCAGGCTCTGCACGATATCCGCGGCCCGGCGCGCCTGCTGCCGGACAAGGTCGGCCTGGCGGCGCATGGACTCGTCTGCCGCGCGCTCGCGGAGTAGGTCGGATACGCCGAGAATAGCGGTGAGCGGGTTATTCAACTCGTGCGCCACCCCCGCGAGCATCTGCCCCATCGCTGCAAATTTTTCCGTCTGTTGGAGCTGGCCTTCGAGATGCTTCTCTTCGGTGACGTCGCGCGCGGAAGCGACTGCGCCAATAATTTTGCCGTCGCCGGCCATCAGCGGACTCGCGCTGACTCGAGCCGTCCGCCAACTGCCGTCCGCATGCTTAAGGCGGTACTCGAATCGCACTGACGGCTTCTGGCCACTTATCACGCTGTGGAATTCCTGCTGCACGTGGGCGATGTCTTCCGGATGCGCACGCTCGCCAACCGTGTTGCCCAAGAGCCGTCCCGGCGGGAGGCCAACAAACTGTTCGCTGCGCGGACTGACGAAAGTGAATTTGCCTTCGGCATCGAGCGCGATGATCAGATCCGGGAAACATTCCACCAGCCGGCGGCCGAATTCCTGTTCCCGTTGAAGGCGCCGCTCGATCTCCACCCGCTCGGTGATGTCCACGAGCGTGCCTTGAATCCGCGAGATCTTGCCCGCGCCATCGCGAATCGCCGAGCAGGAGTCCAGGCAGCGAATCTTCTGGCCGTTTTTCCCGACGAGCGTGACTTCGAAATTCCGGATGGACCCGGTTTTCTCGAGTTCCGCGACCTTCCAGCCGCGATGCGCCGGATCCTCGTAGATGGCGGATTTGTTGACCAACATCAATTCTTCTTTGTTGTCGTATCCCAGCATCTTCACGAGCGCGGGATTGGCCTCGAGCATCTTGCCTTCCGCGGTGCTGAAGTAAACGCCTTCCTGGAGCGATTCGAAGAGTTCGGTGAATCTAAGCTCGGTCTGGCGCTGTGCGGTGACGTCGCGGGCAACGCCGCTGATCGCCACGACGTCGTCGCCCTTCAGAATCGGCTGCAGGACGGCATCGAAATATCGAATATCACCTGTCCTTCGAATCTTGGCTTTGACGATTCCGGTCCAGGAACGCTTCTCGCGGAAGAGAGGCATGATGGTTTGCGCCAACTCTTTTGTCGGCTCGCTGAAGAATTCGCCTATGGAGTGGCGAACCACGTCGTTGAACGACAGATTCAGCATGTCCGTGAAGCGCCGGTTGACGACTTTCAGCTCACCATCCAGCGAGGCGTTGAATACGATGTGATCGAGGCTGTCGATCAGCTCGCGATAGCCGTGCTGCGAGCGCGCGACCACGTCGAGAAGCTTTTCGATCTGCTCTTCCGAGGGAGGCTTCGACGCGCTTTCCTGCATGCCGCGTTGGTAGCCGCGCAGTTCGCTGACTTCGCGCCGCTGGTGCCAAACATAGAAGCCGAACAAGCCGACGAGAACCACGAGGCCGATTGGCAACGCTTCGAGGCGTTGCGGAAGCGCCCGAATTGAGCTCCACGAGGTGATGCCGAGCCCAATGGAGAGGAGCGTGATGATGATAAAGCTCGAGCGCCAAAGATTGCGCTCGCGCCGCTCGGCCTGTTCCCAGTGAGCGCGCTCCGCTGCGGTCTGCGGTTTGTCGTGTTGCTCGCCCATGAGCGGTGACTGATCTCCCAAGCGCGGGTGAGGTGGTTCTAGTACCCCGCTTTCTTGAATTCTACGGGCGGCTTGAGGGGGTAGCAAACTGAAACAAGGGGCTGATTTCCATTTACGCAACCCCCTGGTGCGGGTGGCGCGTGGTGCCCGAGGCGACGCCGATGAACGGTCCTGCGAGGGGGTCTGTTTTGTTACGATTAGAAATGACCTTCGTGATTTGTTTTGTGTAGTTTGCGGCGATTTCTAATCGTTTTGGTGTATCGATTAGAATTGGGCAGATTGGGGCGTTGGCCGCCGCGGTTACCGCTCCTTAACTATCTCGACAAGTCATAGCTCTGCAACCACCGTAGCGGACGGTTCGCGATTGCGCAAATGACAAAATCGTAAGGATTCAACGCGTAGCGTGTCTGATTCCTGGTTCGTGAGTTGGATGAGCGATTCGCGACAAGGCTTGAACAAACAGTCCACGCATCGTAGACCAAAGCAGATTTGGGTGCCAATCGGGATAGAGAAGGAAAAGTATCTGAGTAACGGGTTCGAGCGGTCCAATTTTGGACCCTGGGATTTTCACGTAGCCGCAGAAAAGGATATGCAGTTGAGAACTTGGGGCGAGGCTTGAAAGCTGAAACGGTCAGTAATAAATTATCGGTCGATACGGGAGGTCAAGATGGAAATCCCGGCTAGAGTTCCACGGAGGACTTCATGTCAATGATTCACGTACACAACTTCGGGGAAGCAGCAATTGTCATCGCGATGTTTATGGCGTCCATGGTGTCGGGCGGCTCCGCACAAGCACCCGCGCCCGCAGCCAACAGTCTCGATCCGAAAGTCCTCGCCTACAAACTACCGGACCAGATTCAGTGGGATGAAGATCCCACCGGTGCAAAGATGGCGGTCCTACACGGAGATCCATCGAAGCCGGGTCTATACATAGTGCTGGTGAAATGGACTCCGAATCACATGAGCCATCCGCATTGGCACCCACACGACCGTTTCATTACTGTGATCTCGGGGACGTGGTGGGTCGGCACCGGAACAAAATTTGATCCCGATAAGACCGTTCCCTTCCCCGCCGGCAGCTACGTCACCCATTTCGGAAAACAAATTCATTACGACGGGGCCAAAGATTCCGAAGCAGTCCTCGAGATCGTAGGCGACGGCCCGGCCACAGCCACCCCCGCCGAACAAAAGTAAGGGCCCGTGAATGCTACCTCCAATTTGCACGCGATTCCGACAGGCTTCGCAAGCTTCCGGGATAAACTAGGCAGCGCTTTGTTTTAGAGCCTGAGACGCTTTAGAGCTCGAGCGTGCCGTGAAGGTACAAGCGTGCCCTGCCGGCGATTTTCACGCGATCGCCGGCGATTGTGCTCTGCATGTAGCCACCGCGGGCACTAAGTTGTTGCGCGCGCAATGTGTCCTTCCCGAGCCGGCCCGCCCAATAGGGAGCCAGTGTGCAGTGTATCGAGCCGGTTGC
>PMAA01000255.1:0-135 GCA_003152355.1 Acidobacteriota bacterium | reverse complement strand
CGACTGGCGTCTCACATGGTTGGGGTGGCCTGGCGGGAAAGTCCATTTCAAAGTTGTCCTGGTTCTGAGCGACGGTCAAGATGCCGCTGCGGGTGTGGAAGCGAACCGGCCACACGTTGTGCTTCCGCAGCGCGA
>PMAA01000065.1 GCA_003152355.1 Acidobacteriota bacterium | reverse complement strand
ATGCGCGTCGATCCTTCCGATGCGCCGACGTCAACTTACTTCCAGCCGGTAATCGTTCACGCAATTCTCGATGCACAGGAAGGCCGCGTGCTCGACGCGGAAGCGTTGCAAAATTCCTATCCGGATTTGAGCCGTGCGGCGATGGATCTGGTGAGGAATACTTCGTTTGAGCCGTCAGGACTTCAGCAGGAAGTTTTCATCAACGTGCANNATTTTCAACGAATAGGAAATTATAAGGCCTGACCCTCGAACGCGGTCTGCACAGGCGGCCGCGTCTGAGGAGTTGGCGAAGTTGGTTTCGCCGCCGGCGATGCCGCTGGTGTTGGTGACGTCGTCGGCGAAGTCGTCGGTGAATTTGGAGAATTTGTATCCTGTAGCGGCGCCGCTTCGATGCTGTTCGCCGGAATCATGTTCGGCGAATTGTCGTTCGCGCCGGAATCAGGATATGCATACGAGTTCGGCGAAGCNNTTCCCGAATCGCCGGGACCGTAAGGCGGAGGATATGGCCCGACGGTATTCGCTGGCGGATAGTAATAATTTCCAGGCCACGGAGCGTAGTACCCATAACCCGGACCCCACGCACCGCCCCAACCCCACCATGGATTCCAATACCATGGATTCCATCCCCAACCGAGTCCCCATCCAAATCCCCAACCAAACCCCCAACCAAATCCGCCCCAGCCGAAACCGCCGCCATACCCGTACCCGCGGCCACCATACCCAAATCCGCGGCCGCCGAATCCATATCCGCGCCCGCCGAATCCAGACGCAAAGCGATTGCCCGTCAGCGAAACGGATCCGAATCGCGACCCAGGAGAAGACGACGCGCCAACGCGGCCGCCGAACGTCGTGCTGCCGAATCGCGTGCCGCCCAATGAAGTTGCCGAAGTTGATCGGCCAAATGTCGAGCCGCTTGCATGATTGTTCGCGAAATTCGACATCGCGCGCGATGAAGAAATCGCTGACGATCTCGATCCAACCGAGCCGCGACTAAATGAATTCACGCCGCCGCTTCCGAACGAGTGAAACGCGCTCGAGTTCGTGGTGCCAGTGCTGCGCGCGCCACCAAACGATCGCGACGAACCTTCCGCTGCGCCAGCGCTCCGTGCCGAGCCTGCTCCAGACGAGCCGCCGAAATTCCGGGCCGAAAAAGATTGGGTCGCGCTACTGGAGCGATTCCCGAAGGAATGCCACTGGCCATCGGAATTGGCATAACTGCGCGCGCCGGAAGTGGACGAAACTCCGCCTCTGCTTCCGTTCATCCCACTGGACGCACTGGGACGAGAACCGCCGTAACTGTTCGAGCCGCCCGGACGCGCAGAGTATCCGCGCGAGCCGCCGTAAGCGCCGCCGTAACCCGGAATTGACGATCGTCCGCCGCCGTATGAATCCGAGCCTCCGCGGCTCGAACCAGCGCGAGAGCTCCCGCCGCCACGGACACTGCCGCCGCTCGAGTGCGAGCTGCCGCCTCCACCACCTCCTCCGTGGAATCCGCCACCACCGTGAGACCCGCCGCCCCCGCCGCCGTGGCCTCCGCCTCCATGCTGCGCAAACGCAGGAGAGGGCGCAAAAATGAAAAGTAGACTCGCAGCGGAAAGGATAAAAACATTTCTCAAGGCAGAATTACTCATCTCAGCCTCCCAATGCTCGGTGGCGCGAGACGCCGGGCCGTCCAAATCGTGCACTCATTCTACCGAATTAGACGCTCGATGCAATCTCGGAGTTGCGCCTCTTTAATAGATAGCGCGCCATTTACCGGGGCGCTCGAAGTCGCGAACCTCGCCACTTAGGTTAAACACGCGCGGGCGAATTTAGTTTCTGATGGTGCGAAAGGATTTCATATGAACGCGTTAGGAGGAATTTCGCAGTGGCCGCATGTTCCAGAGCTGCCGAAAAGCCTTGCTGGCAGAAAACCAGTATCCAACAGCGCGGCGAGCCGCCCGCCCACGTGCCAAGATTTGCGATCGCGTTGCGAACTGGCGAGTTAAGGAACTTTGGAGCGAACTACGGCGTATCTTAAGTCAGACTACGGGCGATTCATGGGTAAAGAAGAGACATAAGGGAAAATATGAAAACGCTGACGACTTCGCAAGGACGTGATCGGAATTCTCGCGCTCGATTCAATTTTGCGGCAGCTCTCGCTATCTTCGGGGCTTTCTGCCTGATGCTAGCTATCGCGACCCTTTCTGCGGCCGCACAAGATGAGAGCGGCAAAGGCGCCGGAATCTACGTTGGCGCGGATGCGAACTCAAAAGATGTGGGCTTGCCGATATATCCAGGTGCGCGGCCACACAAAGATAAAGATAACGACACGCCCGCGACCAAGCTCGGACTCTGGGGAGGCTCGTTCGCGTTCAAGATTGCCGTGATAAAAATGGAATCGAACGATTCGCCTGACAAAATTGCGATGTTCTACAAGAAGGCGCTCGCGAAATACGGGCCGGTGTTGGACTGCACAAACAACTCCTCGTCGAAGAGCGACGACGAAAAGAGCGAATCATCGAAGAAGCTCGAATGCGGCGACGACAAGCCCGACGCCGGAGGAATGCTCTTCAAATCGGGGACGAAGCAAAAACAGCACATCGTCGGTGTTACACCGAGCGGCACGGGCTCCGTATTTCAACTCGTCTACGTGCAAGTACCCGAATCCGATAAAGACAAATAGCCTTCATAACTGCGCGGCAGCTGAGCGGGCTGGTGACGGCAAAAACCAACGAAAACAGGTTGGGGACAGAAACTGGGCGTAAGTGTCAGCACGTTGGGGCGCAGCAAGTTTCCGGAGTCACCTCCGGTTTCGGTTTCGCGGCGCGAACGAAGGCGCTCATGAATTTGCCGTCTACTTGCGGCGCGATTGCTTCGACGTCAACGCCTTTTGCTGACAGAAACGCGCGCGCGTCCTCGACGCGATAGATGCGCGTGGGTTCGACTTCAATCCGCTCGAAGCCAGCGCCGGAAAGTTTTTGGCGATATTCGCTTTCGTCCAGAGCTCCTGCCACGCATCCGACCCAAAGGAGGACACTTTCGCGAATTTGCGGCGCGATTTCGCCGCGCGTGACGACGTCGGAGATCGCGAATCGGCCACCAGGTTTCAGGACGCGAAATGCTTCGCGCAGGACGGCGTCCTTGTCGGTGGAGAGATTGATCACGCAATTTGAAATGATGACGTCAACCGAATTATCGGGCAGGGGGATGTGCTCGATCTCGCCTCTGAGGAATTCCACATTTTCGGCGCCGGCTTTGCGCTTGTTCTCGTTGGCAAGGGCGAGCATTTCGCCGGTCATGTCGAGGCCGTAGGCTTTACCCGTTGGGCCGACGCGCTTAGCGGAAAGCAAAACGTCGATGCCGCCACCGGAGCCGAGGTCGAGTACGACTTCCCCGGGACTGAGCATGGCCAAGGGCGTCGGATTTCCGCAGCCGAGCGACGCACCGAGAGCTGCTTCGGGAACCTGCTGCTTCTGGGATTCATCGTACAGATTGGAAGTAATCGGATCGCAACACGCTTCGGTTGCGGAAGCGGCGCCGCAACACGAACTGCCGCCGGAATGAACGCGAAGCGCGGCTTCGCCGTATTTTTCCTTTACGATGTCCTTGATGTTTGGAGTTTCCACGAATTTCTCCTATTTGCAGATCTCGACGATGTCTCGGGGCTTCAAC
>PMAA01000268.1:210-9092 GCA_003152355.1 Acidobacteriota bacterium | reverse complement strand
GTTCAACTCTGCCCCCCGGCACCATTATTTCGATCTTCCAGTTTGAAGCTCGCCTGAAGCGTCCAAAGCGTGAGAAAGGATAGCGTGGTGATGACACAAGGCGGACCGTTCCAACCGTTTGCCGGCCACAAGTACATCAGCGTCGAGACATTTCGAAAGAGCGGCGAGGGCGTAAAGACGCCGGTATGGTTCGCTGAGGCTGCGCTCGATACGCCGGCACCTGTGCTCTACGTCTACAGTACCGGCGATTCGGGCAAGGCGAAGCGTCTCCGCAATAATCCGCGCGCGAGGGTCGCGCCGTGCGACATGCGAGGCAATGTGACCGGCGATTGGGTGGACGCGCGGGCTGAGATTCTGCAGGGCGATGCTGCCGCGGTGGGCATGCGCGCGATCAATCGAAAATACATGCCGTGGAAGCAACTGCTCGACTTCTTCAGCGCGTTTCGAAAGCACGAGCGAATTGTAATCGCGATCCGGCCAGCCTGAGGCATGTTCGTCGCAACGGCCGCGTGAATTTCTGGAAATCCCGCGTTATTTCGCGACGGTCACCACCTTGATGCTTTGAAGCATTCTGATCCAGCGGGCGAGGCGCTTGTCGTGAGGCGCGACTAACCGAAGCGGTCCGGCATTGTCGTTCAGCGGCTTGCCGTCCATGCGGTCGGCAACGATCACTCCGGAATCCTGAAAATCGGCATCGAGTTCGGCCAGCGAAAAGATCACGCGATAGCCGTCGGCGGCCTCCGCGATCACGTACGTCGGCATCGCCGCGCCTTTTAGTTTTGCCCCCTGCGGAACGCCGGCCTGTTTTAGCAACTCCGAGAGGGCCACGCCTTCGAAAGTCTCATCCTTCTTTTCGTGCGGATTCGTAACCTTCAGCGTGGTGCGCGGCATCTTGCTGAGATCGTCGAGCGAGAGTGAAAGTGGATGTTCGACATCTCCGGTAATCGTCAACCGAACGGGTGCGGGTGCGGGTGCGGGTGCGGGTGCGGGTGCGGGTGCGGATTGCGAAAAGCAGGAAGGTGCGCCAAGACTGAGGGAGAGAAATACCGCGAGCAGCGGCGGTCGCAAGAATCTACGCATCGAAGCGGCCGCTAGTCCTTCTGCAACATCACTTCGGTGGATTTGATGACGGCGGCGACGGTATCTCCGACCTTCAATTTCATCTCTTCAGCGCTGCGCCGTGTGATCACGCTCTCGATGATATTCTCGCCCACTCGAACCGTGACGTGCGCCATCACGTTTCCGAGAATCACCTCTTCGACCTTGCCAACCAAATGATTCCGTGCAGAAAGTGTCATCTCGAAATCATAGCCGTAACGCGCGGGCCCGTCGAGCGTTTCTTCGGTTTGTCGCGGTGCGCACCTGTGCTATTTCTTGAGACTCGCGTTGCGGCGCGGCAGCGTGCAAAGGTGAATCGAATGCCTGAGAAAACCGATTATCGAATGACGGCGGAGGAATTCCGGCGTCATGGCAAAGCGATGGTGGATTGGATCGCGGATTATTACGCGCGCATCGAATCGTTTCCCGTCCTGTCGCAGGCCAAGCCGGGCCAGATCCGCGCTGCTTTGCCGAAGAGCGCGCCCGAGCATGGCGAAACGTTCGATAGCATGATGAAGGATGTCGAGAGCGTGATTCTTCCGGGCGTGACGCACTGGCAATCGCCGAATTTCTTCGCGTACTTTCCGTCGAATACTTCGTACCCATCCATTCTCGGAGAATTGCTCTCCGCGGGGCTCGACGTGCAGGGAATGCTGTGGGCCACGAGCCCGGCGTGCACGGAACTTGAAACGCACGTTCTGGACTGGCTCGTGGAGAGCCTCGCGCTTCCGGAAAAGTTCAAGTCGAGCAGCGCGGGCGGCGGCGTGATTCAGGATACGGCGTCGAGCTCCTCTCTTTGCGCATTGCTTGCCGCGCGCGAACGAGCCACTGCCTATGCAAGCAACGAAAACGGATGCGACGGCCGGCTTGTCGCGTATACCTCCTCGCAGGCGCATTCATCGATCGAGAAGGCCGCGATGGTCGCCGGAATCGGCCGCGCGAATCTGCGGCTTGTACCCGTAGATGAGAAATTCGCGATGCGCCCCGAGGCGCTCGCTGCGGCGATCCAACAGGACATTGCTGCCGGACGAGTTCCCTTCTTCGTTTGTGCGACTCTGGGTACGACATCGTCAAATGGCATGGATCCGTTGCCCGCGATCGGCGCAATTTGCCGCGAGCAGAGCATCTGGCTGCACGTAGACGGCGCGATGTCCGGCACGGCGGCTCTGTGCCCGGAATTTTGCTGGATTCAAGATGGACTCGAATTCGCCGACAGCTACACGTTCAATCCGCACAAATGGATGTTCACGAATTTCGATTGCAATTGTTTCTACGTCGCGGACCGCAAAGCGCTGATTCACACGCTAAGCATTCTTCCGGAGTACTTGCGGAATCAGGCGACGGAGTCCGGCGCGGTGATTGATTATCGCGACTGGCACATTCAGCTGGGCCGCCGATTCCGCGCGCTGAAATTATGGTTCGTCATCCGTCACTACGGCCTCGAAGGTCTGCGTTTCCACATCCGGCGGCACATCGAACTGGCGCAGAAATTCGCGTCCTGGGTGAGCGAAGATTCGGATTTCGAACTTGCCGCGCCTGCGCCGCTCAATCTCGTATGTTTCCGCCACCGCGGAGGCGACGGGATTAACGAGACGATCATGTCCCGGCTCAACAAGAGCGGCGATCTCTATCTCACCCACACAAAATTGCGAGACCGGATGACGCTACGGATGTGCATCGGTCAGACAAACACAGAATTGCGCCACGTCGAACAAGCCTGGAAGCGAATTCGCGAGGAAGCGAACGCGGCGAAGAAACTTTCCCAATCGGCTCGCTGAAAAACGCGCGCGACACGTCCGAGGCGCGTCATCGAGACTCTGTGTTAAGCCTAACGCGAGGCGATGCGTTCAGTTGGGTGCGGGAGCCCCAATCGCGGCCGGCCGCTTGCCGGAAGAAGGCGTAGACGCCGCGCCTGCTGCCCTTGGATTCGTGCCGAGGCGCGACTCGGTTTGCCGCACGATGGCGCTGTCGTTGCCGAAAAGTTTTTCCTGAATCGCCAGCGCTTTCCGGTCGGTTTCATCCGCGTCGCTGATGCGGCCCTGAACGCGGTAATCCTGCGCGAGGTCGAGATATCCCTGCGCCAAATCCGAATTCAATGGCGGCAAATTCTTTTCGTCGTCCTTCACAGCCTCTTCAAGAAGCGGCTGCGCTTGCGCTACCTGCCCGCTCACGGCGCGCAGCACTCCCAAACTGTGCAGGACGCTGCCGAGTTCCGGTCCGGCGCCCGTCGGATCTTTGCGATAAATTTCGAGGGCTTGGGTCAAGCGGCGGTCAGCCGCAGCCGCGCGGCCTTCGTGCATGTACACGTTTCCTTCGTTTGCGTAAGCCTTCGCGAGATCGAGCGATGTTGGCGACTCCTGTTTCTCAAAGATGGCGATCGCACGGTCACAAAGAGGTTCGGCATCCTTCGGACGATTCTCGGCGTCGTAGACGAGCGCAAGAAGGTTTAGCGTGTCGGCGAGTTGCTTGCCGTTCGGCCACCACTTCTCGGCCTGCGGCAGGATCGAGCGAAGCTGGCCCTCGGCGCCGGTGTAGTTGTACTGGTTAAAAGAGTCTGAGGCAGCGCGATAGGCTTCGAGCCACTTGGTTTGGTGCTGGCGCTCCACAATGGCCCAGGACGCGACGCCGATCGCAATTGCCAGCGCTCCACACAGCAACCATAGCCGCACGCTTCACTCTCCCTGCCGGGTAACCGATCCCCTCCCGGCATGCACTGACAAGCATGGTCTGAGATTCGCAGGCGCGGCACAAGGCGGAACTCGAGTACATGTAACGTGTTCATCACGCGCGCGATATCGCGATATAAGGAGATGATACCTGCGGGACAATCCCGTTTGTATACGCGATCACTCGATTCACGATTCGCTAGCCGAGGAGGTTAATCGCTGGTTGTTCCGGTATATCCCGGAATTGTTCCGGGGTTTACTTTTGGGCAAGCGTCGTGCCACGGGACTTGAGTCGCGCCGAGCCGCGGGTCAGAATGCTGGTTAGGGAGTCGTCAAACCGTGTACAAAACGACTGATAAGAAGCATCTTGGCGTCGCCGCGGCAAAAACCGATCAATCGGCCGCGAAGGATTCTGAGCGCCGTCTCACCGCGCGCTATCAGTTCACGGCTTCCGCCGAGGTGGTGGAACATGCGACGGGCGCGCGCTTCTCGACGCGCACGACCGACCTCGGGCCTGGCGGCTGTTTCGTTGACACGCTCGTTCCGTTCCCTGTCGGCTCCAATATCCGAATTGCACTTCACAAAGGCAAAAACACGTTTGAGACCGACGCGTCGGTGGTCTACGCGCAATCGGGACTCGGCATGGGCATTGCGTTTAACGACCTAAACACTGCGGAAGCTGCGGCGCTGCGCGATTGGCTCGGTGTAGTCACAAAAGAGCGCGAAGATGCCTACGAAATCCTGCGCACCGCTCAGCCGCTGTCCGGCCCGGCGCCCCAGGGTCTCGAAAGAACGATGATCACGAGACTTGTGCGCCTTCTGGTGACCAGAGGCATGCTGACTGAATCGGAAGCCTCCGCCGTTTTGTTCGATCCTGTTCTCTGACCCCGTTCTCTAAACCCCGTTCTGTAATTATTGTCCTAAGCATCAGACTATTTTGTAGTCGCATCGGTTTCCCTTTTGGCGGGTACCGTCCCGTTTTGGCATTGCTCCGTGCGAGCCGCAGCAAGAACCCAGCCGCAAGTGGCGCAACGAGAGCACTATGCCATTATCGCCAGCGTGGCAGTGGGCGTGCAATTAGCCGAATACCCACAGGAGGGGATGAAATGACAGAACGCAGGCGTGCGCATCGCTATGAACTCTTTATGCCGCTTCAGGTTATGGCCGGAACATCCCATTTCCCCATGGCCCACTCGGCTCATCTTCGCGACATCTCAACTCACGGCGTGTACTTTATCAGTGAGAAGAGCATCTCTCCAGGCACCGCGGTGGACGTGACGTTCACGCTTCCGCCGGAACGCGGCAGACCCGAATCTGTGATCGTACGCGGTAGCGGGCGAGCGATACGTCTCGACCGGCTGCCCGGCGACAGTGGGCCGCTCTTCGGAGTTGCCGCCGCAATCAATCGCTTCGATTTCATCCAGCCGGGAAGACGCGCCGCCTAATTCGCGCTTGCATCTAATCCGAACTCATCGGTTTTCGCCGAATGATGCCTCGTTGGCTTTGCAACACGACGCGGTAAGATATCAACGGGCAACGATGGCGCTCTGCCCGTGCAATGCCCTTCAACGACAATAGCTGCGGCACTTTGGCCATGGAGCGCACGCTCCTTGCCACGCTCTGCCAATCGGGCCAGGACGACCCTCTCCGTTCGCAGATTCTGCAACTTCTTCGACTTTACAACTGGCAATCAGGCGATCATCGCGCGGTCTACGACGCTCTCGCACGCTGGAGGGCTGAACCGGCGGCTATTCGAAGCGGCATCATCGCGCAGCTCACGCGCATTGGATTCCCAGATATCGACGTCGAACCGTACTTCGAGCCCGCGGCGAATTTGCCAGCGGCAATGGAATGGCTCCGCGAACGGATCGCACGAGATCCGCGAAAGACTTCGTGCAGCGATTCTCCCGCGAATGGCATCCATCGAAACGGATGACAAATCGCACGAAGCGGATCCTCGCGTTCGTTGACGCGGCCGGCCTGCCGATATTTATTCTCGCGTTCATCTGGCGACTGCAATTCAGCGCTCGATGGACATGGATGCTTTTCCTCGCATGGCTCGCCGCGAGCTTTCTCATTCATCGGGATACGCCGAAGACGATTGGCGCGCGGGCGGATAACCTCTGGCCCGCGGCCAAGCAGGCAGCGATTGCATTCGCCGCCATGGCGGCGGCTCTTATCGTCATCGGTCTCGCACGCGGCGCGCCACATCATTTTCCTAAGCACTTGATTTCGCCTCGACGCCTTTGGACTTATTTTGCTTTTTGCGTACTTCAGCAAGTGGCGCTCAATTCCCTGATCTCAAATCGCCTGGAATTTCTCGCTGGCAAAAGATGGCTTGCGGCGCTTCTGGCAGGCGGAATCTTTGCGGCTTGTCACTGGCCGAATCCAGTTCTTGTTCCGATAACGTTCATCGGCGGAAGCGTGATGGCGTGGCTGTTTTTGCGCGAGCGCAACATCATTCCGCTCGCGATCATGCAAGTGCTGCTAGGAACAATCGCATGGTGGAGTTTCCCGGTGGCGTGGCATCACCACCTTCGCGTGGGGCCGGGGTATTACTTGGGATTGATCTCGCCGAGAACGGCGTGGCGTGTCGCGTTCAGAAGGCGCGCGAGCGTTTTCCGCGGGAGGCTGTCTGCCAGCGAACCCACCAGCCACGCAAATTCCAGCGGCACGCCGCGGCTCAATTCGACGGCTTCGATTTGAACGTATGTCCCGTCATCTGTTTCCTGCATGCGCCAGTGGTCGTTTTAGACAATTCTAAGAAGCGAAAGGACTCAGTAATGTTGTGGCGATAATCCCAAAAAGTAAGGTCGGATCTGACGACGCTGGGAACAAAATTGAAGTTGTAGGGGCGCTGCCCCGCCCTGAACGGATTGTGTGAAGGGTTGCTGCGCCCGGTTTGGTGAAACGGACTCTGAAAGTCACGCATCTGTTTCAGCCGCCGGAGAAATCACAGGAATGCGGCAGAAAGTAGGCCCTAAAAGTTCACCGCGCCAAAGCGGCGTTCGGCCAGCGAACGAGCGCGCGCAAGTGCCGATACCGGCATCGCCGAGTGCGGGTTCGACCATCGCCCGGCAATCGCGCAGCCACAGCGCGGGCACTTGCCGTCATCGAGCAGGTTCTCCTCGACGCTGTGCCACGAGCGCCGAATCAACATCCCTTCGCATCCGGGACAAAGCGTGCTCGCACCATCCGAAAAAATATTCCCTTCATACACGTAGTGCAATCCCACCTCTCGCGCGACGGCGCGCGCCGCGTGAAGCGTTTCCGGCGGCGTGCGCGGCTTGTCGCGAAGCTTGAAATCGGGATGGAATGCCGTGAAATGCAACGGCACGTCAGGCCCGAGATTTTTCAGAATCCATTCGGCGAGCGAGCGCGATTCGGCCACGCCGTCATTCAGCGTGGGAATCACCAGATTCGTGATTTCGAACCAGACATTCGTCTCGTTCTTGAGCCACAGGAGCGTGTCCAACACAGGCTGCAAGTGCGTGAGCGTGACCCGCCCGTAGAATTCTTCGGTGAAAGCTTTGAGGTCCACGTTGGCCGCGTCCACGTGATCGTAAATATCGTGGAACGCCTCGCGCGTGATGTAGCCGTTGGTCACCATCACGGTGTTCACGCCGTATTGCTTCGCCACTTTGCAGATATCGATCACGTACTCGCCCCAGATGGTCGGTTCGTTGTACGTGAACGCGATGGATGGGCAGCCGTAGTGGATGGCAAGGAGCACCACATCTTCGGGCGAGAGCGGCGTGGAGTTCACCTGGTCGGAACGTGATTTCGATATGTCCCAATTCTGGCAGAAGAAGCAGCCCATGTTGCAGCCCGCCGTTCCCATCGAGAATATCCGCGTGCCCGGCAGAAAATGGTTGAGCGGCTTCTTCTCGATCGGATCAATTTGCAGCGCTGCGGGCGCGCCATAGCCGAGGCTGTAAAGGCGGCCACCCTGATTGACGCGGATAAAACAAAACCCGGCCTGTCCGTCGCCGATGTGGCAATGCCGCGGGCAAAGATAGCAGTGCGCGCGCCCATCCGGCGCCGTATCCCACCAGCGCGCTTCGTGGAGGTGCTCGGTCTTTTGGAGGACTTTCAGATCTTCCATAGCAGGCACTGCTTCCCTCGAAATCCATTATACGCCGCGAATTCGTTGCGCGCGGCGGCGCTCGTCCACCCAATCGAGAAAGTGACGGATGCGAGCGCGCTCGCGCCACATCAATTGAAAATATTTTCGGCGGTCGAGATTTGCGGCTTCCGTACCGTAAAACGTTTCCATGCGCCAGTGAATGTACGGGCTATCCCACGGATGGAGACGGAAACCTTTCGCCGTAATCCAATAATAGCGAAGCGCGACGAACACGCGGCGGAAGGCGCGCGCGGCTATTCGCATGAGATCCAACGCTCGCGCGAATTCGCTCGAACGTGCGGCCACAGCGCTCCCACTGGCGATCGTCGCGACAGTGGCGATAGTTGCGATAGTCGCGATGGTAGAATGGCGCCCGGACGATTCCGATGACAGCGGAAGATCACTACTACGCGGGGATTGACTTCTTCGGCGAGGGCAAGCTCGCCGAAGCGATTGCCGAATACGACGCGGCCCTGGCGCTCGATCCGAAACTCACCGATGCGTTGCACGGTCTCGCACAAGCCTACTACGCCCAAGAGGATTTCGACAACGCCATCGCGTCCGCGCGCCGCATCCTCGAAGCTGAACCGGGCGATGTGCTTGCGTGGACGACGATCTCCCGCGCGTTTCAGCGAAAAGGAATGGTCCCCGAAGCGGAAGAGGCGGCGGGGAAAGCGCGGCTGCTGGGATGGAAGAAACAGCTTCAGGATCAAAAGGCGGAAGGCGGCAGTTGATCAGACCGTCTCACTGATCGCAGAAGAATTGCAGTGGGTCCGGNNCGGACCCACCACAAATGAATTAGTGAGGACGCTCTTCGTGCGCTGGAGGCTTGCTTTCGGCCTTTGGCGCCGCTTGATGTTGTGGCTGGCTCTTAGGCGCGCTCTGCGTGTGCGCAGCGGGCGCGTGCTCCGTTTGGGTTTTCGGCGCTGGCGCGTTGTGCGTTGTAGTCGCCGGATGCTCGGTCGCCGCTGGATGCGTGGTGCTTGCGGCCG
>PMAA01000268.1:0-174 GCA_003152355.1 Acidobacteriota bacterium | reverse complement strand
TTGCGGCCGGCGGACGGTCCGTTCGAGTTGTAGCTGCTGGGTGCTCGGTCGTCGCCGGATGCGTGGCGCTGGCGGCTGGCGGACGCTCCGAAGCTGCTGCATGAGGCGCCGGGCCAGCTGCACGTGCGGCGATCACGCCTTTTCCGCTGAATTCTCCCGGCTTGGCCGTTGCGG
>PMAA01000179.1:5799-6267 GCA_003152355.1 Acidobacteriota bacterium | reverse complement strand
AAGCGCGGCGCAGTTGAATTCCTCGTGTGGATCGCGATGATTAGCATTAATCTCGGCGTCTTGAACTTGTTGCCGATCCCGATTCTCGATGGCGGACACGTTGTCCTACTCGCAGTCGAAGGCGCACTACATCGCGATATCAGCCTCGCTGTAAAAGAGCGCATCATTCAGGTAGGGCTGGTCTTTCTCTTGGTCATCTTCGCCATCGTTATGTACAATGACGTTGCGCGCGTCCTGCCGCACCACTAAGTGACTCGCCGTCCCAGCCGACGGCGGCAAGAGCCGCAGATATCTTCGATGGCTATGGCCAGCACACCCGCACATCGCGTTTCCACCGGCGAACGCATTAATGCCGATGAACCTCCCGGCCACCTGCAGCGGGAGCTTGCCTCTAAAGGAATTCGGCTCACGCGCCAGCGTCGCGTTCTCGTTCAAGTGATCGAGAACGCCCGCCGCCATCTCGATGCG
>PMAA01000179.1:0-5774 GCA_003152355.1 Acidobacteriota bacterium | reverse complement strand
TTCGCGAATTCGAAAGCGAACTCTACGAAACCCTAAAGAAGCAAATCTCCAAAGACTGCGGCATCGACATCACCGTAACCCGCACCGAGGTCGGCGGCATCTGCGACGAATGCCGCAAGTAGCTGCCCGAATCACTCAGCTGGCGCCGTTTGAATCTCGCAAGCAAGAGCGCAATCGTAGCGCCGGCATCTNNGGCGGGACGCCGGCGCTACGTTTGATCGATTGCCTCTCGTAGGGCGTGTCAACTCGCACCGCAAATTGAAGAGATTACAAATTAAGACAAACCCGAGGCTTCTCGCCTAAGCCGATTGCTTCTTAAGACTAAATCGATCCAGCAACCTGAAGAATTTCTGCNNCGCCCGCCGCTCATCCTGCCGAATCTGCGCCCGCAGCGCCTCCGGCCCAGAAAACTTCATTTCATCCCGTAACCGACGCCAAAATCGAACCTCAAGCGCCCCGCTCGTCAAATCGCGGCTGAAATCAAAAAGGTAACTCTCGACGGAAACTTTTCCTCCGCCGAATGTCGGCCGAATCCCCACATTCGTCACTGCCCGATGCATACTTGAATCTACAAAAACCTCCGTCGCATAAACGCCCGGTTTCGGAAGCAATTCTTGCTCGGTCCGCAAATTCAACGTGGGGAATACGGCCCGCTTCCCGCGTCCATCTCCGTGCTGAATGTCCCCAGCGAGGCAGTAAGGTCTGCCCAGCATTCGCCCAGCGCGGATCAATCTCCCTTCGCAGATCGCCTGCCGAATTGCGGTACTCGATATCGTCGTCCCGCGCCACGAAACGGGCTCGATGCATTCCACTTCAAATCCAAGCTTCGTTCCGCGCTCGCGAAGAAACTCAACATCTCCAGCTTGGCGATACCCAAAGCGAAAATTCCCGCCGACCAGCACAGCGCGAGTCCGCAGCGTCTCGACCAAAATCTTCTGCACAAAATCGTCGGGACTGAGATGTTCGAGCGTGGCATCGAATTTCAGTACCAGCGCCGCGTCAAGATGCTCCGCCTCGAGCGCAGCAAGCCGCTGCGGCAGCGTCATCAGCAGCGCAGGCGCATCTGACGGCCGCAGAAATCGCAGAGGGTGCGGGTCAAACGTAATCGCGACGCTCTGCGCATTCTGCCCGCGCGCCCCCTCGACGGCGCGCCGCAAAATTTCGCAATGCCCAAGGTGCATGCCGTCAAACACACCGACAGTCACAACGGACCCCCGGACATCAGCGCCAAATCGCGCTCGCCATTCGTCCGGCGAATGTAGTATCGCGAACGCCATCAGATACTCGACTCCAGCACCAGCCCGTCGTAGGAAAGCCGCACATTTTCCGGCAAACGCGCATTCGTTTCCTCGTGCGCAAGATCGTGGCAAATATGCGTGAACCAGGCGTGCCGCGGTTTCAATTCCTGCACCAGCGAAAGCGATTGCTCCACGTTCGAATGCATCGGATGCGGCGTATAGCGCAGCGCATCCAGAATGAAATGATCGAGATCGTGCAGCAACTCCTTCGACGCCTCCGACAGCGCGCTGAAATCCGTGAGATAAGCCACGCCGCCAAGCCGGAATCCGAGCACCGGATTCGAGCCATGTTGCGCGCGAACCGGAATCACCTCAACCCCGAAGAGAGAGAAGTTCCCTGTGATCGGATGCAGCGTAACACCCGGCAAAGAACTCTCGCTCGGCGCGTCATCGAAAATATAGGCGAACGTCCGCTTCAAAACAGCCAGCGTCTCCGGCGACGCATAGATCGGCACGGCCCCGCCTTGTTTCATGTTGTACGGCCGAATGTCGTCGAGCCCCATGATGTGGTCGGCGTGCCCATGCGTGAAGAGAACGGCGTCGAGGCGATCGAGGTGAGCGCGCAGGGCTTGCGAGCGAAAATCCGGCGTCGTATCAATCACGACGGAATGCCCATCAAACTCAACGAGCAGCGACGGCCGCGTGCGTTGATCGTGCGGATCCGTTGATCGGCAAACGGCGCAATGGCACCCAAGCGTTGGCACTCCCATCGAGGTACCCGAGCCGAGAATGGTTACTCGCAGCGGTCGCAGGGCACAGCTCCCATTTGTGAAGTGAATCTCGCAGCCGGTCAGAGTGAAACTGTCCGGGCGGAAGGCGGCGATCGACGAAAACGCCATTCATTCGCTGCCAATCCAGGAAATTCGGGTACGAGATGAATCTGCGCGCGGAAGGGAACTATGGCTTCTTGCCGCCCTTGACCGCGCTCTGAGCCTGCGCCGCCGCCGCGTTCGATATCTCCATGAACGATAGCTTGAGGCTTCCGATCACTTCCACGAGAAGCGCGTTATCTTCGGCGGCCAGATTTCCCTTCGTTTTTTCGCGCAGCACGTCGAGTAGGTCAATCATCTCGTGCGCGCCTTCGAGATCGAGAAACGGCTGGCCGGATCGCGGATCCGTCATTCCTCCAAGCATCGCCGCCGCATTGCGCGCCAGAAAATCAATCAGCATCTGAAAATTGCGCGACGGCGCCAGCCCTTCCTGCGCAGGCGCAGCACCGGCGGCTGTCGTACCAGCAGCGGCCCCCGCCGCAGTTGCTCCAGGCGCAGCAGCGCCCTCCGCAACGGTAATGTCTTTGCCCCCACTCGCAGCAGGCGCCGCCTCGGGTTTTGCCGCCTGTTTCTCCGATAAAACTTTCGCGCTTTCCCGCTCGCGCCGCTCCTCGTCCACCGCTTCCTTACGAAGTTCGCCCTCAGCCGTAAACGGCCGCCGGTCAACCACCTTAAAGGATTCGTCGTGCTTATGCTCTGCCAATTTGCATCTCCAGACTCGCTACATGCACGCGCAATCGCGCCAATAATTCAGTCTAACATCCGCAGAACATCGCCGACAAGCGAGCCAGCCTCTGAACCTCAAGGCCGCCGCATCTATTTTGCCGCGCTCTCATCTCGCACTCCGAGCCCGGAGGCCTTCGCCTCCGGGTCTGCCTCGCCCGAGCACAGACCCTTGCCGTAGGGGCGGGTCTCAGACCCGCCCGGCCTTTCTCTCAAGACCTTCGATGTTATGAACCTTGTCAATTAAACGAGCCAACCGTAAACTGTGATTTCAAAGAGGAGCGCGTCCAACCGCGTGTCGTCACGACGAGCATCTAAAGCCCAATCCAAGAAGGCGTTAGCACGCAAACGTGGGCGCAAGAAGCGGCCGCGCGGCTCCGAATCTTCGAATTCAAACCGCAAACGAGCCAATCGCCGCGCCGGCGATCTCTTCGAAGATTTGCTCGCGCTCCAAGCCCAACTGCGCGCCCCCGGCGGCTGCCCCTGGGATCGCGAGCAAACGCACAAATCTCTCCGCACATTCCTCCTCGAAGAAACGCACGAAGTCCTCGACGCAATGGAGAGTGGCGACGCGAAGGATTTTTCCTCCGAACTCGGCGATCTGCTCCTCCAAATCGTATTTCACTCGTTCATCGCCTCAGAAACGCATCAATTCGACATTCGCGATGTCATCGAATCCGTCCACACCAAAATGGTTCGCCGCCATCCCCACGTCTTCGGCGACGTCAAAGCCTCCACATCCACTCAAGTCCTAAAAAATTGGGATCGCCTGAAAGCCCAGGAAAAAAAAGCTGAAGAAAAGAAATCAGCATCGGGCGACAAAGCGAAGCGCCACGAATCGCTACTCGACGGCATCCCGCGCTCGCTCCCCGCATTGATGGAAGCCAACCAACTCACGCGCCGCGCCGCAAAAATCGGCTTCGACTGGGAGAAATTGGAAGACATCCTCGCCAAGGCCACAGAAGAATCCAACGAGCTCCGTGCCGAAATCTCAAAGCCGCCAGCGCGCGAAAATGACAGCGTACCGAATGTCGCCAACGAAGCCATCGAAGAAGAAGTCGGCGATCTTCTCTTCGTCGCTGCCAACGTCGCGCGCTTCCTCGGCCTCGATCCCGAAATCGCCCTCCTAAAAGCCAATCGAAAATTCAAGCGCCGCTTCCAATGGATGGAAAAGGAAGCGCATCGCCGCGGCGCAGCGTTAGCCGACACCGATCGCCCGCAAATGGAAGAACTATGGAACGAGTCGAAGCAGCCGCGGTAGGCCAGGCTCCCGTCGAAATCCGCCACTGCCGCACCATCGCGGAGTACGAAGAATGCCTGCGCCTCGAACGCGTCACGTGGGGCCACGGCATCCTCGTGCCCACAGCAATCTTCGTCGTCGCGCAAGAAACCGGCGGCCAAATCCTCGGCGCGTACGCCGGAAACGAAATGGTCGGATTCACGCTCGCGCTAGCCGGAGTTCACGAGGGCCGTCCTTTCCTCCATTCCCACATGACCGCCGTCCTCGAACCCTTCCGCGATCGCGGTGTCGGCTGCAAGCTAAAACTCTTTCAACGAGAGGACGCTCTCGCCCGCGGCTTCCAACTCGTCGAATGGACATTCGACCCGCTCGAACTCAAAAACGCGCATTTCAATTTTATGCGTCTCGGCGCCATCGCCCGCCGCTTCATCCCCAATTGTTACGGCGTCACGGAAAGTCCACTCCACGCCGGCATGCCGACGGATCGCCTCGTCGCCGAATGGTGGCTCGATTCTCCGCGCGTGAACTCGCTTCTCGCCGCGCCCGCCGAGGGCCACGCGCAAGCGACGCAGCCACAGACACAATTCGACCTGCCCGTGGGCGCCGCGACAATTTCCGTGCCGCTAAACGTTACGGAGTTGCGCCAACGAGATCGCGCCGCCGCGCAGAAAATCCAATCCGATGTGCGCGCCCAGTTCGAGGCGCATTTCGCGAAAGGCTTCGCAGCAACGGGCGTCACTACGCGCGGCGCAAACGCAGAATACATGCTGCAACCCGTCGCATCCGTCGCGGCGGAAATATTTCCACCGAATCAGAATGAGCACTAAAAATATCCGGGAATCGCGAGAGGGAGGTGCAGGGAATTCATGCATTTAAAAAAAGCCTGCCTGCGGGAAATTCATCTCGACCTGATCGCGCCCTTCCAAACCAGCTTCGGCGCATCGCACCATCGCCGCATTCTTCTCGTCGAAGTTGACGTAGACGGCGTCGCCGGCTGGGGCGAAGTCGTAGCCGGCGAAGACCCCTTCTATTCCTACGAAACCGTAGAAACCGCCTGGCACATTCTCAGCGATAACATCTGGCCAATGCTAAAAGATCGCGAATTCAGCGCCGCCCGCGAAATCTTCGATCTCCTCGCCCCCATCCGCGGCCACAACATGGCCAAAGCCGGCATCGAATCCGCCATCTGGGACGCCGAAGCAAAAATCCGTAACACTCCGCTCTGGAAATTGCTCGACGGCACGCGAAATGAAATCCCCTGCGGCGTTTCCATCGGCATCCAGCCAAGCATCGAAGAACTCCTCGTCAAAGTAGAAAACGAGCTAGCCGCCGGCTACCAGCGCATCAAAATAAAAATCAAGCCCGGCTGGGACATCCATCCCGTCCAAGCCCTCCGCAATCGCTGGCCGCGCATTCGCCTGATGGTCGACGCAAACTCCGCTTATCGCCTGGAAGACGCCCCGCACCTGAAAACGCTCGACCCGTTCTATCTCATCATGATCGAGCAGCCGCTCGGCTGGGACGACATCCACGATCACGCCAAGCTTCAAAAGCAGCTCGAAACGCCCATCTGCCTCGACGAATCCATCCATTCCCCAGCCGACGCGCGCATCGCCATCGAACTCGGCGCCTGCCAGATTATCAATATCAAAATGGGCCGTGTCGGCGGCCACACGACCGCCCGCCGCATCCACGACATCTGCCAGGAGAAAGGGATTCCCGTCTGGTGCGGCGGCATGCTCG
>PMAA01000085.1:16403-17572 GCA_003152355.1 Acidobacteriota bacterium | reverse complement strand
CGGATCGTCGGGAATGTGCATCTTGCGGTATTTCCCGAGGAGAGTGCCGTCCGCGTCGATCACGATGGCCGTGTTGTGATAAACGCCCGCCGTTCTGCGCTCGAAGAGCGAGCCCACGATCACCACGCCAAGTTTTTTCGCCAGCTTGCCAAGCGCTTCCGAGGATGGGCCAGGAATCGGCTCGGCGAGATCGAAGAGGTCGGCGTTTTCTTCGCGGCAGAAGTACTGCGACCGAAACAGCTCCTGAAGGCAAATGACTTGCGCGCCGCGCTTGGCTGCTTCCGTGATTTTTTTCTCGGCCTTGGCGAAGTTTTCACCGGGATCGAGCGAGCATTTCATTTGAATCAGCCCGGCTTTGAATTTTTCGGCCATGCTCGAATACTATCATTTTGCCGGCGTTGCGGCGAAATGCTCCCCGGGAAGCTTGCCTGAGCTAACGATCTCCAATTTTGGCTCCGCCTCCGGTTTTGATCTTCGCCGCTCGAATTGTCCCTCCAACTGACGATCCCATCACCCTCGTTAGCTCCTGGAAACAATTATGCCAACTGGCCGATGCTCGATTGGTTCCCGCGCGTTTGAGTAGCATAATCAGTTTTTGCGATGCCGACAGTGCCTCAATTGATCGCGCGGTGCAGAAATCCCGAATGTCTAAAGCTTTTCCACGTGCTTCCAAGCGACGAATCGCTGCGAGTGATCGTCGAGCAGTTGCTCATCGATCGCTCGACATACGGATCGAGTTTTCTGCTCGAGCTGGAGTGTCCGAACTGCAGGCACAAATTCTTGAAGAACACGTCATCTCTACTGGTCTGCAACTGCGGTGATGAGTTACACAGACACTCCTGAGTATTCCATTTCGCGCGTGCTCTTCGGCGAATAACGGTGCCTCCACCTGTGCGCCCCTGAAGCGGGTATTTCAGCCGCGTAGCGCCGTTGACTTGCCTTGTGCGCGCATCCTAATATGGCTCGCGCGATGCCTGAATCTGAGCCTCTGATCGGCCGCACGCTGTCTCATTACCGAGTACTCGAAAAGCTCGGAGGCGGCGGCATGGGCGTCGTCTACAAGGCCGAAGACACCGAACTTGGCCGCTTCGTCGCTCTGAAGTTTCTTCCCGAGGATGTCGCCAAAGATTCGCAGGCTCTCGAGCGTTTCCGCCGCGAAGCGCGCGCCG
>PMAA01000085.1:0-16322 GCA_003152355.1 Acidobacteriota bacterium | reverse complement strand
TCGCGACATCAAGCCTGCCAATGTGTTCATCACGGAGCGCGGCCACGCTAAAATTCTCGATTTCGGATTAGCCAAGCAGATTCGTTCGGCCGTGTCATCGGCGGGGCAAAGCGATACCGCGCTTAACGAGCACGAGACCGTCGGGATCAACGAAGAGCAGCTCACGAGCCCCGGCACGGCCGTCGGCACCGTCGCCTACATGTCGCCCGAACAAATTCGCGGCAAGGAACTCGATCCGCGCACGGATTTATTTAGCTTCGGAGTGGTGCTCTACGAAATGGCGACGGGCACGCAGCCGTTTCGCGGCGAAACTTCCGGCGTCGTGACTGACGCGATTTTGAATCGCGCTCCCGCGCCCGCCATTCGCCTGAATCCCGAGCTGCCGCCGAAGCTGCAGGACGTGATTGATAAAGCTCTCGAGAAAGATCGCAAGCTGCGGTGCCAGTCCGCCGCGGAATTGCGCGCCGATTTACAGCGTCTGAAGCGCGACACAGGATCTGGGCGTCTCGCGTCGTCCGGAGCCGTGACGCCGGCTAGTGCTGAGCTCGCTTCGGCAGTAGGCGCGGCGCAACATCCTTCGTCTTCGCAGGCAGTGGGCACCGCGAGCGGATCGCGCGTGGGATTGCCGAGCGATGCCGCACATGCGTCCGGCAGCTCCGTCGTGGTCGAAGCGGCGAAGCATCACAAATTGGGTCTGTCCGCGGGTGCCATCATCGCTCTCGTCATTTTGGCCGCTGCCGGATACGGAGTCTATTCGCTGATTGGCGGAAAGACCGCGCCGCCGTTCCAGAATTTCTCGATTTCGCAAATCACAAATAACGGTAAATCGGCGCGCGCCGCGATTTCGCCCGACGGGAAATACATCTTGAGCGAGCTGGACGACGGCGGAAAAGCCAGCCTCTGGCTGCGCAACATCCCGACCAACAGCGACACACAAGTGATCCCGCCCGCCGACACGATTTACACGAATCTCGATTTTTCACCGGATGGGAACTACATCTATTTCATCAAGGCCGAGGGCGCGGTCCAAAGTGTTCGCGACCTCTTCCGCGCGCCTGTTCTCGGAGGCGCTCCGCAGCCGGTCACTCGCGACATTGACTCCGGCATTTCATTTTCTTCCGATGGCAAACGCTTCGCCTTTATGCGTGACAACGATCCGGACGTCGGAAGATTTCAGCTCCGGACCTCAAACGCCGACGGTACCGACGAGAAGATGTTTGCCTCCGGGCCATTCGCACAGGCTTCGCGGAACATAGCTTGGCTGCCCACTGGTAATCAGGTGGCTGAGGTGCAAACCCAACAAGGCGATCAACTCAGCTTGATCGCCCTCTTCGATGTCGGCTCCGGGCAATCCAAAACGATCGCCTCCTTCAAGGATAAGCTTCTTGCCAGAGTTGTTTGGCTTCCCGACGGAAAGGGTTTGCTCGCGCTTTATTTGGATGGGTCCACGCAGTTCACTCGGAATCAGATCGGATTCGTTTCATATCCGGGCGGGCAATTCCATGCCGTCACGAAGGACACGAACAGTTACGCGACGCTGACTCTTTCAGCCGACGCGAAGACCCTGGCAACCATTCAACAAAAAGCGCTGCGAAGCTTTTACGTATTTCCGGGCGCGGGTACGGGAGCCACCGTGCCGGCTCTCGCGCTTCCGCAGGAGAAAAACATCGGCGATTTCGCCTGGGCGCAAGCCGGAGGATTCTACTTAGCGGGACCGATTGATTTCGAGCGCGTGTCCCTCGACGGAAGCAACAAGACCGTCCTCATGAGCAATGTGGGAGTCTTCGGAATCAACGCCTGCCCGGACGGCAACGATGTCGTGTTCAGCTGGATCGGCCAGGGCGGCGGAAATAACATCAACATCTGGCGCGCCGACGCGAACGGCGCCAACGCGACCCAACTTTCCTTCGGCAGGTCTGACCAGTACCCGAAGTGCTCGCCTGATTCGAAATGGGTCTACTACCACGAAGCGGACAGCGACAAAATCATGCGTGTTCCCGCGGATGGTTCAAGCAAACCGGCCGCCGTGCCCGGTACAGCTGTCGCACATGGCATCCTCACGGACCGGCGTGTCCAGATTTCTCCCGATGGAAAATATATCGCGTATGTGATTACCGTATCGCCGCCCGGGAATTCGACTGCCAGCGTACAGAAAATAGTTCTCCTGCCGCTCGACGCGGGGCCGGATCCGCAAAAGCGGCTTCTCGATCCGGATCCGCGTTTCAGCCGTCAACTGACCTTTACGCCGGACGGAAAGGCTCTAGCCTATGCGGTTCGCGCGAACGGTGTGGAGAATCTTTGGCTCCAGCCGCTGGATGGCTCGCCGGGGCGCCAGATCACGAACTTTCCGGCGGAGTTGATCAACACATATCAATGGTCGCCGGACGGAAAGTCCATTGGCATGCTGCGCGGGCACACCGAATCCGACGTTGTGCTGCTGCACGATACCGGCGCTTCATCGCAGTAGCTCCGCGCGCGTTTTTACTCAACGCCTCCGTCTCGAAATCGCGTCGCACTGCGATTTGTTCACGTGTATACTTCAGCGTATATATCGTCCTAGTTCACACCGCTTTGGAGGCTCGTCATGCGATGGAATATTGCCGTATGCGTCCTTGCGATCGCACTCCTGATTGTCCCGTGCGCGTATCCTCAGGATCAACAGGCTCTGCCGGCGCCCACGCCCGCCAATCCCACTGCGCCTTCGCCTGTAAACAGAATTCGCGTGGGCGGGAATGTTCAGAAGGCGAAGATGATCCGTCAGGTGCAACCTGTCTATCCGGAGATCGCCAAGAAGGCAAATGTGTCAGGGACCGTTCTCCTCCACGTTATCGTAGCCAAAGATGGAACGGTCCAGCAAATCCAGTATATTTCCGGCCCACCCTTGCTGATGAGATCCTCGATGGAGGCAGTGCGGCAGTGGCGGTACGAACCGACGCTTCTCAATGGTGAGCCCGTCGAGGTGGAAACGACCGTGTCAGTTGTGTACGAACTCAGCGCCGGCTCAACGTCTACGCCCGCTCCCGCCGTCGATCCGCAGTTCAAAGCTGACGTCCTGAGTATGTTGGAGGCAACTCACACGCAGGAGCGGATGGGTGCGATGGGCCACCAAATGTTCCAGTGGCTCCGGCCGTTGATCCTATCCTCGATTTCAGCCGCACCCAATCGCGAGAAGATCGCGGATGCATTCGAAAATAAATTCGTCGCCATTTTCACCTCGGAAGCGATGATGGACAAAGTCGTTTCGATCTATGCGAAATACCTCTCCGACGACGACATCAAGGGACTGATCCAATTCTATCAAACGCCCGTTGGACAGCATTTCGGCGACGCGATGCCCAAGATCACCTCCGATTCACTCTCGATGGGAATGGAGCTCGGCGACGGTGCGGTTCCCCGCGTCTGGGACCAGATCTGTGAGGAATACCCCGAGCTAAAAAACACAGCGAAGGTATGCGCGCAGCACGAGCCAACAAAAGAAAGTCTGCTGCGACTCGAGGACCGTCTGACGCCCTCGTCGTCTCTCGAGACGCATACATCGCGTTAGTATTTGCCCTGCGGAGAGCGGCCGGTCGCCCGCGCTTGTCGTCAAATCGTCGCATTTCACACCAAATTGTCCGTTGACATATTTTCGCGCCGCCTTTACAGTGATTGAGCAATGTTGAAGCCGGGCCATTTGACGACGTCGTCCACGCGAATTATTAAGCCGCGTATGATTACGCTTACGTCTTCTGGCGCCGGAGGCAGCTGAGCCTAAGCCAAAGCAATCAGCACCTCGCACCCGCCGCCAGAAGAGAAACTGGTTGGCGGGTTTTGTGTTTTAGGGGTGCTCGATTGAAAAAAGAGGAGCGCCATGAGCGTCGAAGGACAACAGCAACAGCGGGAGAATGAAGAGCCCGCCCAACGAAGTGCAGTCTTGCGGCAAGCGAATGTCATGGAGCAATCGTTGACGGGGGCCGCGCAGGAGGCCCAGGCGGCGAATCGCGTGCGGGTGATGAAGTTTGGAGGCAGCGTGCTCACGTCGGCGGGAAGCCTGATGGATGCCGCCGCGCACGCCGTGAGAGCGGCAGAGACCGAGAGAGTCGCGGTGGTGGTGTCCGCGCTCCGCGGCATTACCGACCGGCTTTACAGCGTCACGCGCGCGCTGCGAATGCGCGACGCCGCGACGGCGCTGGTCGAAGCGGAAGAAATCGCCCAGCTCCATCTTCATGTTGGGCGGCAGCTTTTTTCCGATGCCGAACAGGAATTTCAGTTCCGCCTCGAATTGGCCGAACTCGCGCACGCGCTCGATCTCGTAGTCCGCCACGCGGGCCACGGCGAATCGCCGCTGGAGATGACGGATGAAGTGGTTTCATTCGGCGAGCGCCTAAGCGCGCGAATCTTCGCGGCTGCGCTGCGCAAGCTTGGCGCTCATGCGGAAGCGCTCGATGCGTTCGAATTCATCGTCACCGATGGCGATCGCGAGGATCCGCATCCGCGCCTCGAGGAGTCGTACCAGAAGACGCGCGAGGCGCTCGATCCCTATTTCCTGATGGGCACGATTCCCGTCGTTACCGGATTCGTCGCGTCCACGCCTGAGGGCCGCATCACCACGCTCGGACGCAACAGCTCCGACTATTCCGCCGCAATCGTCGCTTGCGCGCTCGGTGCGCGCGACGTCACAATCTGGAGCAACGTGGCTGGATTCTTCAACGCCGACCCGCACCAGAATGCCGACGCGCAGTGGATCGCTCGCTTGAGCTACGAGGAGGCCATGGAGCTTGCGCGAAATGGCGCGCGCGTGGTTCATCCCAAAGCGTTCAAATTCCTGATGCAGGAGCGAATCCCGTTGCTCGTGCGTAGCGCGACGAACGTGGACGCTCCTGGTACATGGGTCGGCCACGTCGAATCCGGAGGGACGCGATGATTGGGAGAATTGAATGACCCAAGCGAAATCAAAAAAGGCCAGTGCGAGTGCGGCATCGCGCGAAGTCGGCAAGAGCGCGCGCATCGCCGTCATCGGGGCGGGCAAGATGGGCGGGATTCTGCTTCAGGCATTTCTGAAGCGCGGCCTATTCACGCGCGAGCAGGCTTGCGCCACCGTTCAACATCCCGAGAAGGCCGCGGCGCTTTCGAAATCGCTCGGCATTCCCGTTTACACGGACAACGTGAAGGCGGTGCGCCAGGCCGATATCGTGCTTCTTTGCGTGAAGCCGCAAGTGGTGCGCACGGCGCTCGCGCAGATGCGGCGCGCACTTTCTCCCGCGAAGCTCATCGTTTCCATCGCCGCGTCCGTGCCGACTTCTTACATCGAAGAAAGCGTGCCGGCTCGAGTGCCGGTGGTCCGCGCGATGCCGAATACTCCTTGTCTCGTCGGAAAGGGCATGACGGCGGTTTCGGGCGGCTTGCACGCGAACGCGGATCACCTCGAGACCGCGCGAAAACTTTTTGAAGTCGTCGGCCGCTCGGTGATCGTCGACGGCAAGCACATGGACGCGATCACCGGCCTTTCGGCGAGCGGGCCGGCGTACATCTACATCATTCTTGAATCGTTGGCGGAAGCCGGTGTGAAGGTGGGGCTGCCGCGCGATATGGCGACATTGCTCTCGGCGCAGACGGCTCTCGGAGCGGCGAGCATGGTGCTCGAAACCGGCGATCATCCAGCGCTTCTCAAGGAGGCCGTCACGACGCCGGCGGGCTGCACGATTGACGGAATCCTCGAACTCGAAGACGGAAAGCTGCGCGTCACGCTGATTAAAGCTGTCGTCAAGGCCGCTCAGCGCGCGAAAGAGCTTCTCATTCAGAGCTGACAGCGCTCGAAGCTTCCAAATTGGGCGCTTGGAATATTTCAGGCTGATGCGAGGACGCGTTCGAGTGCAGCGCGCAATTTGTTGACGTCCGGCTCGACGCGCAGGCGCTGCCGCGCCAAATCTGCTTCGCCTCGGCGGCGCAAACTGATTTCCGGATCTTTGAGCTGGTGGCCCGTGAGAACCGCGACGATGTCCGCGCCGCGCGGAATTTTTCCGCTGGCCACGAGCTTGCGAATTCCTGCAATCGTGGTGGCTGACGCGGGCTCGCAACCCACTCCGTCGTGCGCCAGCGCCGCTTTTGCCGCGAAGATTTCGTCGTCGCTCACGGATTCGACCATGCCTTCGGTCGCGCGAATTGCCCGTATGGCTTTCTTCCAATTCACAGGATTGCCGATGCGAATCGCCGAAGCTTCCGTCCGCGGCTCCGCGACGGGAATCAATTCCGCGCTGTTATTCGCCACCATCCGGTAGAAGGGATTTGCTCCCTCCGCTTGCGTGACGACGAGCCGCGGCAGCTTCTCGATCAATCCCAATTCCTTCAACTCGCGAAGCCCTTTGCCGATGGCCGAGACGTTGCCGAGATTTCCGCCAGGCACGACGATATATTCCGGCACGCGCCAATCGCGCTGCTCGAGTATTTCGCAGACGATCGTCTTCTGACCTTCGAGGCGGAACGGATTGAGCGAATTCACGAGATATAAATTCAGTTCGGCCGTGAGCGCACGGAGCAGGCGGAACGAATCGTCGAAGGTTTCGCCAATTTCGATTACAACCGCGCCGAATTCGAGGGCCTGTGCCAGTTTCGCCGCGGAAATCTTTCCGGCGGGCACGGTGACGACGGCCTTCATCCCCGCACGTACCGCATAGGCGCTCATCGAAGCGGATGTGTTGCCCGTCGATGCACACACGGTGACGCGGCTGCCGAGAATCGCCGCTTCGGTGATGCACGCCGTCATGCCGAGATCTTTGAAAGAGCCGGTGGGATTGTTGCCCTGATGCTTGATGGCGAGGCGCACGCCGCCGGCCCATTGGCCAGCGCGATCCACGTCGAGGAGCGGCGTGTGGCCTTCGCCGAGCGTGACGACGTTCGAGCCTTCCGGCACGAACGGAAGCAATTCGCGGAAGCGCCAGACTCCGCTCTGATCTTCGATTGCACTGGTCGATTTTCGCGACTGCCAGGTTTGCCGCAGCGCCTGCGGAGCCACGCGCGGCGCGTCATAACCAATTTCGAGCATGCCGCCGCACGCATCGCACCGATAATCCTTGCGGTCAAGCGTGTGCTTGCGGTGGCAGCCGTCTTCGATGCACTGGAGAAACGCCTTCGTCATCCGTAAACCTTCGCGATATCCTGATTCCCGAGCTACTTCGACGCTAGCATGGCGCCGAATGCGATGAAAGAGGTAGTGGAGGTGAATTTTCGTAAGTGCGCTGAATGCTCGACTGGCGCATGAAACAGAAGAAAATACAGATTCCTCGTCCGCCGGTGGCGAACTCGGAATGACACATCAGTTTGGCGCTGGCGCGGCTGATGAGTTCAGAATTGCACGACAAATCAAGCGCGAACGGAATCGTGTAGCAGTTGAATGAAGCGTTCGCGCGAGGCTTCCTTCACGACAGTGGTGTTCGCCGGTTTGCCGGTGACGCCGAGTTGGTCCACAACCGTCTGGCCAAGAGTGAGATCGCTTTGAGTGTCGATTTGAACGTATCTGCGCTCCGTTTTCGTGGCGATGCTTGGATCGATGGCGACAGCCATGGCGATTGGGTCGGGGAGATCGAATCCCGCGAGCTTGGTCCTCGTGAGCGCAAATTGCGTCAGTGATTTCTGGATATCGACGCAGAATTTCGCGAGAGGCGTGCCGATGTCGCGCAGCCGCGCCGTTTCCTGGGGATCGAATACGGCCGATTCAACGGAAATATCCCAGCCGACCATTTCAATTGGCAGACCTGATTCGAAAACGATTTTCGCGGCCTCCGGATCTTCCCAGATGTTGTATTCCGCCACGGGCGTGACATTGCCGACGCCGCCGAATCCAACGCCGCCCATGATCACGCAGCGCGTCACTTTTTGAGCGATCGAAGGATCGAGCTTCAGCGCGAGCGCGATATTCGTGAGCGGCCCGAGCGTGACGAGCGTGATCTCGCCGGCGTGTCGATTGATCACGTCAATGATGGCCGGAACCGCGTGGCCGGGCGCAGGAGTCCTCCCGGTGAGCGGAAGGCCAATGTCTCCAAAGCCGTCGTTGCCGTGAACGTATTCGGCAGTATGCAGCGGGCGCAGTAAAGGCGCCGCCGAGCCGCGGTAAACGGGCGCGTGCGATTGGCACAAGTCGCGCGTGTACAACGCGTTTTGCAGCCCCTTCTCGATGGGCATATTTCCGGCGACGACGGTGATGGCTTCGACGCTTACTCCGGGATTACGCAGCGCCATCACGAGGGCGACGGCGTCATCGGAAGCGGTGTCGGTATCGATCAAAAATCGGCGAGTGGCGCCGGTGTCGTCTGTGCGCAATGTTGACGCAGAAAGCGTTCCACGACCGAACGCTGTCAGACCCAGAAGCGACAACACATGCAAGAGATTGCGTCGCGACAAATCCGTGTAGTTCGGTGAAGTCATATTCAGGGCACCCCGTCTGATTCTCGAAAGACGCCAGAGTATACACGCGATTATGGGATCGCCAAGCGAGCGTCGGGCTAGCAATGGAAGGGAAACGCGCAGACCACTCTTTGTGGATGAGATCACGTGCGCGAACCAAAAACTCTGATGTAATTGCATGTATTCTACGGGCGAGAAACAAACCTTGGAAAAGCAAAAACTCGTTGCGGCCGCGACGTCACTTTGGCTGATCGTGGCCGTGGCGTTAGCGTGCCGCGTTGGCTACGCCTACCACGAATCGCGCGTGATTCCGGCGGAGGCGCTTGCGTCGGTGCCGTTCGAGCAGGAGACCGGCAACATTGGGATGGCGCTCGCAACCGGCAAGGGATTCAGCTCGCCCACGCGGCGCGATACGGGGCCGACGGCATGGCTCACGCCGGTGTATCCCGCGATCGTCGCGGGAATCTTTCGCGTATACGGCGTGTTCACGCTGCACGCGTTTTACGCTGCCGCCGCGGCAAATATTCTTTTCTCAGTAGCGACGTGCGTGCCGATTTATTTTGCCGGAAAGCGAATTGCGGGAATCGGCGCGGCGAGTCTCGCGGCATGGCTGTGGGCGCTCTTTCCGAACGCGATCTCGATTCCGTTCCAATGGATCTGGGACACATCGCTCACGGCGCTGATCGCCGCGACGATTCTGTGGGCGACGCTGGTGCTCGCCGAATCGCGACGAAGGCGCGATTGGTGCGCGTACGGCTTTCTCTGGGGTTTTGCGCTGCTGACGAATCCCGCACTGGGCGGTGTCCTGCCATTTCTATTTGGTTGGGCGGCGTATCGCGGCCGGAGCGAAGTGCGCGGGCGATTCGCACGGCCTGCGGCGGCGCTTGCTGTCGCGATTTTGTGCTGCGCTCCGTGGACCGTGCGCAACTACGCCGAATTCCACCGGTTCATTCCGTTGCGGTCAAACTTCCCGTTTGAGCTCTGGCTCGGGAATAACGAAGTGTTCGACGATCGCTCGCCGAACATCAACGCGCGAATCACGCGCTACGGCGAGGCGCGGCGATACGGGCAGCTTGGCGAGACGGCGTTTATGCAGGAGAAATGGAATCTTGCGACGGATTTCATTCGCACGCACAAGCGGCTCGAGCTGCGTCTTACCGAGTGGCGATTCATGGAATTCTGGCTCGGATCGTCCCATCCGGCTAAGGATTTCGAGAACGCAGATTCCATGTGGATTCGAATGATCTTCGCGCTGAATTTTCTCACAGCGATTGGCAGCGCGATCGGCATCGTGATCCTAAGGCGCGCACGCAATCGAGATGTATTTCCCGCCGCCGTGTTCGTTGTTGTGGTTCCGCTGGTGTACTACATCACGCACGCGTCGCTGCGCTACCGGCACCCGATCGATCCGATTGTTTTAATCTTGACGACTATCGCTGTGATCGGCGCGCGCCGAAACGAAGTTGAGAACGCTCTACCGGTGCGAGACGAACTAAACCAATCAACGACACATTTTGTTCAAAGAGCCCGCCTCCGTTTCGCCCGGCAAAATCATTGTAGCTCCACCACGTCCAGCCGTCTCAACTTCCGGATGCGTCGTCGTCTGGGTGCTACGCGTGAGGCGGAGCCGGAGTGAGGCGGTGGCGGCGCATGATCTCCGCCAACTTTGCTCGGTCCGGCGGACCACCGGCCGCCGCGTTGATCACCTCGGCACACTCGCGGAAAAACTGCGGACCTAGGGCGGCTGGCGTAATCACGCAGAGCGCCTTCACTTCCTGGGCGCCGTTGTTATCAAACCGGTGGATGGCGCCTCGCGGAATGCAGAGTGCCTGGCCCGGCCCGACTTCAATTTGTTTTCCGTCGACAGTCCAGGTGAGCACGCCGTCGATGCCGTAGATGGTCTCCTCGTAATGGTCGTGGCTATGCGCTGGACCTGCCAGGCGCTGTGCGCCCGGGACGACGACCTCAAAGGCCGCGATGCTGCCAGTCGAGTTGTCTCCGGTGAGCAAGAAGCGCACCGCGAGCGGCCCGATACGGATGGTCTCGTCGGAAGGATTGACGCGGAGGTCGATGCTTTGCCGTGCCATGTGAATGTCGTTTCCTATCGTAAACTGCGTTTACCCCCTGAAATGACGGCGTGAATTGTTTTTAAAGCTGACGGCTACGCGCGGCGGACTTGCGCGCCCGCATTATCGGCCTTGAGAGACGATGCGCGCGCGGCCACTCCGTGCCTGCGAAAAATATCCACAAGAGCGTTGCCGATTTGCGTTGAGCTGTGAAGCGCGATCGCCATCACGGACGACCCCGCGCCGCTCAAGAAAATTCCGGCGAGCCCTTCGGCCCGATACTCGAGGCATTCGGCGACGCCGGGGACGAGCGGGCTGCGATATGGCTGATGCAGGCGATCGCGGAAGAGTTCCGGCGTCAATTCGCCTCCCGAAAAAAACGCAGCCGTGAGCAGAGCCGTGCGCTGAATGTTCTGCACGATATCTTCGCGCGAATACTGCTTGGGCAGCACGGCGCGCGCCTTCTCGGTGGATAGAGGGACGTCGGGCGCGACGCAGATGAAATCGATTTTCTCTGAGACGTCGGTGGTGCTCACCAGAATATCCGCAAGATTGTCCGACGCATTATGCGTGACCGCCGCAACGACCATTCCGCCGTAGAGCGCCGCCGAAATATTGTCCGGATGTTTTTCAAGCGCAAGCGCATGCCGAAGGATTTTCTTCGGCTCCAATTGAACGCCGCAAAGCTCCCCGCCAAGGATGGTTCCCGCGATTATCGCGGCGGCGCTGGAGCCGAGGCCGGAGCCGATCGGAATCTGGCTGTCGATTTCGATGGTGGCCCCGTGTAATTTCTCGGACGCCGAGGATGCGATGTTCTGGATCGCCCTGGCAACAAGGTTCGTGTCATCGAGTGGAATGCGTTCGGTGTTCGGCCCGCGATAGCGGATATCGAGGCCGCCTGATGTTTGCGGCGCAGCCGAAACGCGCAGATGAAGATTCAAAGCGATCGCCGCGCAATCGAATGCGGGCCCGAGGTTAGCCGAGCTGGCTGGAACTTGAACTGTGACGGTCATCTAGTGGTCAGGCTATTGCCGCGACCGCCACCGATTCTCCCATGAATTTTTCAAATGCGACGAGTTTTGGTTCGATTGGTTCTTCGAGGGTAAAGCGATCGGCGAGAACGTCCGTAGTCTTCAAGCCGTTGCCGGTGATGCACAGCACTGTTTCCTCGTCCGGGTGAATCTTGCCTTGCGCGATCAAGCTCTCGGCCGATGCAACGGTGACCCCGCCGGCCGTTTCCGTGAAAATGCCTTCGGTGGCGGCGAGTAGCTCGATTCCCGTAACAATATCGGGGTCGGAAACGTCCGCGGCCCAGCCGCCGCTCGCGGCGATGGCGCGCGCAGCGTAGAGGCCGTCCGCGGGATTGCCGATGGCGAGCGAGCGTGCAATCGTCTTCGGCTTCTGCGGATCAATTTCGTCCTTGTTACATTTCACCGCGTCGGAAATCGGCGAGCAGCCCGTAGCTTGCGCGCCGAAGAATTTTACAATTTTGGCTTCGACGAGTCCGAGCGCGATCAATTCGTTGAATGCTTTTTGGATTTTCGTGATCAGCGAGCCGCCGGCCATCGGCACGACGATATTGTCCGGCAAGCGCCAGCCAAGCTGTTCGGCGATTTCGAAGCCGACGGTCTTCGAGCCTTCGGCGTAATACGGGCGGAGATTGATGTTCACGAATCCCCAGTTATAGCGGTCGGCGATCTGCGAGCAGAGGCGATTCACCTGATCGTAGTTTCCGGAGATGCGCGTCAGCCGCGCGCCGTAAACCTGCGTGCCGATGATTTTCGCGGCTTCCAGATCCGCAGGTATGAAAATCCACGCGTCGAAGCCATGCCGAGCGGCCTGCGCGGCCACTGAATTGGCGAGATTGCCCGTGGATGAGCAGCTGACCGTCTTGAATCCGAAGCGTCGCGCCTGAGCGAGCGCCATCGCCACCACTCGATCCTTGAAAGAAAGTGTGGGGAAGCACACCGCATCATTCTTGATTAATAGCCGCCGCGAACCGATCCGCGCGCCCAGCCGCGCCGCAGGAACAAGCGGCGTCATCCCAACGGGCAATCCGTCGTTGTAGCCTTCAGGCATGGGGAGCAATTCGGCGTAACGCCAAATATTAGCCGGTCGGGACGAAATCGATTCTCGTGTGAATTTGCCGCGTACCGCGTCGAGATTGTAGTGAACTTCGAGGGGTGCCATGCAGTCTTCGCAGATCGAGCTGGGCCGGTTGCCGTGTTCGCGATGGCACTCACGACAGCGTAAGGAATAATTCTCGCTCATTGCATCTTCTCCGTGGCTGCGCTGGTTCTGCGCGCCCTAAAAACAAAAAAGCCTCATCCGGGATTAGGGGGATGAGGCGAAATACGACCTCCGAGTCTTCATGTCCCCCGCGAACCGGGCGGGAATTGACACCAAGCGACCAGTAGAAAAACCTGATCCGGTTGTCGTGGCTTCGTCGGGCCCGTAACCCTCAGCCACTCTGCATGAAGATCGGTTCACGCCTTTGACGGCGCGATACGGAAATGTTAGGCCGACTTCCCTCAGCCGTCAAGAGGCACCTGCATGTAAGTGCGGCGACGGGAGAATCGAGCCTGAAGAGTCACGCGAACTGGTCCATGTGAACGCCAAGGCGATGGGAGCGGCGCATACGCCCGCTGATTGACGCGCGGTGCCGGTTTTCCTTAGTATGGGCATCCGAGTTGGGAACTCGCCGTCACGTAAGATCGCGCCTTCACAATGGAACAACCACCAGACCCGAAACAGGCCGATTCTCCATCCGAGTCGCACCGCCGCTTTTACGAGACCTTTTGGGGGAAATTGCTGATCGGCGTCGCAATTACACTCGGAATGTGGTGGATTGCAAAGTGGGTCGAGGAAAAGCATTTCTATTTCGGGACGCAGGCAAGAGAGTTGGTTTACGACATCATTCAGCACCGGCTTGGCGCGGTGGCTCGGCAAAACTTGAATGTCACGGTCGTGGATGTTTCCGACGTGGGCTGGACCCCTCGAAAAGATCCCAACCAGCCGAGAGAATACGACTACACGGACCGGAAGCAGCTTCGAGACGTGGTGATGAAGATCGCGGACCAGAGCCCCGCGGCGATCGGCCTCGACATTGATTTCACGCCCTACCCGATCCAACTCGAGGATGATGACGAATTTCTGGCTTGCCTGCTTGCGCGATCGAGCGGATATCGCGAAAGCGCGGATTCGCTGGCAAACGGCGCGCTCTCACCCACGTGTCTCTCAGCGCCGAATCAATACGTGCCGATTTACGTCGCCACCTACACGTCTCTCGCGCTCGGGCCAGTCTACGCGCTCGAACGGCCGGAATATTCCGTGATGGCCGCGTTCGCCGGCGCGGTGATCCCGNNCGAGCCAGTACGAAGCCCCGCGCAGAATGGTGGATACGATCGAGATCCACTATGGTCTTCCGGGATCGGGGTCCTGGGTGGTCAATTCTCTGTCCGTGGCTATGCACCCGAAAGTGGAACAGAATTCGTTGGCCAACATTCCGGGCGTGGCGGAGTCCATATCTTTGGCGCCGCATAACGAGGTTCCCGCCACTGAGTTCTACGTGGATTACGGTTCGATCGACCGAATCGAGGAGAACACAATTGCGTCCGCCAGCCTGATAGATCCGAAGCAGCCTCAATTCGCCAGCTCTTTGAAGGGCCAATACGTTCTCGNNGCCATCTACACTCTGGATTCTGGTCCGCTGCTCGCTCTGCTTCTTCCGCGTGGACGCCTGGTCCTCGATCTATCCCTATTCCTACTGATTTTTGGAGCGGTTGAGCTGACTATTTGGGGCCGAAGGCGCCTGTTTCGAGCGGAGACAAGAGCGGGAGTGTTGCATCTGGTGGTGACGGTCGTCGTCGTTGTCGCGGCTATCGTGGGTGGTATTTATTTGGCGAGCTCCTTCCGGATCATGTGGGATGATTCGCTTTTCGTGGCCGTTGGATTAATTGGCCATGCCGTCGTTGACCACGTTTTCACTCGCGACTAAGCTGGACCCGCCTCGGATTCTCTCCGTCCTTGACGCTCGGACAGATTTTGCTATTGTGGATGCGGCACCGACTCGGGCTGCAACCGTTCGATGAACGCAATTCCATATCGAAAAGCCGTCCGGGCGGACTTGTGTAAACTCACTCCTCGTTGGGCAATTGCCGCATTGATTGTTGTGCCGGTCCTTGTTTCTCCGCTTCGCGCTCGCGCGCAAGTAACCACATTCGCGGGTGTTGTAATCGAAAACACGTGCAAAGCCCAGGTGTTTGAGCCCGAAGATCAAAAGTGGCACGTGCTGGTATCCCCGAAGGGCAGTCACCGACCGTTGATTGCCGGCGAGATTTTGAAGTGCAGTTCGACCTCGGGCAGCCTCACGCTTCTCGACTCTCAGACCTACACGACGATATCCGGAGCGCAAACGCACAAAGTGGAGGTAAGCTCGGTCCTGAACGAAGTGATCCGTTACGCCGAGCCCGCNNAGCCCGGCCGAAACGATTTTTTCATCTCCGCCTTCCGGGGGCACGATCGAACCGGAGCGCTTTGTCGTCCGTTGGAATCCGCCGGCGGCCGTCGGCGAAGTTACGTTATCGGTGGCGCCGGAAAATAGCGACCTGCCACTTTTCCAGTCGGGCCGATTGCAGACCTCATCGGCGTCATTTGATTCGCAGGAACTGCGCGATGCGTTGGCAAACTATCGCGACCGCAATGGATTCGCGCCGCTCGTGCTGCGGCTGAGCGATACGGAGGGGCACGAATACCGCGTGTCTTTCTCCGTGCTCACGCCGCCAAATCAGAAGAGGTTGGCGCAAGAGCTGGCCGAATGGGATGCGAAGGACGGTCTGGTGCGTCATCTAGGCCGTGCATCCGTCTATTCCGATTTTGGCCTGTATTCCGAAGCTGCGGCGGAGTCCGAATTGGCGCTGAAGGAATCGCCGAAGAGTTCGCTTCTGCTGCAACTGACGGCGAATGCCGAACGGCGCAGCGGGAATTTACCGCGTGCGAGCGAGCTTGAGGGCGAACTCAAGCAAATGTCGGCTAAGGTGCAGTAGAATCGCTCGTGTGACCTCCCCGGGAAACCCACCACGCATCGCATTTCAAGGAGAGCGCGGAGCGTTCAGCGAGGAAGCTGTCATCAAACTGCTCGGTGAGGACTTTCGACTCGTCCCGCGGCCGACATTCGAAGCGTTATTTTCCGCAGTTCCTGAAGGCGCCGCCGATTTCGCGCTCGCCCCGCTCGAAAATAGTCTCGCNNATCGTCCACAATCTCATCGGATGCCCCGGCGCAAAGCTTGAAAATATCCGCGTCGTCCAATCACATCCGGTCGCATTGGCGCAGTGCCTCGGTTTTTTCGTGCAGCATCCGGAAATTCAGCGCATCGCCAGTACAGACACGGCTGGAAGCGTCCGCGAAGTTCTGGAGAGGGGTAACGCGACTCTCGCCGCGATTGCCGGCCGGCATGCTGCGGAGCTCTACGGCGGCACGATTCTGCTCGAGCACCTGGAAGATCACCGCGAGAATTACACGCGATTCGTGCTGCTCTCCGCGAAGTCCGAAACGAAAGAGAACGCGAACAAANNTCGCTCGTCGTCCGCGTGAAGCATCAGCCGGGCGCGCTCTATTCCGCGCTGGGCGTCTTCGCGAAGCGCGGCATCGATCTCCTCAAGATTGAAAGCCGTCCGCTGAAGGGCAGCCCGTGGCATTATAGTTTCTACCTCGACATCGGCGGTTCGACCGCTGACGAAACGGTCAGCCAGGCCCTCGCCGAACTCAGTGATTGCGCGGACGAATTCCGAATTCTCGGCTGCTATCCTTCAGCGCAATCGTCCGCCAGAGTGAAAGCCGCCGCAACGCATGCAACTCCCGCCGATTCAGGCACTTTA
>PMAA01000141.1 GCA_003152355.1 Acidobacteriota bacterium | reverse complement strand
ACATGGGCTGGGACAATGCTTCGACGATCGCCGCGGAGGTCGAGCGGCCGCAAAAAACTTATCCCCGCGCGATGATTTTGGCAGTCGTGGTCGTGTCGCTTACTTATATCGTTCCGGTGGCGGCGATGTGGATCACCGGCGCGCCGGCGGCTTCTTGGGAGACGGGTTCGTGGGCGGATTTGGCGGGGCTTGTGGGCGGGCAGGGATTGCGCGTGGCGCTCGTGCTCGGCGGTATGATGAGCGCGTTTGGAATGTTNNTATTCGCGGTTGCCGCTGGCGATGGCGCAGGATGGAATGCTACCGCAGATTTTCGCGCAGAAGACGGCGAAATCGCATTCACCTTGGGTGTCGATTGTTGCGCTGGCGATTGGCTGGGGGATGTGCCTCGGACTGAACTTCGAGCACCTGGTCACGCTCGATATTTTGCTTTATGGCAGCAGCTTGATGCTGGAGTTCATCGCACTTGTTGCGCTACGAGTGAAGGAGCCGACGCTGCGCCGGCCGTTCCGCGTGCCGGGCGGAATGCTGGGGGCCGTCATGCTTGGCGTTTGCCCGCTGCTGCTGCTCGGATTTTCCGTGGTGCGTAGCGAAAATGAAACCGTTCTCGGCATGAGTAGCCTCGCGTTCGGCATTCTGCTAATCGCCGGTGGCTTCGTTGCTTACGGGATCAAGACGCTTTTCCAGACGCCGGATTCGCTCTCCGTTGTTGCGCAAAAACCACCCGACGCAGCATAGTTATTCGTCCCACGTTAGCTCGTAGCTGTCGTCCTGCCGGCCAACCGCAAAAAATGGCTACCTGGCAGTTCGTAGCGCCGGCATCTTGCCGACGACTTTCCGTGCGGCGGAGTGGCAAAAAACCGCCGGCAAGATGCCGGCGCTACGATTGACCGATTGCCGTGCGTAAGATGCGCCGTCCGGGTCGATGCGGAACGAGAAAACCGAGGAAGACGCAGGGCCCTCCGGGACAATTGATTTATTGCGGCGCTCCTTCGCTTTTCAATCGCTGGCTGGCGTGGCATTCTTGGCGCGCTGATGGCCAGCTACGATTACATTATTGTAGGCGCGGGTTCCGCGGGATGCGTGCTTGCGGGCCGGCTCTCCGAAAATCGCGAAACGAGCGTGCTTCTGCTCGAAGCGGGCGGGCCCGATTCGCACCGCGAGATTCGCATTCCCGCCGCATTTTCGAAGCTCTTCAAATCGAAAGCCGATTGGAATTACACAACCGAGGCGCAAGCGAATCTTCACGGCCGGCAGCTTTATTGGCCGCGCGGAAAGGTGATCGGCGGGTCGAGTTCGATCAACGCGATGATTTACATTCGCGGAAATCGGCGCGATTACGATGATTGGGAGCAACTCGGCAATCCGGGCTGGGGCTACCGCGACGTCCTTCCCTATTTCAAGAAAGCTGAAGATCAGCAGCACGGCGCCTCGGAATTTCACGGCGTGGGCGGGCCGTTGCGCGTCGAGGATTTGCGAACGGTCAATCCCCTTTCGCACGCATTCGTTGACGCGGCGGGCGAAGTTGGGATTTCCGAGAACGACGATTTCAACGGCCGCGAGCAGGAAGGCGCCGGGCGCTATCAGGTCACGCAGAAGCGCGGCCGCCGCTGGAGCGCCGCCGATGCTTATCTGCGCCCTGCGCGAGCACGGCCGAATCTTACGGTGCTGACTCACGCGCATGTGACGCAGATTTTGCTGGCGGAGAATCGCGCCACCGGCGTGGAATACGTTCGCGATGGGCGCGAGCACTCGGTTCACGCCGGGCGCGAGGTAATTTTGTGCGGCGGCGCGATCAATTCGCCGCAATTGCTGCTTCTCTCGGGCATTGGCCCGGCGCGGGAACTTGAGGAACTGGGCCTTAAAGTTGCACTCGATCTTCCGGGCGTCGGAGCGAATTTGCAGGACCACATGTTTCTTCCCGTGGCGTACAAATGCAAGCGGCCGATTACGCTCGCGAAGGCGGAGACGCTTCTGAGCTTTCTTCACTACGTGATTTTTCGCCGCGGGATGTTGACGTCGTGCATTGCCGAGGCCGGGGCTTTCCTGCGGACGCGTCCTGACGCCGACCGGCCGAATCTGCAATATCACTTTGGGCCGGCTTATTATCTCAACCATGGATTCGATCGTCCGCAGGGGCACGGCTTTTCGATTGGCCCGACGCTCATTCGCGCCGAGAACCGCGGGCGCGTCCGGTTGCGAACGACGTTTCCGATGGACCCGCCGATCATCGAGCCGAACTACCTTTCGCACGATTCCGACGTGGAGACGTTTGTGGCGGGCATCGAGCTTGCGCGGCGAATCGCGGGGGCGCGGGCGTTTCGTGAATATTGCGGCGATGAATATTTGCCGGGAAGGGACGTGAAATCGCGCGGCGAAATTGCCGGCTACGTTCGCGATGCTGCCGAAACGACGTACCATCCCGCGGGATCATGCAAGATGGGCGTCGACGCTATGGCCGTGGTGGATTCGCATTTGCGCGTGCGCGGCGCGGAGAATCTGCGCGTGGTGGACGCGTCGGCGATGCCGGTGGTGACGAGCGGCAATACGAATGCGCCGGTGATGATGATCGCGGAGAAGGCCGCCGACATGATTCGCGGCGGCGATTGACTGGGCCAGTTGATTGAGCCACGATGCACGATGATTGATCCGATTGATTGAACAGGGGCCCGAAGGCGATGTAGGATATATGCATGTTCGCGCCCGTCGAAAACGCCGAATATTCCTGGAGTCCGCTGAAGGTTGTAGCCGCGTTCATACTGGCCGGGGCCACGGGCGCATTGTTTTTTACTCCATACCACAAAACAGCGGACTTGCTGCTGATCCTCTCGATGTCGCTGCTAATCGTGGACATTTACCGCAAGCGCCCGCAAGCTCGCTCCACTCGATGAATTTTTATTGAACGTAAGGCGCGTTGCGGAAACGTATGCGCGTTCCGGCCGCGAAATTTTGCTATTCTTTCGTGTCGTGGGCCTCAATTTCCGGCACAACCTTGCGATCGTTTCGCGCCTCGCGTGTTTTTTTCTCGCCGGGTGCCTGCTCTTTGCCGGACTCGCACGGCCTCAAGCGCCCCCGCAACAGCAACAGATTCCAACGCCTACGCCTGCAAGCAATCCGCCGCAGGCTGCGCAGACTCCGCCCGTTACCCAAGCTCCGCCGGCTACCCAAATTCCACCGGCTGCGCAAATTTCTCCGGCGCATCCGACGTTCACGGTGGTGCTCGATCCCGGCCACGGCGGCACGGACGATGGCGCACGTGGCTCGACCGGCGCCGTTGAAAAAGATTTGACGCTCGCTCTCGCGCGGGCCACGCGGACTCAACTTCAGCAGCAAGGCCTACGCGTGATAATGACGCGCGACACCGATGTAAATCCATCTTTCGATGACCGGGCGGCCGTGGCCAACGCTCCGCGACTGGCGATCCTGATCAGTTTTCACGTTTCATCTACCGGACAGGTGGGCACGGCACGCGCGTATTCGTACCTTTTCTCGACGAATGTTTCTCCGGACGACACGCCTACTCTCGAACCTACCGCGCAGCCTTCCAAGAAGCTGGTTTCCCGCCTGATTCCATGGGAAACGGCGCAGCAGGCGTACGGGGACACCAGCCATCGCCTCGCCGAATTTATTCAGACGGAACTCGTGCAGAAATTTCCCGGCTCGCCTGCGTCGTCCACGGCTTTTCCGATCCGCGACTTGCGCTCCGTCGCGGCGCCGGCGGCGGCGGTCGAGCTTTCGAGCGTCAGTGTGAAAGATGCGCATGCGCTTGATCCGATGATCGTGTCGCTTGCGGAAAGCGTGGCGCGGGCGGTTACGGAGTTCCGTCCGAGTTACGACACAGGCACCCGATAATGTCGCGCAATCTGAAAATCACGATCGCGATCCTTACTGCCGCCGTTATTGGCGGGCTGCTGAGCCTGCACGGCCTGCAAAATCGCGTGAATCGGCTCGCCAAGGATCAGACGAGCGAGGTGCAGGCGCGCCGTGAAGTGGTAGCGCCGCCCATCACCTCGCCCTCGGACGTCGCCGCAAGAGCGCTCATCTACTGGGCTTCAACTTCATCGCCCGACTTGCTCGCGCCCACGCCGATTGATTTGCAGCTCGCATCGGATCCGACCGTGCGAAGCAAGCAGGTGCTACAAGCGCTCATCGCCAACGCGCCGGCACCCGCGCACCAAACGCTGCCCGCCGATGCGAACCTTCTCGCCTTTTACGTACTGCCGGACGGCACGGCGATCGCGGATTTTTCGGATGAGCTGAGTTCGGAAACGCCGTCGGGAATTTTAAGCGAATCGCTGGCCGTCAATTCCATCGCGCTAACGCTCGAGGCCAATGTGCCGTCGCTACGACGCCTCAAGATTCTGATTCATGGACAAGAGGCAGAGACACTTGCAGGCCACGTGGACTTGACCGGCTATTTCGATCTTCACTCCGTAGCTCCCGCCGCACCCGCTGCGCAACCTGCCGCCCCGACGCCCGCCGCAGATGCGCCGACCAAAAAGCCGTAAAGGCCATCGTGGCACGGGCATCCTGCCCGCGGCTTTCTGCGCGGCGGCGATGAGCGAAGATCGCGGGCAGGATGCCCACGCCACGAATAAAAGGGTTCGGAATCGTTCAATCGCTAACCCACCGCGATTCGAAATTTCTTCGCGGCGGCAATGGTCCACGCGACGAAAACCACTAGGACAACGAGCTGCGTGATCTTGAATGGCGGTTCGGACTGCGTCGGAGCCAGAGCGTGCAGTGCCGGCACCTTCATGAAAAGCTGCGCAACCAAGACGAATACGTTCAGATAGAGAGAAACCATCGCGGTGATCGCGTAAGTCCTGCGCCAACTGCCGGCAAGATGACGGCCGTAGCGCGCAAATATCGCAATAGCCAGAGCAACCATCGAGATAGCGCCAACGCCGTAGGACGGCAGAAAGCCGTGAAAAGGAAACATAAATCCAGTCACGCTCGTCAGCACGGTGCTTACCAAAAAGAGCGCCGTCCAGGCGTCGAGGCGTTTCGCGGCCAGCAGACCAAACGCAACGACAAGCCCCGAGCCAATTCCGATCAAGCTTATAACCACGTGTACTTGAGTGAACGTCGACATTCCCGAAAACATGGTGGCCTCTTTTCTCCGCCCAAAACTTCTGGGATTCATGTTGCCGCATTCCGGGTTAGTGCGGGATTTTATGCGACTGCGCCGGCGCAATCGAGACGCGAACCGCTCGTTAATGCGCCGTCGCGGCGTGTACTTCGGCGATATAGCCGCCCGGAAATTCCAAGATCGCGCTCGTGCGGTCCGTCATCTTGTAAGGCGCCGACAAGATTTTCACACCGGCTGCTTTGGCTTTTTCGAGCGTCGCGCCGAGGTCGTGAACTTCGTAACCGGTCAATTCGTGGCCGAAAGGATACGGCAAGTGCCCGTCAGTTACCAGCACCCGCATGTTGCCGAAAGCTGAAGATATGCGAATACGGCGGTACGTTTCTCCCGGCCGTCCGATTTCACCCGCGTCGGCGGCCTTATCATCCGAGAGCAATTTGCCGCGCGAGAACCTAAGGAAGCCATTCACGAATTCGTCGGCGCGATAGCGCGAAACATATACTCGGTTATCTGGAATCGTTTCGAGAGGCGGAAATTTCGGTGGAGTGAAGTGCCAATAGAGTTGCATCTTCACGCCGCCGGGCCACTGGATGACCGCGTCGATTCCGATGGGATCCCTAAACGGTTCGACGACGACTTCCGCTCCAGCCAGACGTGCGGCCTTGATCGCCCGGTCCATATCTGTCACCAGGTATCCAGTACGCTCCTGCCCGAATGGAAACGGGATTGGCGTTTCGAACGCGAAGATGGAGAGCACGCCGGCCGGAGTCGATAGAGGCTGCAACTCAGTGCTGCTCGGGACCGGAAGGGGATTTAGCACCGACCGCTTGGACGGCTCGCCCCCGAACGTTGCCGTAAAGCTGGTGACGAACGCGTCCAAGTCGGCGGGCGCAACGTAAACATGCGTCGAATCGTATTGCGCGCCGACGGCAACGCCGCCGTCTGGCGCGGACGCGGTCTGCGCTCTGCACGCAGAGGCTGCGACGGAAAGCAGCCAGTTGGTCGCGAGGAAAATTGCACAGCAGAAGCGGATGGCATCAATTTTCTTTTGGAAATGCATATTGCTACGCCACCTTTCGATGGTTCAGTGCGCAGGTCTTGATTAACGGAGGTCTGGCAAGTGCGCCTTGAGCCGAACGAAGACGAATTACAGTTTAATCTGACTCTTGTTCACTTTTATGAATGCGAAAAGTTGGCCGCCAATGTCCTCGCCTGCCTCGTGATACGCCTCATCACATTGACCGAGAATGTCGTCGCGTCTATCGCTTTGCGAAATCATTGCCGTGTTAATCGACGCGGAATCGAGGGCCGGCAAATTGAGCGCGTGGATGGCCTCCTTGCTTATCTCGGCCGTCTTCGGGCAATTAATACGCACGAGTGACTCGACAATAGTTGGAGCGAATTCATGTGCGTTCTCAAAGTACTGAGAATAGCCGCCGTTATTGACTTCACGCTCGAGCGCCTCAATGGCAAGAACGGTTCGCTCCTCAGCCGTTAGACTCTTATTTCCGTGGCGAGCGGCCTTTTGTCCGATTCCCTTCTCGATTGCAGCCACTAAAGAATCAGTTCGATACTTCCCTTCCAGCGAGAGCAGCTGATCGGTTGTCTGTCCTGAATATGCGTCGAACCATTTGAGGTCGGTCATTTGAGCCCCTCGGAGAGCCGCTCACGGAAAATTAGCAGAACTTCTGATCGCGATTGCTATTTGACATCTGGCGATTAACTGTTAGCCGGCGCGCTAGAGCGCTCGCCGATATTTCGATTTGCAAACAGCTGATTGACCCTGGGCTGGATAATCCAAATGCCAACTGGAAAAAAACACAAGAGAAAACACTCTCCCGCATAATCAGAAAATGAAACGGCTTCCTTCGCCTCTGCCATCACCAAACTCTTCGAAACGAAATATATGGTGTAGACCGCGAAGAACATCGCAATGAGGTGGAGCAGGAGAATGAGTCCGATTATCCCCGGCGTGAAATCTGGAAACGTAGTTATGAAAAATGCGATATATAACGGCAGGTATATAAGAGCAACTTGAAACAAGCTCAGCCTCGGGCGCAATTCTGGCTTAAGAATTGAAGTGAAAAATGATCCCATGGTCCAGAACCAGAAGTATAGGCCCAATGACGATAATCCTATCAGCAGTCCAAACGCGAGGCTTTCCTTGGCAATAATTGACCCTGGGCGCGACGGAAATGGCATGGGAAAAATGCCAATTATGTTCCCGGCAAGATACACGCCGATGACGGGAATGAAAATCTGCCAGTGTTTGCCTTGAAGAAAGAAGCGGGAGATTGCGTTCAAATCGTCGGCTCCCGAACAAATTTGCCAGTTTCACGAATGTCGGCATTTATATCACGGTTGTCTGGCTGTGGTGAACGGAGGACTGTGCGGGAGCCGAATTCGGGTGTCGGTTGACACGCTTGCGCGCGCCCGGCAAACTGGCTGCGCTGAAACCATCGGCATCGGTTTCCTCAAGCGGAGAGATCAAATTGCGAACCGAAGAGCGCGCGCCTGAAGATTTGCGGCCCATTAAGATTACGCCGGATTTTATTCCGACGGCGGAGGGCAGTGTCCTGATCGAAGCGGGACAAACGCGCGTGATCGCCACGGCGACGATCGAAGACGGCGTGCCATCGTTTCTGAAAGGTTCGGGCAAGGGCTGGGTGACGAGCGAATACGGGATGCTGCCGCGCGCAACCGACCGGCGCACGCCGCGGGAATCGAGCCGTGGCAAACAATCCGGCCGCACGCAGGAAATTCAGCGGCTGATCGGGCGTTCGCTGCGCGCTGTGACGGATTTGCGTGGACTCGGCGAGCGAACGGTGTGGATTGATTGCGATGTGATTCAGGCCGATGGCGGCACGCGGACAGCTTCGATTACTGGCGCGTTCGTGGCACTCGCGCTTTCGCTTGAGCGGCTTGTCGCGTCGGGAATTCTTCGCAATGTGCCGCTCAAAGATTCCGTTGCAGCGATCAGCGTTGGCATCGTGAACGATGAGCTGTTGCTCGATCTCAACTACGAAGAAGATTCGCAGGCGCAGGTGGATATGAATGTGGTGATGACGGGCGGCGGCAAGTTCGTCGAGGTGCAAGCGACCGCCGAGGGCAGGCCCTATACTGCCCGCGAGCTGGAACAGATGCTCGAAATCGCGGCGGCCGGAATCGAGCGGCTCAAACAACTGCAGATTGAACTGCTGCACATGAAATTCGGCGGGCAAAATCGTTAAGCTTCAGGCAGCTACCTCGAATGCGGGTAAATTGCGGGAATATCGCGTTCTTGCCGGGGCGAATCCAATCGAAATCGAACCGCTGCCTCGCTTCGCGGAGCTCGCTGCGTTTGCTGAATCCGCGCCCACATTTGCCGAAAATTCCGCCGGTAAAGCGATTCATTATTCGCAATTCACGGATGAGCTTCTGATCGCCGATGATTCCGGGCTTGTGGTTCGATCGCTCGGAGGCGCGCCGGGAGTTCACTCCGCGCGGTATGCGGGCCCGAATGCATCCGATGCGGATCGCGTGCAAAAACTGCTTGAAGCAATGCGCGGAAAGAGCGCCGACGAACGGCGCGCGCGATTCGTTTGCGTGCTGACGCTCGCGCAGCAAGGCCGTGCGCTTGCGGTTTTTTCCGATTCCGTCGAAGGCGTGATCGCCGCGGAGCCGCGCGGCAGCGGCGGATTCGGCTACGATCCCGTTTTCTATTTTCCGAAGCTCGGCCGCACTTATGCGGAAATTACCCGCGAAGAAAAAAACGAGTACAGCCATCGCGGGCGCGCTTTTCGCAAGTTATTGCAATTACTGGCCTCTTCCGGCTCCCGCGATTTCATATAAAAGCCATGGGTTTTCCACAGCTCGCGGTTGAAACGTTTTCGCTTGCTCTGAATCAAATCAAAGGTGTCTAATGAACGCGCTTCTACTCTCCCGAGGTAACTCGTGACCGCGCCTGCTCTTCAGCCGGATTATTTACATTCGCTGCAACAACGGATTTCCGAGGCGCGCCGGCGCTCGGACGCGATTTTCGACATGCTGGCTCCCGACGCGCTCTACGATCGCCCGGTCGCGGAACGCCACCGCCTGATTTTTTATCTCGGGCATCTTGAAGCTTTCGATTGGAATTTGCTCGGGCGCGGCGCGTTCGATCTCGAACCGGAAAATGCCGGGTTCGATAAATTGTTTGCATTCGGCATCGATCCGACGAACGGCAATCTTCCGAACGACGTGCCGAGCGATTGGCCGTCGGAGCAAAAAGTGCGTGTGTACAACGCTCGCACGCGCGAACGAATTGACGAAGGCATCGCGCGAGGATTTTCGAGCGGCTCGATGAAACCGGATGTCGCCGATGGCACGCGGCTCAACGTAGCGATCGAGCATCGCCTCATGCATGCTGAAACACTCGCGTATCTTTTGCACCAGCTTCCATTCGAAAAGAAAAAGAGGAATGGCGCCGCCCAGGCCATCACAGACGGGCTCGTGACACGCCGCATGGCGAGTATTCCGGCGGGTGTTGCGACACTTGGCCAGCCGCGCAACGGTTGTCGTCCTTCAACCGGTGGCCACGCTGTGCCCCGCGACGATTTCGGATGGGACAACGAATTCGAGACGCTCGCGGCCGATGTTCCCGCCTTTTCGATCGAAGCCTATCCTGTGACGAACGGCCAGTTCCTCGAATTTCTGAAAGCCGGCGGCTACGACGAGCCGAATCTTTGGCGCGCCGAAGATTGGGAATGGAAATCCGCGGCCGGAATCACGCATCCCTTTTTCTGGATTCCGCGCGGCGATGCATGGATGTTCCGCGGCATGTTCGAAGAGATTCCGCTTCCCCTCACGTGGCCCGTCTACGTGAGCCACGCCGAAGCCGCCGCGTACGCGCGCTGGGCCGGCAAGGCGCTTCCGACGGAAACACAATGGCATCGCGCCGCGTATGGCACGCCGAATGGCGCGGAGCGCCTGTATCCGTGGGGCGGCGAATCGCCGAACGCCTGTCGCGGTAATTTTGACTTTGCGTCGTGGGAGCCCACGCCGGTCGCGTCGCATCCGCTTGGCGCGAGTGCGTTCGGCGTCTTCGATCTTCTTGGCAATGGATGGGAATGGACATCCACGCCATTTGCGCCGCTGCCGGGATTTGAACCATTCCCGTTTTACCCGGGCTATTCGGCCAACTTTTTCGACGGCAAGCATTTCGTGATGAAGGGCGGCTCGCAGCGGACGGCAGCGAGCATGCTGCGCCGCAGTTTTCGCAATTGGTTTCAGCCCCACTATCCATACGTGTACGCAAAGTTTCGTTGTGTGGAGATCTAACATGGCTACGGCCCGACCCAGATTGATCGAACGCGTGACAGAACCTTCCCTGATGGACTTCGCGGCGGAGGTGCGCGCTGGGCTATCGAAACCCGCGCAGAAGGAACTACCGTCACAATATCTCTACGACGAAGTTGGCTCGGCGCTTTTTGAGGCGATCTGTCTTTTGCCGGAGTACGGACTGAGCCGGGCGGGAGCGCGTCTCCTGCGGGAACATTCCGCCGAAATCATTGACCGCCTTCCGCTGCCCGTGATCGTCGCAGAACTTGGCAGCGGCAGCGGATCGAAAACACGTTCGATTCTCGAAGCGCTCGCTACGCGCCAACCCGTGCGCTATTTCCCGATCGACATTTCGCGCATGGCGCTTTCACGATGCTGGCAGGAGCTTGGGCATATCGATTCCGTGAGCATGGTGGGATTCGAGCGCGCCTACCAGGATGGATTGCTGGAGGTCGCGGCGCGGCGCGAATCGGGCGAACGGCTTCTTGTGCTTTTTCTTGGGAGCACGATCGGTAATTTCGATCGCCCGGCGGGCGAGGACTTCTTGCGCGCGGTCCGGCGCGTTCTACTGCCCGGCGACGCCCTACTTCTCGCCACCGATCTCGAAAAGCCGGTGCCTCAGCTCGTGGAGGCGTATGACGACAGCGCCGGCGTCACCGCAGCGTTCAATTTGAATATGCTCGCGCACATCAATCAAGCGCTTGGCGGTGACTTCAATCTGAGGAGCTTCGAGCACAGCGTGCGGTGGAATGGCTCGGAGCGCCGAATCGAAATGCATTTGCGTTCAACTGAGGATCAGACGGTGAAGTTGGCGCGAGCGGGATTCTCATGCCGCTTGCGCGCCGGTGAAACGATTTGGACGGAAAGCAGCCATAAATATAATTGCGCGGAAGTTGTCGCGATGGGCGAGCGCGCCGGGTACCGCTGCGACGCGCAGTGGGTTGATGCCGAATGGCCGTTCGCGCAAAGCCTTTTCATCGCGATCTGACGGAGAAATCAAGATGCCGGCCTAGAGGCCGCCCGGTACAAGTGCGCGAATCAGCTGCTGCAATTGTAGCGGCACGCTTCAGCGCGGCATCTTCCGTCTTTCATTTTCATCGATGGAGTTACATTCATGGCAAAGGCAACCTGGAAGGGCGCAGTCCTCGCTGAAAGTGATCGCTGCGTGACTGTCGAAGGCAATCTTTATTTCCCGCCAGAGTCGGTTCACTTCGATTATTTAAAGCCGAGCCAGACGCACACGATCTGCCCGTGGAAAGGAACTGCCAGCTATCACGATGTCGTTGTGAATGGCGAGCGAAATCCAGATGCAGCGTGGTATTACGCAGAACCGAAACCGGCAGCGGCGGAGATCAAGGATCGCATCGCTTTCTGGAAGGGCGTTCGCATCGAGCCGTGATTGCCTGGTCGTGCTATATTTTCAGCCCACGACCATGGCGAAAAAACCGAAGAAATCTTCGCGAGCAAAAAAATCAAAACCGGTAAAGCGGCAGGCAAAGCGCGTCGCAACGAACGCTAAACCCGCCAAGATCGCAAAGGCCGGAGGCACCGATCCGAAACGCGTCCGCGCGATTCTCGAAAAACTTGACGAAGCGTATCCCCACGCAACCTGCGCTCTCACGCACGACAATCCGTTTCAACTTCTAATCTCGACAATCCTTTCGGCCCAATGCACGGACGTGCGCGTCAATCAAGTCACGGCGACGCTCTACAAAAAGTATCCTTCACCCGAAGCATTCGCATACGCGTCGCCAAATGAGCTCGAGCAGGACATTCGTCCGACAGGATTTTTTCGCAACAAGACAAAATCCATCATCGGCGCAAGTAAGAAAATCGTCGAGGAGTTTCACGGCAAAGTACCGCAGACGATGGATGAACTTCTAACACTTCCGGGTGTGGCGCGGAAGACGGCGAACGTCGTCCTGGGCACCGCGTTCGGAATCGCTTCCGGAGTTGTAGTGGACACGCACGTCCAGCGCGTCTCGGGACGCCTCGATCTCACCAAGAACACGGATCCCAAGAAGATCGAGCAGGATCTGATGCAAATCATTCCGCGAGAAAAATGGATTCTCTTCGCGCACCAATTGATCTGGCACGGCCGCCGCGTTTGCGTGGCGCGGAAGCCGCGGTGCATCGAATGCAATCTCGAGAAGATCTGCTATTCGAAGGACAAGACAGTCTAGCGGCGCCAGCTTCTAAAGCCTGCAGAGGAATGAACTCGAGCAAATGCTGTTTCGCGCCTTATTCTTCTCCAAAGCCCGGAGGCGGGAGCCTCCGGGCTCTGAAGTTTGAGCTTTAGCCCCTGAAGATTGTCCCGCCGCCCGACCTCTGCGCGAGAGCAACCGTTCAGCGATAGAGACCGGGAAATTCCTGCTGGAGATGTTTCACCTTAGGCGCGTCAAACATCGCGATGTAGGCATTGTCCGGATTATGGGCAGCGAAGTCCTGGTGATAATCCTCGGCTCGATAAAAACCTGTCAGCGGAACAATCTGAGTCACGATCGGCCGTGAAAAAAGCTTTGCCTGATTGAGTTGGTCCACGTAAGCCTGCGCGATGCGCTGCTGATCCTGATTCCCAAAAAAGATCGCCGAGCGATACTGAGTGCCCGAGTCCGGACCTTGGCGATTTAATTCCGTCGGATCATGCGCGACCGAGAAGAACACTTTCAGCAGCGTCCCCAAAGTAATCTGCGACGGATCGTAAACAATTTCCACTGATTCCGCGTGTCCCGTCGCACCGCTGCTGACCTCTTCGTAATCCGGATTCTTCGCTGTGCCGCCGGAGTAGCCCGAAGTCGCTCGGGTCACTCCCTTTACGTGCTCGAATACGGCCTGAATTCCCCAGAAACAACCGCCTGCGATGACTATGGTTTCATGGCCTTTTTTTGCGGCTAGAGTTTCGTCCACCGCCGGATCGGGAAGCGCGACCGCGGCACTCGTCGCACTGTGGCGCAATGCGCCAAACAGAATTAGCAACACTACAAGAAAGCCCAATGCCAGCGTTACGATTCGATTCATCACTCCCTCCTTAAAAACAATTGTTATGAGAACTGCTTACTTCTTGAGCCCAACCAAAAATCCTTAGGAAGCTTTGGCGAATCTCATTGCGACGGAGTTCATGCAATAGCGCAGGCCGGTGGGGGGCGGACCATCGTCAAAGACATGCCCAAGATGCGCATCGCACAACCGGCAAGAAACCGCCGTTCGAATCGTTCCCAAACTGGTGTCCGTGATTTCCACGACGTTCTCTTTCGCAATGGGCGCCCAAAAACTCGGCCAACCTGTGCCGGATTCAAACTTGGTACTGGAGTCGAACAAAGCCGTATCGCAGCAGATACAGCGAAAGACGCCTTTTGCGTGATTGTTCGGATTTTCGTTGGTGTAGGCCCGCTCGGTACCAGCTTGGCGCGTGACTTCAAACGATGCGGGCGAGAGTTGCTTCTTCCATTTCTCTTCCGTCTTGGTAATGAGCTCAACGGAAGCCTTCGCTTTGCGCTGACCTGAATCCGAAAACTCCACAATCGTAACCATCTTCGCAGGGCTCGCGGGCACACCTTCAGCGTGTACCGGCCCACTCTTCTGAACGTACCAACACGCAAGTCCCGCGGCTGCAGTTCCAGTGCCAATCAAAAACGATCGGCGCGCAATCAGATTGGCGGCCACGGCATTTTTCTTGTTCGACGAATCCATGCGACCTCCCATCGTTCGCGTTCATCCGAACGTAAATGCGAACGCCTGCACTCCGGGATCGAGAAATTCAATCTCAAACGTCCGATCTTCCACTTTGCCCTTCTGCCGGATCAATTGGTACAGCCGGTATTCCTTTACAACGCCGACGCCCTGTTCATCGGTGTCGACGCCGTGATCTTCGCCCGGCGCGGTGCCGTCAAGCCGCACGCGGAAATGGACCGGCTTCCCATTCTTCCCCGGTCCCAAAACAAGATGCAAATCGCGCGCATGGAACCGGAAAATCACTCTGCCCGGCGCGGCATCCAGCGCCGCATGCTCCCCGCTTACATCCCAATTTCCGGTAAGGCCCCATTGATTCACCGTCAATCGCGCCGGCGCCGTATACGCTTGCGGCCCATCCTGCCTGATTTTCTGCGGCGAAGCGTAATTCTGCTGCCTGGAATAGCCGACGTAGGTCTCATGGGAAGCGGCATCTTCGAAATCCGGCGCGGCCTGAGATCCGGACGCCGTAACTTGTACCAAACCGCCGGTTTTCAAGTTCGAATTCTTCTCGCGCAATAATTGCTGGATCACTTCTTCCGATTCGTCGTACTTCCCCTCACCGAAATGGTGGTAGCGAATTTCTCCATTTGCATCAATAAAGTAGTGCGCGGGCCAGTATTCGTTGTTGAACGCTTTCCAGATTGCGTAGTTGCTGTCGATGGCCACCGGATAAGTAATCTTCAAATCCGTGAGCGCCTTCGCTACATTCGCGGGGTCTTTCTCAAACGCGAATTCCGGAGTGTGCACGCCGATCACAACCAGGCCGTCGTTCTTATATTTTTCCGACCAGGCTTCCACGTATGGCACCGACCGCAAACAATTGATGCAAGAGTANNGCGCCGTTCAGACTTGGGAACGGTCCCTCGTGCCCCAATTCCACCTTCGCGGGCTGAGTTGCGCCTGTCGCACTTGCTTTTGCGTAGGCGACCGGCCGGAAACGGTCAATCAATTTTTGTTCGAAACCGGAAGTACTCGAGAGCGAAAGTCGCGTAAGAATTCCCGTATCCCAGCCGAAGGCAATCGCCACGACGCCCACCAAAACTGCGGCACCCAGTCCGCGCCGTATCCATTCTTCCGCGCCAAGCGATTTTTTCATAAATGCGAATACCTTATTGCCGGCCAAGAGCGCTACTGCGAGAGAGCTCGCGGCTCCCGCGGAAAACGCTAGAAGCAGAAACGTGGTGTGCACGCTTGGACCTTGCAGCGCTGCTCCCGTCAAAATCAAACCTAGAATCGGACCGGCACAAGGAGCCCAAAGAAGCCCCGTTGACATTCCAAGCACAAGAGAGCGTCCAATGCTGGGAGCCTCGGCGCTGTTTTGGCCCTGCACCCGTCCGCCGAGGCGAACCAATGGCCGCGTCAGATATTCGGCCAGACTTGGAAAAAGCAGAGCCAGCCCCAGCAGCCCAAAAACGACAATTGCGAGAATTCTGCCGATCTGATTTGCACGAACGACCCAGGCTCCCGAGAACGTAGCAACGCCTGCGACTGCGGCGAAGGTGGCCGCCATCCCAACGAGAAGCGGAAGGCCGCTGCGACGAAACGGCTGATCGGCACGCGAAAATACGAAAGGCAAAACCGGCAAGATGCACGGACTGACTATCGTCAGAACACCGCCAACGAAAGCCAGAAAGTACAGAAGCATGTCCCCGCCATTCCGGTTCATTAGAGCCGCCCACCCGCGAAAAGTTACAGACCGCATCCGCGACGCTAAGCTCTTATATCTTAGTACGCTACAACCGCCTCGCTGGATGAAGAATTGTTCCAGCCTTTGAATATAGCCTAAAGCCTCAGTCACATCGCATCGCTGAGGGCTTCGACGCCGGTATTCCCGCAGGATTTCATTCCGCTCGAAATCACCGTCCATGCGTCTTATAATCTTCCTCGTTCCACGCTTCTGGCACTTGCCTCGAATACCAGTTAGGGGATCAGGCATGACAAAATTCTTCGTAAATGGGAAACCTGTCCAGGTGGACGTCGATCCCTCGACGCCATTGCTGTGGGTCTTGCGAGAATCGCTCGCACTGACTGGAACAAAATTCGGATGCGGGATGGCGCTGTGCGGCGCTTGCACGGTGCACCTCGATGGCAAGGCGATACGCTCCTGCGTCGCGCCCGTCTCGCGCGCGGAAGGCAGGCAAATCACGACGATCGAGGGTCTCTCGACGAATCTCACTCACCCGCTACAAAAAGCGTGGATCGAGCTCGATGTGCCGCAGTGCGGCTACTGCCAATCCGGGCAGATCATGAGCGCGGCCGTGCTGCTGGCGGAAAATCTGAAGCCAAGCGATGAAGATATTGACGAGGCCATGGGCGGCAACATCTGCCGCTGCGGCACGTACCCGAGGATTCGAAAAGCGATTCATCGCGCGGCGGAGCTCGCGAGCGAACGGGGGCCGAAATGAGCGCACCAGCTACATTGCTTCGCCGGGAATTCATCAAGGCCGGAGCCGCGCTCGGCGGCGGACTTTTCGTGAGTTTGTATTTGCCGGTGGTTGGTGCCGAGGACAGCGTCGCGGAGGGCGCCGCGGATCATCAGTTCGCGCTCAATGCCTACGTGCGCATTGGCGTCGATGAAAGCGTCACGGTGATCTCAAATCACTCGGAGATGGGCCAGGGCATTTACACTTCGCTGCCGATGCTGCTGAACGAAGAATTGGAAGCCGACTGGGCGAGGATCAGCGTGGAAGCGGCTCCCGTAGATAAAGTTTACAACCATCCGATCTTCGGCATTCAAATGACGGGCGGAAGCACGACGTCCCCCGCCGAATATGACCATTACCGGAAAATGGGCGCTCTGGCCCGGACGATGCTCGTCCAAGCGGCGTCGCAAAAATGGAATGTTGATCCGGCAAGTTGCCATGTTGAAAAGGGCGTGGTGATTCACGGTGCCACAGGCCGGCGAGCGACGTACGGCTCGCTCGCGAGCGCCGCGGCGCAATTGACTGCGCCCGCTGACGTCGCGCTCAAGCCTTCGAGCGCGTTCACACAGATCGGAAAGCCAACGCGGCGCCTGGATACGCCGTCGAAGACGAACGGCACGGCGCAATTTGGGCTCGATGTGATTCTGCCGGGGATGCTCACCGCGGTAGTCGCGCGCCCGCCGGTGTTCGGCGGAAAAGCGTTGAAGATTGACGCTACTGAAGCACTAAAAATTTCCGGCGTGAAATCGGTTGAGGAGATTCCGTCCGGTGTGGCGGTCATCGCCACCGGCTTTTGGCCGGCGAAAGTGGGCCGGGACAAGCTGGTGGTCGAATGGGATCCGGGACCGAATGCAGGCCTCACATCAGAACAGATGGTGCGCGAATTCTCCGAGACATCGAAACAGCCAGGCGCGATCGCAAAGAAAGTGGGCGATCCGGCGGCGGCTCTGGCGTCCGCCGCCAAAACCATCACTGCCGAATACGACGTGCCGTATCTCGCGCACGCGATGATGGAGCCGCTGAATTGCGTCGTGGACCTGCGCGCCGATAGCTGCGAAATCTGGACGGGCACGCAATTCGAAACCGTGGACCGCGCCAACGCCGCGCACGTCGCGGGGCTCCATCCCGAGAAAGTTCAAATTCACACAACGCTGCTCGGCGGCGGCTTCGGCAGGCGCGCGAATCCCGTTTCAGATTTCGTGGTCGAAGCAGTTCACGTGGCCAAAGCGGCAAAGGCGCCGGTGAAAGTCATCTGGACGCGCGAGGACGATATTCGCGGCGGCTGGTACCGGCCAATGTGGCACGACCGCTTCGCCGCGGGCCTCGATGCAGACGGCAACCCTGTCGCGTGGACGCACACGATCGTTGGCCAATCCATCATGATGGGCACGCCGTTTGCGGCCTTCGCGATCAAGGAGGGCGTAGATAGCACTTCGGTCGAAGGCGCGGCCGACATACTTTATGGTCTCCCGAATCTGCAAGTGGACTTGCATACTCCGACGATCGGCGTTCCGGTGCAGTGGTGGCGCTCGGTGGGCCATTCGCACACGGGCTTCTCCGTCGAAGCGTTTCTCGACGAAGTAGCGCACGCAGGCGGAAAGGATCCGTACGAACTGCGCCGGGTGTTGCTCGCGAAACAGCCGCGGATGCTTGCCGTGCTCGATCTCGCGGCGAAGAAGGCAAATTGGGGATCGAAACTGCCGCCGGGAATAGGCCGCGGAATCGCGACGCATTTTTCGTTCGATAGCTACGTGGCGCAGGTGGTTGAGGCGTCGGTGGGAAAAGGCGGCGAGGTGCGCGTGCATCGAGTGGTGTGCGCGATCGATTGCGGCCTGGTGATCAATCCGGACACAGTGAAGGCTCAGATGGAAGGCGGGATCGTTTACGGATTGACCGCGGCGCTCAAAACGGAAATTACGCTGAAGGATGGCAGAGTCGAGCAGGGTAATTTCAACGACTACCCGATGCTGCGGATATTCGAATCGCCGGAAATTGAAGTGCACATCGTGGCGAGCACCGAACACCCGACGGGCGTCGGCGAGCCAGGTGTTCCGCCGGCCGCGCCTGCGCTTGCGAACGCAATCTTCGCGGCCACCGGCAAGCGCATCCGCCGGCTGCCGATTCGTTCAAGCTCTCTCGCATAACATTTCGGAGCGAAATGATGAATTCGCATAACGCGCCTAAAGCAAAAAGAACGGAATTTCGCGGAAGATTCGGCGTCTTGGCGCGGTATGCCGCGGCAATGGTAACGTTCGCGGGCGCGCTCGCGCTGGTCGCGGCTTCGCCTGCGGATAGCGTCCCTGCAAAGCCCGACGCGGCTGCTTCCCGCGCGGCATTCCTGCAGGTCTACAGCGTGCTCACGTCTCCGCGTTGCCAGAATTGCCATCCGGCGGGCGATGCGCCCCTACAGGGAGACGATAGCCACGTGCACATTCAGAACGTGAAGCGCGGAAAGGACGGGCACGGAGTGTATGGGATGCGCTGCGACACGTGCCATCAGGCGGCGAATTTGCCGGGCGCGCACATGCCGCCGGGAAATCCGAAGTGGAGCCTTCCTCCGGCCGCTCAGAAAATGACGTTCGTCGGGCGCTCGCCCGCGGAACTTTGCAACCAGATCAAAGATCCCAATCAGAATGGCAAAAGATCTCTCCAAGCACTACTGGACCACGTAGCGAACGACGATCTCGTCGCTTGGGGCTGGAATCCGGGCGACGGCCGCACGCTGCCGCCGCTCACCCGTCCGGAAACGGTCGCGCAGATGAAGATTTGGATAAACGGCGGCGCTGCCTGCCCGGAGTAGCCACCCTGACTTCATTCTAGAAAAATGAAATTTGCGCGGGCGCGCCCAAAAGCTTCCTGAATGTTCAAACGGATCCCGCTCAAAGAATATTGTCGCCGTCCTCAGTGTTGCACTGAATGTTGCAGCGAGTGCGCCACTCCGATTTCGAGCAACTTGGCGAATTGCTTGGGAAGCACCGGCCGGCTGAAATAATATTCTTGCGCCTCATCACATTCGTTAGCTTGAAGAAATGCCAACTGCTGTTGCGTTTCCACGTCCTCGGCAACGACCCGCAGCTTGAGATTTCGGCCCATGCCAATGACCGCAGTCACGATCGAACAAACTAAATGACACTCTTGTGGCTTAATTCCGATGAGCTGAGAAGAGAGGACACAGCAGTTCGGAAAAGGACATTCTGGAAGGGAGCTCGAGTATCGTTCAGGGAATAAGGGGAGTCGAAGAATTTGTCGGTATACGGCGCGAATTGGTTACGTGTAGCGGAATGCGGTTGGATGCTCGAAGCCGTCGCGAGAATGGTGTATTTTACGGTGGGCATCGGGCCGCATTTCAGCATCGCCGGGAATCGCTTCACGATCGGCATAATGTGAGAAATCATGATCGAGCAGCTTCTTACGGGCAAGTGAGGACAAAGGAATGAATTTGTTACTCGCTTCCGCGAATTCTTCCCGGCTTGTTCATCTTTCCCCAGTCGATCTCATCATTATAGTTTTTTATTTTGCTTTGGTCCTGGCCATCGGCTTTTATCTGAAGGGGCGGTCGAACACCGGCGAGGATTTTTTCATGGCGGGCAGAGAAATGACGGCGTGGATCGCGGGGCTGAGCTTTCTATCGGCTAATCTCGGCGCACTGGAACTAATGGGTTGGGCGGGCGCGGCATATCAATATGGAATTCTGGCCGCGCATTGGTATTGGATCGGCGCAATTCCCGCGATGTTGTTCCTGGCGCTGGTGATGATGCCGTTCTACTACATCTCGAAAACTCACTCCGTGCCCGGATATTTGAAACTGCGCTTCGGAGAATCAAGCAGGGCGCTCTCGTCGGTCAGCTTCGCGTTTATGACTGTGTTGATGAGCGGCATCAACATGTA